>RECL01000440.1 GCA_007694025.1 Spirochaetaceae bacterium
GATGCCGGACGCGTGATCGTGACCGGGTCGGTCGAGCAGGGCGGCGTCGCGGACAACCAGTCTGCGTCCACGCACGTTCGGATCACCGTCGCGGACAACGGGTGCGGAATGGACCCCGAGACGCAGCGGCGTATCTTCGAGCCCTTCTTCAGTACCAGGGCAGTCGGGCAGGGTACAGGGATGGGCATGCCCGTCGTGCACGGAATCGTCACCGGGGCGGGCGGAACCGTGACCGTGGACTCGACACCCGATGCCGGAACGGTGTTCACGATTCGGCTTCCCGCGCACCAACCGGAGCCCTGCGTCTCACCGACTCTCCCGAGAGCCGACGCCGCCGAGGCAGCTGCACGGCCCGACGGCGACTCGGATGAGCACCACCCCGCGGCCGACTTGCCGATCGCGCCACGAGTCCTGCTGGTCGACGACGAACCGGCGCTCGTGGATCTGCTTGCGACATCGCTCACGCGTGCCGGGTTCAGGGTTTCCGGTTACACCGACGCGCTCGAAGCGCTCACTTCGATCAAGGTCGACGCGGATCCGTACGACGTCGTGCTGACCGATATCACAATGCCGGGGCTTCGCGGTGATCAGCTCGCGACCCGAATCCATGAGTCAGACAGGTCGCTTCCGATCATCGGGTACACCGGGCATTCCGATCGGGTCGATCGGGAGGGCGCTGTAGAGGCCGGGATGGTCGACCTGCTCGCGAAACCGCTCGATCCGAATGAGGTCATTGAAGCTCTGAAACGGGCGCTCCGGCGCCGGGGAGGTATCGATGGGTAAGGTGCTTGTCGTCGACGACGAGTCGATGGTGCTCGATGTGCTGAAGGCGATGCTCACGAGCTACGGTCACCAGGTCGTGCCGACGACCGAGTCGACCGAGGCGTTGACGCTGATCGAAGAACGGTTCGATCTCTTTCTGTTCGATCTTCGGATGCCGGAGCCCAACGGAGCAGACCTGGCAGAGGCGGTCCGTGCGCGGCACCCCGACGCTAAGGTGCTCGTGATGACAGGATACCCCGGTGACCCGCTCGCCGCTCGCGCGCTGCAGAGCGGAGTCACTGCGCTGGTCAAGAAGCCATTCGAGATCGGCAAGATTCTGGCCCACCTTCGCGACGGATCGCCTGGACGGTCGTCTGAAAACGGGGGTACCGGATGAGGAGCAAGACGATGCACAACGACTCCAGACTCGTCCAGGAAACGCGGAGCTTGATCGACTCGGTCCGTCAATCGCGAAGCACCGCACGGTTCGTCCGCGGTGGCGTTGCGGGCCGATCGGAAGAGTCGCGCGATCCGTCGACGCGACCCGATCGGTCACGCGTCAGCGTCGACGAAGCCGTCGAGCGTTCTTCGGTCGACACGGTCGACGGTTCCGTCGAGATCACAGTTGCCGACGACCGGATGTCGGCGAGCGCGTCGTTCTACCCGCCGCGCGGCTTCGGGCGGCCGATCGAACCGTCGGCGGTCCATGAACGGCTCGCGATGTGCGGGGTGACCTCGGGAGTCAGTTCGGAGGTGATCGACGCCGCGATCGAGACGTGCAATCTGGAGCGCAGTACGCTTCACGCGATCGAAGTCGCGTTCGGAGAGGAGCCGGTCGACGCGGTTCCCGAGCACGTCGAGCTGGTCGAACGTCGCCCGGCCGACGGTGGCACCGATTCGGGGGAAGCCGATCGCGACGGAGCCGGGGACGAGCCGGCCCGGATCGATCACCGCTCGCGGTCGTCTCTGGTCCTGGTCCGTGAGGGAGACATCATAGCGCGGATCGTCCCCGCCGTTGAAGGTCGGCCAGGCGCCACGGTGCACGGAGAGCAGATCGCGAACGCGACGACCCGGATGCCCGTCCTGGCCGCCGGAGAGAACACCGTCGCTGACGGGAACGACATTCTTGCCGGTCTCAGCGGGCTGCTGAAGGTGGAGCACAGCGTCATCTCCGTGTCGCCGACGCTCCTGCTGCGTACCGGCGTCGACTTCGCAACGGGGAACATCGACTTCAACGGCGACGTGCTCCTGTCCGACAGGATTGCCGACGGCTTCACGCTCCGCTGCAGCGGAACGCTCCATGCGGCGACCACGATCGACGCGTTCGCCGTCGAGTGCGGCGGGCTGGTCTGTTCTCAGGGGGTCATCGGCAGAACCGCCGAGCCGACGGTCGTACGCGGCGACGCAAAGATGCGGTTCGTGCAGAACGCGCGCCTGGACGTCGGTGGCACGCTTCGGGTCTCGCATAGCGCTCTGAAGGCACATCTGACCGCGCACGACCGGATCGAGTTCGGTGCCCGCAGTACGATCATCGGATGCACGATCCGGGCGTCCGCCGGTGCCACCGTGTTCGACTTGGGAGCGCCCGGGGCCGCCGTATCCGAGGTCTACCTTGGTATAGACTTCGAGGTCGACGAACGGCTGGCGGAGATTCGCGATCAGACGCTGGATCTCAGTAAACGATTGCGCGACGTGAAGCTCGCGACGCGGCACGACCCGACGAATGTCGACCTGCCGCAGATCGAATCGGAGATCGCGGTGACGATAGCCGCACTGGCTGATGAGGCGAGCGATCTGGTCGCGCACCTTGACCGCGAGGAGGACGCCGAGCTCGTCGTTCACGGTACCGTTCACGCCGGGACGTACGTAGAGATCTGCCACCGCTCCTATCTGGTCGAGCGCACGATGAAGCGGTGCGGGTTTCGCATCGACCGCGCGCGCGGTGCGGTCGTCGTCGAACCGCTGTCCGAAACCGGTCGGGGGCGCTGAGATGGCGCGCGTTCTTGTAGTAGATGACGAACCCATGGTCCGTGATCTGAGTTGCAGCGTGCTCACGCAGGCTGGTCATACGGCGGTTGGCGCCGATACCGTGGCTCACGCGGAGCGCGAACTCTGCGATTCGCCGTACGACGCGATTCTCTGCGATGTGAACCTCACCGATCGGGTCGGGACAGTCCTGCTGGACCACCAGTCGGTCGCCCGGAATCAGACGGCGGTTGTGGTCATGAGCGGCTCTGCCGGCCTGCCAGTCGCGATGGACGTGATCCATCGTGGAGCGTACGACTTTGTCGCGAAGCCGCTTGCTCCCGGAGAAATCGTGGAATGCGTCGACTCGGCGCTCCGCAAGCGCGACGACCGGCTGCGCGAGTCTGCCCGCAAGGCCGAGCTGGAGCGTCTGGTGCGCGACCGAACCGAGGAGCTGACCCGCGCGTTGCACACGACCGAACGCGCCTACGACGCGACGATCGAAGCGCTCGGCGCGGCGCTCGACCTGCGCGACACCGAAACCCAGCAGCACTGCCTCAACGTGGCGGAGATCTCGCTGCGGATCGCGCGGGCGCACGGTATCGACGACGCCACGACGCTGCGCGACCTGCGATGGGGCGCGCTTCTCCACGATATCGGGAAGATCGGGATACCCGACTCGATTCTGCGGAAGCCCGGTCCGCTTACCGCCGAAGAGCGACTCATCGTTAACACGCATCCAATGCTCGGGTATCGGATGATTAGTGCGGTAAGCTTTCTAGGTGGCGCGTCGGATGTGATTCGACACCACCACGAGCGATACGACGGCAGCGGATACCCCGACGGCCTGTCCGGAACCGGGATACCGATCACTGCGCGGGTCTTCTCGATAGCGGATACCGTCGATGTCCTGACGACCGGGCGCGTCTACCAGGCGGCGCGCAGCGACGCGCAGGTTCGGGCCGAGATCGAGCGCTGCTCCGGATCACACTTCGACCCGGACATCGTTCGTTCGTTCGTTGCAGCTTTCGGTAGAGAGGAGCGTACCAGTCATGAGCGAACGTGAGGCGATCAAGACGGCGAAGGCCGTGCCGGTTCGACGCGTCCTGGTCGTGGACGACGATCCCCAGGTCGCGTCGGTACTCGTCGAAATGCTCCGGACGTTCGGGTACCACGCTACGTCGGTCGCCGGCGCGGACCAGGCGATCCGGGAGCTGCCGACGATCGATCCCGACGTGGTGATCACCGACCTGGTTATGCCCGAAGGAGAAGGAATGGAGCTTCTGACGCACCTGTGGCGATCACGGCACCGCCATCGACCCGCTGTGATTGCGATGTCGGGGAACGCGACCGGCGTCCAATTTCTTCGCGCGTCGGAACTGCTCGGTGCGTGCGCGACGCTCCGCAAGCCCTTTGGCCCGGCCGAGCTTCGCGACGCTATGGCAGCTGCCGCGGTATGATCGCGCGAGGTCGCCGGTGAAGAAGCACTCCGCGCTGCGGGTCACGCTCATCTATCTCGCGGTGGGCTCGCTCTGGATCATTGCCTCCGACGCAATCACAGCGGAAGTACTCGCTCCAGCAACGTCGCTTACCGCCGACCAGGTCCAGACCGCAAAGGGACTCACCTACGTCGCGCTGTCCGGCTGTCTCGTGTTCGTTCTTGTTCGCGTGGCCATGCGGGAGTCGCAGAGGAGTTCTGACGAGCTCGGGCGACTCGTCGACGAACGAACGCGCGAGCTCGACGACGCGAACGCTTCGCTCCGCGACCGTAACCGCGATCTGTCTCTGGTGAATCGCGATCTCAAGGCGTTTTCGTACTCGGTTTCTCACGATCTGCGCGCTCCAGTACGCGCGATCACCGGGTTCGCGACGATCGTCCGTAAGCGGCACGCCGATGCACTTCCAGGACAGGCAGCGCACTACCTGGATAACGTCCTGGCCGCCTCCGCGCGGATGGACCGGATGATCGATGACCTGCTGCGCTACGCGCAGCTTGGCGCGGCGGACGTTGTGCTCGCTCCGACCTCGATTCTCCCGATCGTCGAAACCATCGCGCGCGAGCGCGCTCAGGAAGTCTCGGACGTCGGCGGATCGATCGTCGTGACCGATCACGACGCGATCGCGATCGCCGACGCGACACTCGTGACCCAAGCGATTGGCAATCTGGTCGACAACGCGATCCGCTACCGTTCCCAGGATCGGCAGCTCCACGTTCGGATCGACATCGCGCAGCGCGACGGTCGCGTGGCCGTGAGCGTCGCAGACAACGGGATCGGAATCCCAGCCGAACAGCGCGATCGCGTCTTCACCGTATTTCAGCGGCTCCACGGTGACGGTGACGGTACCGGGATCGGGCTGGCGATTGCCCGTCGCGCAGCGGAGGCGATGCGCGGCGCGCTCGACGTCGACTCGTCGCCCGACGGCGGATCGACCTTCGCGCTGACGCTTGAAGGAGCTTCACGATGAAAGGCATTCAGACCAGGGTACTCTACATCGACGACAGCGCGTTCGACCGCGAGCTCGTCCGCGACGCGCTGACTCACTACCGGAGCGAAGGCGCGCCCGACCGACCCGTCTACGCGCTCACCGAGGCGGCTTCGCAGACCGAGTTCCAGGCGCACCTTGAGCATGAGCCGCCCGACATCGTCCTGACCGACTTCAACATCCTGGGCTTCGACGGTCTTGAGGTGCTCGACTCGGTTCGCGCCCGTTGGGCCGACGTCCCGGTCATCCTGGTCACCGGTACCGGGAGCGAGGAGGTGGCTGTCGCGGCGATGAAGTCGGGCGCGGCCGACTACATCATCAAGAGCCCACGAGCGATCGAACGGCTGCCGCTTGCGATTGAGGCGGTCCTGGGAGCGCGGCGCGATGCCGCCGCACGGGCCGTCGCCGAGCACTCGCTCGCCGACAGCGAGGCCCGCTTCCGCCGCGCGGTTGAGGAGGCGCCGGTTCCGATCGTGATCCACGCTGACGACGGTGAGATCATCGCGATCAGCCGCGCGTGGACCGAGATCAGCGGGTACGACCGGGCCTCGATTCCGACAATGCACGACTGGCTCGACCGGGCGTACCCAAGCGAACGAGAACTCGCTGAGCGCGAGATCGAGCAGTCGTTCGACGCGCCAAGCGCGCACCATGTCGGCGAGTACACGATCCAGTGCGCCGATGGGAGCGAGCGCGTGTGGGACTTCAGCTGCACGCCGCTCGGGTCGCTGCCCGACGGTCGCCGGTGCGCGATCAGGATCGCGAACGACCTGACCGAGAGGCGTCGACTCGATAGGCAGCTGCAGCTCTCGCAGAAGATGGAGGCGATCGGGCGCCTCGCCGGCGGCGTCGCGCACGACTTCAACAATATGCTCCAAGTCATAATCGGCTATGCCGCGCTCGGCGCCGAGGAGTTCGCGGACCGCGACGAACTACCGGTCTGGCTGCGAATGATCACAGAGGCGACACGGCGATCCGCGAATCTCACGCGGCAGCTTCTGGCGTTCGCGAGCAGCCAGCCCGCCGCGCCGCGCCGCGTTGCGCTTCCCGCGGCGATAGGCGAGATGACACGGCTCCTCGACCGGCTGATAGGCGAGCAGATCGAGCTGGTCGTGCGCTGCGATGAGAGCACGTGGCCCGTGTTGATCGATCCCACCGGGCTGGACGCGATCATCGCGAACCTGGTGATCAACGCGCGCGATGCGATCCCCGGATCGGGATCGATCACGATCGCGACCCAAAATCGGCGCGTACCGCGAAGTCTTGCCGAACGCTTCTCGGTCGCGCCCGGCGACTACGCCGTCATGACCGTCCGCGATACCGGGAAGGGCATCGACCGGCGAGCGCTTGAGCGGATCTGGGAGCCCTTCTTCACGACCAAGCACCGTGGCGTCGGTACCGGTCTGGGGTTGCCGACTGTCTACCGCACGGTCACCGGCGCCGGCGGGTTTGCCGAGATTGACACCGCGGCCGGGAAGGGGACCGAGTTTTCCGTCTATCTCCCGCGAAGCAACCGCGAGATCGTTTCGGCCGGTCCGGCTGGATCCACCGACTTCCACGCAACCGGTGTGGCACTCCTGATAGAAGACGAGGAAAGCGTCCGACGCGTCGGAGAGGAACTGCTCCATCGGGTCGGCTACCACGTGATCGCGACCGGTGATCCGATGCACGCGATCGACCTGGTTCGCGACGGTCTACCGGATCTGGCGGTCGTCGTCACCGACGCAGTCCTCCCGGCGATCCGTGGTGTGGAAGTGATCGCGCGCCTCCGGGAGCTGGTGCCCGGCCTACCCGCGGTGCTGACCTCGGGGTATACGGTAGACGACCAGAACGCTTCAGATGCGGGGTCCGTGGATATGGCGTCGTTACCCAAGCCGTTCGACCAGGCGGCGCTGATTGCAGCGCTGGCCGCGGCGAGCGCCGGTCACACGCTATAGCCCCCGACGAGGAGGAGGATGCATGAACGTACTGAAGGGATTCCTGATCGTCGGATGTCTTGCCGTCGCCGCGGTTCATGCCCCCGGGCAGATCCGGATGCGGATCTCAATCGAGAACACTGTCGATCACGTGCAGGTTCGCACCGTCCAGCTCTTTGCCGATGCGCTGGCCTCGCGGGCTGGTGACCGGATGACCGTGGAAGTCTACCCGGAGGCTCGGCTCTTTCGCGATAGCGACGTCGTAGCCGCGCTCCTTCACGGGCGAGTCGAAATGGCGCTTCCCGGTACCTGGCAGCTCGGTCGGTTCGATCCGTCGGTCGGCGCGCTGTTGTTGCCGGTCTTCTTTGGGCGCGGGCCGGAGTTCGTGCACCGTGCGCTTGACGCTGGACTAACAGCGGAGATCGATCGACGGCTGCAGCTCAACGCCGGTGTGGTCGTGCTTGGCCGATGGATCGATCTGGGTGCGGCGCACCTGTTCACGATCGATCGACCGCTGAACAGTCACGACCAGGTCGCTGGGTTGAGAATCCGGTACGCCGGAGGCGAGGCGAATCGGCTGCGGCTCGAGAGGCTTGGCGCGACCCCGGTACTCATCCCGTGGCCGGAGATCCAGCAGCGGCTTGAAGAGCGCACGGTCGACGGGATGCTGACGACCTTCGAGTCGATCGCGAGCGCCCGGCTCTGGGAGTTCGGGATCAGGAACGTGTTCGTCGACTCGCAGCACTTCTCACACTACGTCCCGCTCGTCAGCCCGCAGTTCTGGGCGCGGCTTCCCGATGATCTGCGCGCGATGATCGCGGACGTCTGGGACGAACAGGTCGACGCGGCGCGGGTGGCGGCGGCAGACGCACAGGACCGAGCTCGACGCACGCTGCACGCGCACGGAGTTCGCATCCATGACGCTCTTCCTGGCGATCTGGAGCGGTGGCGAGCGCTGTTACTCGCCGACCAGCCCTCCATGATAGAGGCGCTTGGGATCGACGACTCCGTCGTCCGTATGCTCCCGGCCCGGTGAGGCAAGAGCCATGTTCCCCTTCGGCCGGATTCCGTTCACGATCGCGCTCCTGACCGCGGAGGCGGTTCTGATCCTCGGCGGGATCTGGCACTTCCGCGTCGACTTCGTGCGCGCGCTCGATGACCGCGCGCACTTCACGCAGATCCAGGCGCACTTGCTGGCAGAGCACGCGTCGGCCGCGCTGTTGCAGACCGAGCTTGCGTTGCGATCCGCGGCACGCGAACTCGGGGGTGACTCGATCGACACCGGCCGTTCCGCCGCGTGCGCAGCGCTCAGCCGAACAGCCGTCACGGTGCCTGCGATCGCGAACGCGCTGATCATTGGTCCTGGTGGCGACCTGATCTGCGCGCTTCCCGGAAGGCGCGTGCCGACCCTCGATGCCCAACGGATCACGCGTCTCCACCGTGACCATCTGGCGGAGTTCGATGCCGGAATCGATCCGGGATCGGGTGAGTTCGCGATGAGCGTTCGCCTGGAGGACTCGACCTACCGCTACGTGGGCGCCGCGGTCGCGACCGTGGCGCCCGGGTACTTCGCGTCCCGATTCGGCGAGTACGGGGACATCGATATAGACCTGGTCGTTCTCTACGACCACGACGGGACCGTGATCGCCCGGTGGCCCGACGGATCGGTCAACCGCGAAGCGCCCTCCCTCGCGTCTGACATCGGCTTGTTGCGCAACGTGCCCGAGCGCGATCTGCTGGGTTCGGGTCTGAGGACCTACCGGACGTCGGATATCATCGGCTCATTGTTCAAGCTGCCCGACTACCCGTACCGCGTCATCGTCGCGTACGCACGCGATTCGGTCGTGTCTCGCTGGCTGGCCGCCGCAGTCCCGCTCATCGCAACGCTTGCCCTTCTGGTCCTGACAATCGCGGGGGCCGCCCTGTGGCTTAGGCGGAGCATCCTTGCCGAGTTTGCCACCGTGCGCGCGCTCGACGCGTCGCGCGCACGGGAGCGAGAGGAACGCATTCGCCGGCTCCAGGCGCTCCACGCACTGTCCGGCGGTCTGGCGCACGAGATCAACAATCAGATGATGGTGGTTCTGGGCAGCATCGATGTGCTCGGTCGATCGCGGCCCTGTGAAGAGGTGGATGCAGGGGTCATCCGAATCCGAACCGCCGCCGAACGGGCGTCGCGGCTCGCCTCGCGGATGCTCGCCGCCGCCGGCGGTGTCGCGCCCGACCGGATCAGGTGCGATCTGGACCACCTTGCGCGCCGATTTGCCGTCGACCGAGCCGCCGTCGCGCCGGGTTCGGTAACGATTCAGCCCCCGCCCGTTGGGGAGCCTGTCTGGGTCGACGCCGACCCGTCGCTGATCGTTTCCGCGCTCGCCAACCTGGTCGACAACGCGATCGAGTCGCTCGAGGCGACAGGCGGGACGGTCACGATCACCGTCGATCTCCTGGAGTCGACGTCGGTGCCCGATGATGCCGTGGTATCCGATCGACTCGATCCGGGCCGCTACGCGCGCGTCACCGTCTCCGACGATGGACCCGGAATGGACGATGAGACGCTCGGCCGGATACTTGATCCGTTCTTCTCTACCCGGTTCCTGGGTCGAGGACTGGGGCTTGCCGTAGTCGTCGGCATCGCGCGTCAGCACGGCGGAGTCGTCGTCGCGCAGAGCGAGCGCGGTCGCGGCACCGTGGTCAGCATCGTGCTGCCGGTGGCCAATTCGTGATCGCTCTTTTTTCCGCCGACCGCTGGATACGGGTCGCAAAAGCTGCTACATTTGCGCCATACTCCGGGAGAGTGCGATTCCCGGCGAATAGGATAAGCCGCGCTTTGCGCGGAATAGAGACCGATAGACAGGCGGATCGATAGTGGCTTACTTCGACCCGGGAAGCGTGATCTGGGATCTGCGGAGTACCGACAAGTACGACGCGATTCGCGAAGTGATCCGGGGCGCACCGATTTTCACGAGTCATCCTCAGCTCGACGTGGAGCGGTTCACGCAGATCGTGATCGACCGCGAACGACTCCAGTCGACCGGCTTCGGGCACGGTGTGGCCGTCGCGCACGGTCGCACCGACCAGGTCGACCAGCCGACGATAGCGCTCGGGATTTCGCGCGACGGGATCGAGTTCGACTCGGTCGACGGCGAACCGGTGCACCTGCTGTTCATCGTCGCGAACCACCCCGATCACCAGATGAACTACCTGACGATCCTTTCGACGCTGGTTGCGATGGTCCGTGACGAGCTGTTCAGGCGTGAGATCCTCACGTGCCGTGAGGCCTCCGACGCGCAGCAGCGCCTCTGCTCGGTGTTCACGCGGATGATCGAGGCTCGATCGCTCCGGAACGCCGGCTGAGCGCAGCGGCTGAAGCCGCCGATTGACCCCCGCGCGTGCCGGCGCCGGCCGGTCAGTGCTTCGGCATCTGTGGGAGCGTCGCAAAGTAGTCGGCGTACGTCTCCGCGCGTCTGATCAGCTCCACCGACCGGTCCTCTTTCAGTAGCAGCTCCGCGCTTCGGAGTTTCCCGTTGTAGTTGAATCCCATCGAGTGCCCGTGAGCGCCCGTGTCGTGGATGACTACCAGATCTCCGGATTCGACCGGAGGGAGGGGGCGGTCGATGCTGAACTTGTCGTTGTTCTCGCAGAGGCTGCCGGTCACGTCGTACGTTTCCGTTGGCGCTGCGTTTTCCTTGCCGAGCACCGTGATGTGGTGGTACGCGCCGTACATGCCGGGGCGCATCAGGTTGGCCATCGTCGCGTCGAGCCCGACGTATTGCTTGTACGTCTTCTTCACGTGGCGCACCGTCCCGACCAGGTAGCCGTGCGGACCGGTCACGCAGCGGCCGTTCTCCATCGCGATCTGCATCGGGTCGAGGCCGGCCGGTTTCACGATCGAGTCGTAGAGCGCGCGGATTCCGCGCGCCACGTACGCGATGTCCACCGCGGTCTGCTCCGGCCGGTACGGGATTCCGATCCCGCCGCCCAGGTTCAGGAACGAAATCCTGACGCCGGTCTCTCTTCTGACCTCGACCGCGAGCTCGAACAGCAGCTGCGCGGTCTCAACGAAGTAGTCGGGGTTCAATTCGTTACTCGCGACCATCGTATGGAGCCCGAACTCCTTCACGCCCAACTCGGCAGCCCGCGCGTACCCGGCGATGATCTGCTCGCGCGTGAACCCGTACTTCGCCTCTTCGGGCTTGCCGATGATGACGTTGCCTTCCTTCAATGAGCCCGGGTTGTACCTCAGACAGATCCGTTCGGGCATTCCGATCCCGTCGTGCAGGTAGTCGATGTGCGTGTAGTCGTCCAGGTTGATGATCGCGCCGAGTTCCTTAGCCTTTGCGAACTCGTCGATCGGGGTGTCGTTCGATGTGAACATGATCCGGTCGCCCGGCGTCCCCAGGTGCTCGGCCAGGATCAGCTCGGCCATCGACGAGCAGTCGAAGCCCATCCCTTCGTCGGCGACGATCCTCATGATCGCGGGGTTCGGCAGCGCCTTCACCGCGTAGTAGTTACGGAACCCGCCCGGCACCCACGGAAAGCCCGTGGCGAACTCGCGGCACGTCGCGCGGATACCCGCCTCATCGTAGATGTGAAACGGCGTCGGGTAACGCTTCGACACCTCCGCGATGAAGTCGCGGCTGAAGGGGACCGTCTTGTCTGCCATGCCGCAAAGGGTATGCAGGCTGCGCGCCCCGCGTCAACATCGCCGGCTTACTTGGTGTCGAGCGTGTACACCCCATCCCAGTCGGCGCGCGGCGGCTTCTTCATGTATTCCCTGCACCGCTTCTCGTACTCGATGGAAGGGCCGTCGTCCGGGAAGTCGGTGAGTACCCGCTTGAAGTGCGTGTGCGCCTCACCCCACTCCTTGTTCTCGAACGCGGTGAGCCCCGAGTTGAAGCCGCGGAGCTTCTGGATGAGCGCCTGGTCCTTGTCGACCTCCTCGCGGAGGTCGACGACTTCATACAGGCGCAGCGGTTCGTTGACGCCGACGACGCGCACACGGTCGAGCTTGCGGACCGAAAAGGTGCGCCCCGTTTCGCGGTAGGTCTGCTCACTGGTCAGGATCCACGTGCCGTAGCGCTTGTTGACGCCCTCCAGCCGCGCGGCCAGGTTCACGTTGTGCCCCATCATCGTGTAGTCCATGCGCGTCGCGGTACCCATGTTGCCGACGACCATTTCGCCGGTGTTGATGCCGATCCGCGTCTTGAGCTCCGCCGGTGCCAGCCCCGAGCCAAGCACCTCTTCGTTCAGCCGAGCCTCGATCTTCTTCATGGTCACCGCCGAGCGGCACGCGCGGACCGCCGCGTCCTCGAGCTCGACCGGCGCGCCCCAGAAGCAGATGATCGCGTCGCCTTCGTACTTGTCTATCGTGCCGCGTTCGGCGAGCACGGTGTCGCTCATCTCGGTCAGGTAGAGGTTCAGGAGCTGGACCAGCTTCTCCGGCTCGTCCTTGAGCGCCTCGCTGATCGTCGAGAATCCGCGGACGTCGGTGAACATCGCGGTCATGTGCTTCTTCACACCGCCGAGTTGGAGCTTCGACGGATCGCTGATCACGTCCTTGATGACGTCGGCCGACAGGTAGTGGCCGAACGCGTTGCGGATATGGTTCTTCTCCTTGTTCTCCCGGATGAACTTGATCGCGGTGATCGTGACGAACGACAGCGTCACGCCCAGGATCGGGGTGAGCAGGTTCAGATGCGTGCCGGTCAGCAGGAAGACGCCGACGCCAACCGCCGCGGTCACTACCAGCGTGACGCCTCCGCTGATCAGGCTCGGCGTCGGGCTCATGTCGCGGCTGACGAAGGCCAGAAGCAGCGCGAGCACCAGCATCATCGCGACCGACACCCACCACGGTGTGTCGTCGAGGAACGCCTGCTGCAGGATCGTGTTCACGACCGCGCCGTGCGTACCGACGTTCATGTACTGCTCGTCGAACGGGTTGACGCCGATATCGGTCGTGCTCGTTCCGACGTGACCGATGATCACGAAGCTGCCGGGCAGTTCCTGCCACAGCACGTCGCGGTTCTCGCTGAAGTCGGCGAACCACGCGGCGAGCGTCTCGTAGTCGGAGCGCGCTTCGTCGGCCAGGAAGCGGTACTCGTCGATCTGGTCCGCGTCGAGCTGGCCCGACCGGATCGCGTCGTCGAGCGCCGCGAGGTACTCCTGCGGAGCGCCGGAGTCCAGGAAGTCGCCTATCACGTCGAAGAAGACCGAGCGCGCCTCGCGCCACTCGTCGATCCAGTCACGATCGCCCGCCATGATGTCGGCCTCGAGCATTTGCGCGTAGTCGTAGAGGCCAAAGAGGGAGTCGGCGTCGTCGTAGAAGAACAGGAGCCCGTTCGCGTCCATTTCGCGCAGCAGCGCGACGATCCGGTCCTCCATCTGCCAGTCGAAGATGAGCCGCCAGTACGATACGTGGCGGAAGCTCTCATCGTATGTGCCCTTCGGCCAGTTGATCAGCATGCGACCGTGTACGGTCAGCGGCACTACGATGTCGGTAGCCGCATCAGCGCCAGGGAGCGTCGCGCCGCGCAGCACGATACGGTCGCGGCGCACGATTACTTCCGGTCCGCCAAGCCAGTCCAACAGCGGTGCGAGCACGAGCTGGCCGTAATACGCGTCACCGACTCGCGCGACCAGCTCCACCCTGCGGCGCACGCCGTCGCGGTCGACGATCACGTTTGGAAAGCCTGCTCCGCTGCCGCCCGACAGGACCGGAAGGATGGTGGGGCGGGTGTCGGTCCCGATCCGTAGCGGTCGCTCGTCTTCGATGGCCACGTTCTGCAGCCCGATGAGCCGTGCCGCCGTCTCCCGGTCGTAGGGGGCCGGGTCGGCTTCGCCCAGGATGTTGACCGTGAAGTACGCCTGGCCGTGGAACGCGGCGGCCTGTCCCAGGAGGCTGTCGTTGTCGCGCGCGACGCCGCTGACCGACGCCATGATGTCGCGGCGCACCGTATCGGTCAGCCCGACCAGCTCGTCTATGAAGTCGGGCACGTCGGCCGGCGGGATTCTCCCGTCGGCGATCGCGAACAGCAGCGACCGGATCGCGTCGTTCACGAAGTCGAACTCGCCGGAGATCGCGCGTGGCAGTCGCTCGCTCAGGAAGCGACCGTCGACCGCGACCGGGCTCGCGTCGACGTACTCGATATCGAAGGTGACGTGCGCGGTGTCGAACTCCCGCATCCTGATCAGTCCCCGCGCCATCAGGTCGCGGCTCCACGGCCACAGGCCAACGTTGGAGATCGCGGTGTCGTCGACGTTCAGGAAGAGGACCTCCGGGCGCTCGGGTACCGGGGGCTTCACGCCAAGAAGTACGTCGTAGATCCGCTGTTCGGCAGTCTGGTAGAACGGAACCAGGTTCAGCAGCACGAACACTGCCGCTGCGGCCAACGGCACGATGAGCTCGACCAGGCGCTTCTTCATGCTCTACCTCCGTGCGCCGATGGTACTACAATTGCATGGGGTGGGGAATATGAGTATAATTCCGGTGACCTTTACAGGCAGGAGAACGCCATGGTACGACCCCGACTGTTCTACGTTGCCCTCCTTGCAGCGGCCGCCGCGCTGATAGTCACCGGTTCTGTGTTCGGTCAATCAAATACCGTCATCGACGCGATTCTTGGCGAAGAGGTCGCGACCGCGCAGTCCGCCGCGTACCTTGCGATGACGTCGGCCGGACTGGTCGCCGACGACGCGACGCCTGCGGTTGCGCTTCGCACAGCGCGTGAAGAGGGATGGATCGGCGACCGTGGCGATCGTGAACCGGTCACGTTTGGCGAGTACGCCTACCTGATGATGCGCGCGCACGGCGTCTCCGGTGGACTGATGTATCTGATCTTTCCCGGTCCGCGCTACGCCGCGCGCGAGTTCACGTATCGCGGTTGGTCTCCCGAGCGCCGGGCACCCGGTGAACTGGTGTCGGGTGAGTTCATGGTGCGCGTGACCGGCAATATGCTCGAGATGGTCGGGGGTGAACGATGAAGCGGATAGTAGCGGCTTTCGTCCTGGTTCTTCTGGCCGCAACCGGCTTCGGCTTCGACTTCGGCGGTTCGATCGACAACACGACCGGCGTGAGCCTTCGGCTGAACGTCGCAGACTCGGCCCGATTGATCCAGCGCACGTCGGTCACGCTGTGGGTCCGAGCGCCGCTCGGCAGCTGGGCGTTCGACGCGCAGGGTAGCTACACGTATACGCCGGTCCTTCCGATCCTCTTCGACATCGACCGGATGACGCTTTCGACGACCGTCAGCGCTCCTCAAGCCGGGGCTACCAGCCTGGGGCTGACGATCGGCCGGACCGGATTCACCGACGCAAGCAGGAACGTGCTGGCGACGACTCTGGATGGGCTCAGGGTCGAGCTGGGCCAGGAACGCGCGTCGCTGCGGATCGGAGTCGCGACGAATGCGCTCCAGTATCGCCCGACGAACCCGCTTGCGATCAGCCGCCTGGACGTCTCTCCGACCGCGAACGCGGGACGGTTGTTGGCATCGCCGCGTCTGATCGCGTCGGTCGATTACACGCTGCTCGATCTGTTTGCGCGGCAGAACCTGGCACTCGGCGTGCTGGTCCAGGAGGACCTCCGGCCGCGGGACGAACTCACCGCGGTGGGCGGCACGACCGCCGAACTGGACGCGGGCGGGCGCCTGGACACGCAGTACGTGTCGCTGGGCCTGTCGGGATCGCTTGCGCCGGGGCTCTTCCATCGAACGTCGTACACGCTGAACACCGGGCGAACGCTCGGCCTCCTGCCCGACGACCTCAGCGTGACCGGCTTTTCGTACCAGTACGCGCTGATCCTGGCGCACATGGCGTCGACCGAGCTGACCCTGTTTCTGCCGGAAGTTCTGAACTCACGGCTTCGGCTGTTTGGGCTGTTCTCCACCGGTGATCCGGACGCGCTCACCTTTATCGAAGGAAACACCGACGCGACGGCGACGTCGTTCGTGCCGCTCGCGCCGCCGCGCTATTCTGACGGTTTCAGTCTGAAACCCGGAAACTCCGCGCACATCGGGGTATCATATAGTGTACGGCCGCTCGCGGCGCTCGGTATGGACGTGCTGCAGGCGGAACTGAGCAGCGTGTCGTACCTGCGGACCGCGGGGCGGGGCGCGGTGTCGGAAGGAGCGGTCAACGCGCAGAGTGACGGAGTGTACGTCGGAACCGACGTGAATCTGGCGCTGTCGTACCAGCCGTTTTCCGACGTCAGATTCGTTCTGACGAACGGTGTGTTCGTTCCGAATGAGGCAGTGATGTTTGACGGAAGTAAAGATGTGAAATACCAGGGGACTCTACGGGGCGTGCTTCGCTTCTAGCGGTCTCTCCGGAGGGAGAGTATGAAAAAATCGGTGTTCCTCATCGTGCTGCTGGTGGTGGCAGCCGCGCTGTTCGCGCAGACCGCGACGGTTCGCGAGTTCAGCGGAAGGGTCGAGTACCGGCTCACCGCTGCCGACGCGTGGACGGC
>RECL01000412.1 GCA_007694025.1 Spirochaetaceae bacterium
CGGGGTCGCGCTCCCCGGCCGATCCGAAGAGGACGATGAGCCTGCCCGGCGTGTGCTCTCGGAAGAACGGAAGCACCGCATCGAACGACCCGGGCGTGTGCGCGAAGTCGACTACGACGGTGAAGGGTGTGGTGAGCACCACGTTCATCCGTCCGCGCACCGGCCGCAGAGACGCGATCGCGTCGACGAGATCCTCAACGCGCACCGCGACAAGACCGGCGATAACGGCGCTTGCCGCGAGCACATTCGCGACGTTGAATGGACCGGGTATCGGCATCGTGCACCGCGACGACCCGATCGGTGTGTGCAGCACGAACGATGTGGACGCGGGTGACGGGTCTATTTCGGAAGCGTACACGTTGGCGATCGCACCGCCTGAGCGCAGCGAGTACGAAAGTGTCGGCGCGGCTGTAGCCGATCGGAAATAGTCGTAGACCGGATCGTCGGCGTTCAGCACGCCGAACGCTTCGCCGAAGGGCAGGGTAAGCGCCGGCTGCACGCGGCGCGGCTGCGCGCCGTGCGGCCGCCCTGGTGTGACCGGCGCAGACTGCTCACCGGCGGTGACGATGTCGGCGAGCGGTCGACCCGTCCCCAACGCGCGGAAGAGATTGGCCTTGTCGAACCGGTACTGCTCGAAGGTTCCGTGAAACTCCAGGTGCTCGTGCGCCATGTTGGTGAGCACCGACGCAGCGTAGCGAACGTGCGCCAGTCGTGCTGTTTTCATCGACAGTCCGTGCGACGTGCTTTCGATGACAGCGTAGCGATCGCCCGCGTCTGCCATCGTCCGAAGCGCGCGGTGTACCTCCGGCGCTTCAGGAGTTGACTGGTGTTCGGGGTTCGATCGCTCGTCGCCGCCGATCGCGATCGCCGCAGACGACAGGTAGCCGGATCGGTGCCCAAGTGCGCGTAGAAGCTGGTGGACAAAGGAGACGGTCGACGTCTTGCCGTCGGTCCCGGTGACGCCCACGACCTGAACGTCGCGCGAAGGGTGTTCGAACAGCGCGTCGGAGAGCTCGGAGAGCGCGACTCTTGGTTCGTCGGTGACGAACCACGCGACGCCCGGATCAGGAGTCTCTGGTGGATGCTCGCACAGGATGCCGGTCGCTCCCGCGGCGATCGCATCCGGGATGAACCGGTGACCGTCGACGCGCGCGCCGGGAAGCGCTGCGTAGAGCCAGCCGGGCCTCACGGCGCGCGAGTCGTTCGTGACATCGATGATCTGCGCCTGATCACCAGCGAGCAGCCGTGAGCGGGTCAGAAGTACAGCAAGACGGGAAGCGTGCATCGGCGCATCGTAGCCGATCGCCCAAGCACGACGCAAGCGGAAGCGCACTGTCGGCGCGCCCGAAGGGCGCACCGACGACGTGCGGAAGCGAGACTAGTTGCCGGTCTCGCTGTAGAGGAAGTTGAAGTACTGCATATCGGTGGTCAACGTCTTGTTGAACCGTGGCAGCGTCTGGCGGTAGCTCTCTATGGCACGCCAGAACTCGAAGAAGTCGGGATCCTGGCTGTACGCTGCGGTGTAGATTTCCGCGGCGCGTGCGTCACCCTGGCCTCGAATCGCCTCCGCCCGGGAGAACGCTTCGGAGAGAATCCGGTTCTTCTCGCGCTCGAGCTCACCAAGGATCGTTTCCCGGCGGCCCTCGCCGAGCGACCGGTACGCGCGCGCGATGCGTCTGCGTTCGGATATCATCCGGTCGTAGACGGCCGCGGTCAGCTCGTCCGAGTAGCGGATCTGGCGGATCACGACGTCGATCAGTTCGATGCCGAACTCCTCGGCGCGCGCGCCGGCGGTTCTGCGCATTTCGTTCGACAGCTCGTTACGCCCCTTCAAGACGCGTTCCTGCTCTTCGACCGTCACGATCAGGTCCCCGATCTGCGCGACTTCTTCGGCGTCTTCGGCGTCGATCGCCTCCGGCGCGACCGGCTCGCGGTCGAGCTCGTTGATCAGGTTGGAGCTGCGGACCGCTTCGTAGATCGGATTGCTCGCGATGATACCGCGGACCGCGCTTTCGATCACGTCGTCGAGCCTGCCGTACGCCGCCTGGACGGTACTCAGCCGCGAGTAGAACAGCCGCGGGTCACGGATGCGCCACCGCGCGGTCGTATCGACGAAGATGAACTGCTGCTCGAAGGTCGGAAACAGCCGCGGCTGCCCGTCCCAGCTCATTATTCGCGCCGGGAACTTCACGACGTTGTCCAGGAACGGCGTCTTGAGGTGGAGGCCCGCCTGCGTCGTCGTTCTGACGATCTCTCCGAACCGGACGACGACCGCCTGTTCGCCCTCCTGGATGATGTAGAAGGGCCCAAGGATCAGAAACAGAATGAGGATGCCGCCGACTACGACGAGCACCGTTACGATCTTTTTCATTGCTGACCTCCCCGGTCGCCGAGGTTGAGCAACGGCAGGAAGTTCTGCAGGTTGCGATCGATCAGCTCGGTTCCTTCTTCGGCGCGGAACACCTGTTCGACCATTTCGAAGTAGAGACGAGTGCGCGTCGTCCGCGGGTCAAGACGGTAACGCGCGAGCACGTTGACGAAGCGCGCAACGTCACCGGTCGCGGTGTTCACGCGCTGGATGCGGTACCCCTCGGCTTCTTCGATCTGCCGCTGCGCCTGTCCGGTCGCGCGCGGGATTTCCGCATTGAACTGCTCGCGTCCTTCGTTGATCAGGCGGTTGAAGTCCTGGACCGCGCGGTTGACGTCGTCGAACGCCTCCTGCACCCGGCCCGCCGGTGGTACGACGGTTCGTAGCTGGACCTCGGAAATCAGCGCGCCAAGATCATAGCGGTTGAAGATCGCGTTGATCTCTTCGCGCGCCTGCACCTCGATCGCGAGCCCTTCGCGGCCGAGCACGTCGACGATCGCGCGGTCTCCGACGAGCGCGTTGACGATCGACTGCGTCACGTCGCGGATCGTCTTCACTCGGCGGTCCGACTGCGGGTCGTTTACCGGCGGCATAGCGCGCAGCCCCAGCCCGCCCGGAATCGATTCGACGTTGAACAGCCACGCACGCGCGTCGGTGATCCGGTACTGGATCGTCCATTCGATGTCCACGATGTTCAGGTCGCCGGTGAGCATGATCGACTCGCGCGGAAACTCGGCGCTGCTGATCATCGTCTGCTCGCCGGCGGCGATCGTCCGGAATCCGAACTCCTCACGCTGGACGATCTGGACCGGCACGTTGTAGTTCTGGTCGATTCCGAACGGTAACTTGAAGTGCAAGCCCTGATCGACGGTTTTCAAGTATCTCCCGAGCCGCAGTACGACACCCTGCTCGGTCTGATCGACGACGAAGATGCTGGTGGAGGCGAGGATGAGGACCACGACCACCACAAGCACTGTCACGATCAGCCGAGGCCGCAGGTTGAACGGCAGCTTCGCAGGAGAGCCTTCTCTATCGGACATAAAGCCTCCTAACTGATGATCCTACAGTAGGGGGCTTTGCCCGCGGAGTCAACCCGCACGAAGTGTCATCGAGCGTGAAGGTTGAAGCAGCAGAGCGTTTTTGCGCGTATAGAGT
>RECL01000430.1 GCA_007694025.1 Spirochaetaceae bacterium
CAGTTCGACGAGCACTATCCGTGGCTCGAGCATCTGATGGAGTCCGATCTGTTCAAGGGTATCTCTGAGCGGATCGAGAAGGTCATGCAGGCCGAGGGGTACAAACCGATCGAGCTGTCGGACCAGGACATCGAAATGCTCACGAACGCGCAACGCGAGCTCGTGAAGATGCTCGACAGTTCCGATGACGTACGCAAGATGCTCGAGCACGCGCCGATCCACCAGCGACTCAAAATGCTCGAGGACGTTACGCGATCATCCGGCTCGGATACGGGAACGGACAGTCCGCAGGAGCCGTGACCGACAAGGCGGTTGACAAATACTTCGGTTAGTGTATAATACACACTATGTTTACGTATCGCTACCCGCATCCGGCGGTGACAGTCGACTGCGTTGTGTTCGGGCTCGACGACGCGCCACGACCGGTACCCGCTGACGCCGACCGACGCGACGCTGCCGCTGAGCCGCGGCGTGACCCCGCCGTCGACACCCGCGACCTGACCGTGCTGCTGATCCAGCGCGACCTCGACCCGTACGCCGGCGCGTGGGCGCTCCCCGGCGGGTTCGTGCAGATGGACGAGGAGCTGGAGGCAGCGGCGCTGCGCGAGCTCGAAGAGGAGACCGGCGTACGCGACCTCTACGTCGAGCAGCTCGGCGCATTCGGCACCCCAGGTCGCGACCCGCGCGAGCGGGTGATCACGATCGCGTACCTTGCGATCGTGAACCTCTTCGACCATCCGGTCACCGCCGCGACCGACGCTCGAAACGCCGGCTGGTTCGCGCTCGATGAGCTCCCGCGCCTGGCATTTGACCACGAGCAGATCCTGGAGGCGGCGCTCGAGCGGCTGCGCACGAACGTTCGCAAGGAGCCGGTCGTGTTCGAGTTCCTCCCGGAGAAGTTCACGCTGCGACAGGTCCAATCGCTCTACGAGGCTATCCTGGGCGAACCGCTCGACAAGCGCAACTTCAGGAAGAAGCTTCAGGCGACCGGACTGATCGTCCCGCTCGACGAGGTCGAGATGGACGTCGCGCACCGCGCCGCGCAGCTCCATCGCTTCGACCGCGAGCGGTATGAGGCGCTACACGCCGACGGGTACCGGTGGAACGCGTGAGGCCGTTGGGCGCAGGGCCGGCCGCCCCGGAGAGTGCATCATGATCGGCGCGATCGCAGGCGACGTGCTCGGGTCGGTGTATGAGGCCCAAACGACCAAACAGAAGGATTTCCGCCTCTTCCATTGGCTCGGCAGACCAACCGACGACAGCGTGCTCACGATGGCGGTCGCCGCGACGCTTCTGGATGCCGCCGCTCCGACCGCGTCAGGAGCTCCGGCCGCGACCGTCGAAGACTACGCGGCGTGCTTCCGCGAGTTCGGACGGCGCTATCCGAACGCCGGGTACGGCGGGTCGTTCCGGCGGTGGTTCCAGAGCGACGCCGATTCCCCCGGTGGCGCGCCGTACAACAGCTGGGGCAACGGATCGGCGATGCGGGTGAGCCCGATCGGCTGGGCATTCGATAACGAACCTGCGGTACTCGACGCGGCGGAGCTATCGGCGCTCCCGACGCACAACCACCCGGAGGGCGTGAAGGGAGCGGGAGCGGTGGCGCTCGCGGTCTTTCTGGCGCGGACTGGCGCGACCAAGGAAGAGATCCGCGTCGCAATCTCGACCCGGTTCGGATACGACCTGAACCGCACGATCGACTCGATCCGCACGGCTTATGAGTTCGACGTGAGTTGCCAGGGGTCAGTGCCGGAGGCGATCATTGCAGTCCTCGACTCGACCGATTTCGAGGACGCGATCCGGAACGCGGTATCGCTCGGCGGGGACGCCGACACGCAGGCGTGCATCGCGGGCGCGATCGCCGAGGCGTTCTACGGCGGGGTGCCCGCGCGCGTACTCGCGTGGGTGTTTCCCCGGCTCGACAACTTCCAGCTGGATATCGTCGCGCGCTTCCTCCATCGGTTCGTTGGGGGAGCGAGTGCGGCTGCCGCGGACAATGAGCTTGACGCCAGACGCGAGGCATCCGCGTCGGACACGAAGCCCACGCCCCGCATGGATGGCCGAACCCCGGGCGGCGCGCCGATGGTCCCGTTGGCTTCGCCGTACACGCTCCTCCTCCACCGGGCGGCGTGGCAACGCTTGGGTGACTACGCCGCGCGGCTCTCGCCCGACCGGTCGAAGGCGGGCGCCCGACTTCGCGCGACGCTCTCGGAGGTGCCCGTTCCCCGGATCGACTCAGCGGGGATGCTCGACGCTCTCCTGGCGACCAAGCGTCCGCGCGTCTTCGCCGAGAGCGAGGTCAAAGGCGACGGGAGCGACTGGACCGGGGAGGAACTCAGGCTCCTTGGCGACGTGTCTGTGGCGGTTCGGGTCACGGTCTACGACGACGGAAGGCATGCCGCCCCGCTCGTTCACGATCGGCCGTTCACGGCGACGCTCCTCTTCGTCCCTGGCGCGCTCCTGCGTTCCGGGAGCGGCAGCACTGCAGCGGCCGACTGGGCCGATGTTGTGCGCGGCGGCCGGGTGGTCCAGGAACGGTACGAGGCGCTCTACGAGCGGCGCCTCCTGCCCGCGCTCCGCTACGCGAGTGCTACCGCTGAGGCCGCCGGCCGGCGGGCGCTCGTGACGATCCCCGGCGTCGGCTGCGGGCAGTTTGCGGGACCGTTCCACGGGAAGCTCGGACCGCGCCTCCAGCACGCGATCGCGTCGATCTTCCGCCGCCACGCCGAGTCGCTCACCGGCATCCGTGCGGTCTGGTTCGACCCCTACAGCGAGTGCGACAATGAGGACGTGCAGATCGGCGACCTCACGCTCTACGTCCGGCCGCTCACGCGGAACAAGCCCGGTCTGCCGCAGCTCAGCCGGCCCGACGCCTTCGCCCGCGCAGCCGGCGACCCGGCGCTCGCCGAGTCCGACCTGTACAGCGTTGTCGCGTGGGACCACGTCTCGTGGCCGGGTAACGACTTCTTCGTCGGCGCCCGGTCGACCGACGATGGCGTGAAGGCCGCGGCGACCGACTCGATGTTCGCGCTCACCGGCTTCCGCGGGCAGTACAATACCTCGACGAACACGTACGACCCTCCCACCGATGTGCGAACGTGGGAGGAACTCGTCCTCAGAAACGATCTGCGCCTTCGCGCGACGGGCAACGTCGTGGTTGTCGGCGCGGGTACCGGCGAGGTCGAGGAGCTCGACGAGTCGGGATGAGCAAGTATGCTACTATCACGCCGTGGTACCAACCGCCGGCGGCAAACCGTTGCGCCTCGTCGTCTCGACACATGAGGATCAGGATCGAGAAGACCGGGCGTACTGGCGGAACCGATCGCCGGAGGAACGGCTTGAGGCCGTCGAACTGCTACGCATCGAATCCGGCAAACTACTCTATGACTACCCAGCCAGACTTCGAAGAACTGTTACGGTTACTCGAAAAGCATAAGGTAGACTACATGATCGTCGGTGGTTACGCCGTTGCGTTCCACGGCTACCCGCGCTTTACGAAG
>RECL01000121.1 GCA_007694025.1 Spirochaetaceae bacterium
CGAGTTCATCCGCAGGATGAACGATCGCGGAATGCCCGCGATCATCGAAGAGCGAAGAGCGTACCTGGAGCGGTTCGGGATGAACTGAAGCGGGCCGCGGCTGCACGCGGCACGCGGCGTACACGCTACTCCGTGAACAGCTCGTGCGCTACCCGATCGTCGGGAACGTGGCTTACATGGAGCGCGGACTCGAGCGTGCGAACCATCACGGGGGGTCCGCACAGAAGGAAGCGGTACGCCGACAGGTCACGCGGAAGATGGCTGGCAAGGATGTCGACGGTAATGAATCCCTTGTCGCCGGGGAAGTCGGGCTCCTGGTTCAGAACGTGCACGACGCGGACGTGCTCAAGCGCGTCGATCTCATCGCGATAGACGATGTCGTCGTAGAACTCATTGCCGTAGAAGAGCCATGCCTCGCGGTCGCGTCGCTCCTCCAGAAGCTGCCAGACGCGGCGAAAGGGAGTGATCCCGATGCCTCCCGCGATCATCACGAGCGGATCACGGGTCGACAGCGCGACGCGGGTGAAGACGCCGTAGGGACCGTCGACCATCATCCGGACTCCCGGGCTGACGTGCTGAAGCATCGTCGTCTGAGGTCCGTCTTTCTTCGCGGTAACGCCGAGGACTCCCTCCTCCGGATCGTACGTCGAAACGGTGTAGGGATGCGAGTTCTCCGCGGGTCTGCGGCGCAGATACACGAACTGCCCGAGCGCAGGCCGGATACGACGTTGCGACTCCATCACCACTTCGGTCGTATCAGCGGCCGCCCGGTCGGCACGGATGACGCGAAGTCGGGTCGCGAACAGCCCGACCTTGTGAGCGATCCGGTACGCGTAGAAGAGGACCATCAGCACAGCGAGTCCCCACCAGATGTAGGCGAACGGTGTCGTGCCGATCGTCTCTCCCAGCACGAACCCGTGGATGATCAACAGCGGCGGGATCAGATAGCTCGACAGGTGCGTGTAGAACCAGCGGTAGAATCCCATCTTCTTCCGGAAGAACGCGCTCGATATCACGACGAACGCGATAACGCCGAGCAACACCATGCCTATCAGCACCGCGCGTGAGTACGGCGATGCCAGGTCGATGTCGTAGACGTTTCGGTCGAACACCTCCAGATAGTAGATGCCGATGAAGATCGGGTGCAGCGGGATGATGAGTGTTCCGAACTGTCCGAGTTTCTTGTGGAGCTCGACGATCCACGACAGATCCGGGAGAATCGCGGCAACGGCCCCGCGGAAGCCCAGGAAGAACTGCCAGAGCAGGAACATCCCGCCGACGAGCGAGCCGGTCTTGGCGAGCACCTTATACACCGCGAGTCTGGTCGACGGCTCATCGAGCTGAACAAAGAGCATCGGGAGGGCAGACGTGACGGCGATGGTCAGACCCAGAACGACTTTTGCAGTACGCAGTCGCTGCGCTGAGATGGGCGTCATTGGCTCGGCTCCGAGTACCAGAATTTCTGAACGAGCGCGCAGCTGGTGATTCGCATGGCTCCCTCCGGGCAGGATGATGCACGATCCGTGCCAACGGGTAATCCGTACCCAGCCGGACAATCGACGCGGGGCCTTGTCGCGTGCTCACCGACAGGGTAGAACGGTGCGTATGCGTAGATCAGCGAAGATCGTCGGTGTCGTCCTTGCTGCGGTCGCCGTGGCGTGGGTCTTGATGGCGGTGTTCCGCGGGACACCGCGCGATGTTGCACCGCACTGGAAGGCAGACGGTGACGGGATGCCGCGCGTGATCGCGCATCAGGGCGGAAACCAGGAGCGACCGGGGCAGACCAATCTGGCCTTCGCGCACGCGCACGAAATCGGGGTCGACGTGTTCGAGCTCGACGTGGTGCTCACCGCCGACAACCGGCTCGCGGTGATCCACGACCACACGGTCGACCGGGCGACCGACGGAACCGGTCGGGTCGCCGACATGAGCTACGCAGAGATCCGCGCGCTCGATGCGGGCTACGGGCTGGAAGACGAGCACGGCCAGCCGATCCGCGACCCGGAGCGCAATCCCTTCATCGGCGCGGGCGCGTACGTGCCGAGCCTTCGCGAGCTCTTTGAGACCTACCCGCAGATGCCGATGCTGATCGAGATCAAGGACGACAACGAGCGGGGCGCGATCGCAGCGGACGTGCTCTGGGCTCTGATCGATGAGTTCGGTCGCCACGATCTGGTCGTGGTTGCATCGTTCAATCGATCGCCTCTCGAGCACTTTCGGTCGCTCTCCGGCGGTCGCGTGACGATGTCGGGATCGATGGGCGAGGTCGTGCGCTTCTACGCCCCGCACGTCCTGGGGCTCAACGCGCTCAACAACGCGACGCCGTTCAGCGTGTTCAACTTGCCGGTCAGCTTCGACGTAGGGCCGGTCACGGTCGATCTGACCTCCCGCCGGTTACGGCGCGACATCGGGCGGCGCGGTATGGCGCTCCACTACTGGACGATCAACAGCGACGAACAGATGATCCGGCTGATCGATCTGGGCGTCGACGGCATCATCACCGACCGCCCGTCGCGTCTGCAGGAGCTGATCGCGGAGCGTCGGCGCAGATAACCGGCGCTGAGCGCGCAACCGCGGATCGATACTCCACCCACCGCCACGCAGTTCGGCTCCGGATTGCGCAAGAGTTGAATCAGCACGCGTCTTTTCGCCGATATCATCGCGGAGGACGGTATGGACGGCTTGGTTGTGTCGGTAGAGGCGGTGGTCAGCACGGCGATCCGGGCGTACATCGGTCTGTTGTGCTGCGGTGAGCGCGAGCGGTCGCGGCGGTTGCTGTCGGACGCGCTCGAGCTGTCGCTGCTCAACGGTGGTGGTCCGTCGGCACGCGTGCCGGGCGGCGCAGGGAGCGGAGCCCTTGCGCGGTGCCTGGTCTACTACACGCTTCGCAGCCTCCTGGCATCGCTGCTGGTACTCCGCGCAACCGTCTACTGGCAGCGGGTGCCCGAACTGGAGGCGCTCAAGGAAGCATGCGCACGGCTGACCGCAGAGATAGACGGGGAGCCACCGGACACGGTGGCCGGCCCCGCGGAGAAGAGCGCGATCGCCGCCTACCGCTGGTAGCGCAGCACCAGGTTTCGGACCGCCGACACTTCGTCCAGGCGGCGCAGCGGCGTCGTGTGCGGCGCGTCGTGGAGCAGATCAGGGTTGTTCTGGGCTTCGTCGGCTACCGCCTGAAGCGCGTCGGCGAACGTTTCGAGCGTTTCGCGGTTCTCGCTTTCGGTCGGCTCGATCATCAGCGCGTCCTTCACGATGAGCGGGAAGTAGACCGTCGGCGCATGAAAGCCGTAGTCGAGCAGCCGCTTCGCGACGTCCATCGTCGACACGCCGTCGTAGACGCTGCCGACCGATATGAACTCGTGCATGCACGTGCGCTTGAACTTGACCGGGAACGCACGCTCGGTGAGCACGCGCAGGTAGTTCGCGTTGAGTACCGCGTTGTCGCTGATCGCGCGCAGCCCGTCGGCGCCGTGCATCATTATGTAGGCGTACGCGCGCAGAAGCATCCCGAAGTTACCGTGAAACGACTTGAGCCTGCCGATCGTGTTTTCGGGCATCGTGAAGCGGTAGTCGCCGTCGTCGGTACCGCCGCGCGTGACGATCGGTCCGGGCAGGAAGGGTGCGAGCACCGGGGCCGCACCCACAGGACCCGCGCCGGGTCCGCCGCCGCCATGCGGTGTACTGAACGTCTTGTGGAGGTTGAAGTGCATCACGTCGACACCGAGGTCGCCCGGGCGTACGATGCCGAGGATCGCGTTGAAGTTCGCCCCGTCTCCGTAGACCAGTCCGCCGCACCCGTGAACCGCGTCGACGATCGCGACGATGTCCTCTTCGAAGAGGCCAGCGGTGTTCGGGTTCGTGATCATGAGCCCGGCGACGTCGTCACCGCACGCGGCGCGCAGCGCATCCAGGTCGACCGTGCCGCGGTTGTTCGACGGTATCTCCACCGTCTGGTACCCGGCCATCGTGACGGTCGCCGGGTTTGTTCCATGCGCGCTGTCGGGAACCAGAATCTTCGTTCGCTTCGTGTCGCCGCGCGACTCGTGGTACGCGCGAATCATCAGGATGCCGGTGAGCTCGCCCTGCGCTCCGGCCGCCGGCTGGAGGCTGACCGCGGAGAAGCCCGAGATCTCCGCGAGCATGTGCTGCAACCGGTACATCACCGCGAGCGCGCCCTGCGTGTCCTCTTCGCGCCCGAGCGGATGCTGCGACGCAAAGCCCGGGTGCGACGCGACCGCTTCGTTTATCTTCGGGTTGTACTTCATCGTGCACGACCCGAGCGGGTAGAAGTTGGTGTCGATCGACATGTTCGCGTGCGACAGCTTCGTGAAGTGGCGCACAACGTCCTGCTCGCTGACCTCCGGGAGCCGAAGCTCGTCGGCGTCGGACCGCACCAGGTTATCGGGGAGCGGTGTGTCGGGCACGTCGGACTCGGGCAGGAGCACGCCGCGTCGGCCGGGGCGGCTGATTTCGTAGAGAAGCGGCGGGATTGGCGAGTCGAATCGGTACGAGCTCATCGGAGGGCCTCCTTGCCGGCGTGCGCGTCCGCGGTGCGGGTCACCGCTTCGCGGACCGCATCGGCGAGCCGCTCGATATCGGCGCGCGCGTACGCCTCTGTCACCGCGATCAGAATCTCGTGCGTGCGTTCGGGATAGTAGCGGTCGAGCGCGAGCCCCGGAACGACACCCGCCCCGGCCGCGCGTGCGATCACGTCGGCCGCCGGTACCGGCGTGCGGAGCACGAACTCCTTGAAGAAGAGGTCGGGCAACACCGAGCATCCGGGGATCTCCGCGAGCAGACGCGCGGCGTGGTGAGCGTTCTGCCAGCACAGGCGCGCGGCCTGTGACAGGCCCTTCGGTCCCATCGCTGCCAGGTAGATCGTCGCGCGCAGCGCCATCAGCCCCTGGTTCGTGCAGATATTGCTGGTCGCCTTGTCGCGGCGGATATGCTGTTCGCGCGTGTTGAGCGTCAGCACGAAGCCGCGCGCGCCGGTGGTGTCGGTGGTCTGGCCGGCTAGCCTGCCCGGCATCTTGCGGACGAGCTCCTTACGCGCGGCGAATATCCCAAGGTAGGGCCCGCCGTAGCTGAGCGGGATCCCGAGCGGCTGCCCTTCGCCGGTCACGATGTCGGCGCCGAGGGCGCCGGGGCTCGTGAAGAGCGCGGTCGCGATCGGGTCGATGTGCACAACCAGAAGCGCTCCGCGCTCGTGAACCTGATCGGCAAGCCCGCGCAGGTCGACGTAGCGCCCAAGGAAGTCGGGGTTCTGCACGATGAGGCAGGCCGTGTCGTCGCCGATCGCGGCGAGCAGGCTCTCCATCGTGGGTCCGGTCGACCCGGCGGCTTCGGGCGGATCAACGACATCGATAGCGATCCCCTGCGGCTTGAGGTAGGTGCGTGTGACCTGGATGTACTCCGGGTGGAGCGTGCCCGACAGCACTACCTGCGAACGGCCACGCGTAGAGCGGACCGCCATGATCGCCGCCTCTGCGACCGCGGTGGACCCGTCGTAGTGCGACGCGTTCACGACGTCCATCCCCAGCAGATCGGCGACCATGCTCTGATACTCGAAGATCGTCTGCACCGTCCCCTGGCTCGCCTCGGCCTGGTACGGCGTATACGCGGTCGCGAACTCTCCGCGTCCGCTCAGGTACGACACGATCGCCGGGATGAAGTGGCGATACACTCCGGCGCCGACGAAGCTGAGCATCCCGCTGCCGGCGGCATTCTGCGCAGCGAGCGACTCGATGTCGCGCAACAGTTCGAGCTCGGTCTGCGCCGGCGGAAGCTCGAGCTCCGGAAACCGGTGATCGGCTGGTATATCGGTGAACAGGTCGTCAATCGACGACAAACCGAGCCGGTCGAGCATGATCCGGCGGTCGGCGTCGGTATTTCCTATGTAGGCCACGTTGGCTCCTCTGCGGGGACCTTACTCTTCGAGTCCCTCGGTGTAGGTCTTGTATTCCTGCGCGCTCATCAGCGAGTCGAGCTCGGACGGATCGCTCGGCTTGATCTTGATGAGCCACCCGCTGTCGAACGGCGAGTCGTTGACGTTGGACGGGTTGTCATCCAGATCGGCGTTGATTTCGATGATCTCGCCGCTGACCGGCATGTAGACGTCGCTTGCTGCCTTGACGCTCTCGACGACGCCGAAGCTGTCGCCCTTCTTCTTCACGTCGCCGACGTCGGGTAGCTCCACGTAGACGACGTCGCCGAGGCTGTCCTGCGCGTAGTCGCTGATGCCGACGATGACCAGGTTGTCATCCTTGAGCGCCCATTCGTGCGATTCCTGGTACTTCACATCATCCCTGAACGTCATGCTCTGCTCCTTACCGGTACGCCGGTTTGTACAGTGGTCGACTCGCCACGACCGCCCGCTTACGACCGCCACGGATATCAATGTGGACAATCGAGCCGGTGCGGGCAAGCTCCGATTCCACGTAGACATTAGCACAGAACGCGTCGACTGTGGGAGCGTAGAGACCGGTAGTAACGACGCCAACGCACCGGTCTTCGTGGTAGACATCGCACCCCTGGCGCGGAACGCCGCGTTCTTCCATTACGACGGTCGCAAGCTTGCGCTCGGCTCCTGCGCGTTTGCGCTCAAGGATCGCATCGCGACCGATGAAGTCGGTATCCGGGTCGCACGCCCACGTGAGGCGCGCCTCCACCGGGGTGGTCTGTTCATCGAGTTCGTGCCCGTAGAGCGGAAAACCGGGCTCAAACCGAAGGCTGTCGCGCGCGGCAAGGCCGATCGGCCCCGCGTCGACCCCGTGGCGGTCGGCGAGCGCCAGGATCCCGGTCCAGAGGCGCTCGGCGTGGTCGGCGGCGGCAAAGAGCTCGACGCCGTCCTCACCGGTGTAGCCGGTCCGCCCGACGGTGCACGGAACGCCGCACACGTCGATGAGCGCCGCGTGAAACCGTTCGATCGCCGATGCGCGGCCGCCGGTGTCATGGTCAAGGAGCGCGATCGCCTGCGGCCCCTGGAACGCGAACATCACGGTCTGATCCGATACATCGGTAAGCGTCGCGCCCGACTCCGGCAGATGCGACCGGAACCACGCGATGTCCTTCTCTGCATTGGACGCGTTCACGACCACCAGCCACGATTCGGCAAGCCGGTAGACGAACAGGTCGTCGATCACACCGCCCGACTCGTTACAGAGCAATCCGTACGTCGACTCGTTCACACCGAGCTTCGCGATCGAACTGGACACGAGCCGATCGAGGTACGCTGCCGCGCCGGTTCCCGTGACCTTCAGGCGTCCCATGTGGCTCACGTCGAACAGCCCGGCGCTCCGCCGAACGAGCCGGTGCTCCTCTATCGACCCCGCCGGGTACTGGATCGGCATCTCCCACCCGGCGAACGGCGCCATCTTCGCACCCGCGTCGACGTGCGTGCGGTAGAGCGGTACGTGTTTCATTCGCTGAATATAACGACAGACGCGTCCGGGAGCAGCTCTGTACGGGCCTGTGCGCGATAGGCTGCAGCGGCGTCGATCTCTACACTCTGCTACGGTCGCAGAGTCCGAACCTCGTACGCATCGAATGCTGCGTCGTCGGTGAGAATCGGAATCTCTTCCACAAGCGCTTGTGCGATCAGCAGCCGGTCGAACGGATCGCGGTGATGGTAAGGCAGCGAAGCTGTGCGAAGCGTGTGCGAGTGAAGCACCGGGAGCGGCTCAAGCCTGTCGCGCTCGATTCGTGAGGGTACGAAGCGGTCGGGTGGCTCAGGCAGGGCGAGCTTGCCGATCGAATACTTGATCGCGATTTCCCACGTGGTGGCCGACGAGATCAGGATGCGATTCGAGGGATCCCGAATGAGATCGAGCGAGCTGTCGGAGAGGCGTGCAGGCTCCGCGATCCACCAGAGCCAGCAATGAGTATCGAGCAGCACAGTCACGCGTAGAAGCTCTCGAGGGTGTCCACCGGAAGCGGCTCCGTGAAGTCGTCGGGTACGGTAAGCAGCCCGGCATCGCGACCCTCAACCCTCGGCTCGTCCACCGAGTCGTAGCGTGTCAGCCTGGCAACCGGACGGCCGGATCGAGCAATGACGACTTCCTCACCCATCGCAACCCGCCGGAGCAGCTGCGAGAGGTTCGTCTTGGCCTCGTGGATGTTGACCGTCCGTGACATCTCGGGCACAGTATAGACTTAGTCATCGACTTAGTCAAACTGTAGGGCACGGTCGGGGTGGGCCACGCGCTCACGAGCGGGCGGGGTCGTGCTGAACTACTCATCCGCTGATCTCTGCCGCTCATGTCAGCAGACGATAGCGAACGTTGAGGTCCCCCTACTCCCACACCCGCTCGGCACCGAGGGCGCTGATCTGCTCGTCGATGCTCACGACAGATAGCCCCTCGATGATGCTTTGAGCGGCCAGCATTCGGTCGAACGGGTCGCGGTGATCGCCGGGAAGAGAGCCGGCACGGAGGGCATGCCGGAAGGTCATCGGGAGTTCAAAGAATCGATCGGACGCGATACGCTCCTCCCACTGCGCCACGATACGCCCACCGTCGGGGAACTTTCCGATGCGGTGCTTGGTCGCGATCTCCCACGCCGATGCGGCGCTCACATGGATGATGTTTGCAGGATCACGGAGGAGCGAGTCGACGCGAGCTGCTAGCCGGCCGGGATCGCTCCACCACCACAGGAGCGCGTGCGTATCCAGCAGCAGCTCTACGCCTCCCACGCCGCGATCTCCTCGTCAGGAAGCGGTTCGTAGAAGCTCTCCGGTATCGCGTCGCGGTAGCGTCCCGGGATCCGCTGTGGCGGCGGTTCAAGCGGAACCAGCCGGGCGTAGGGTCGACCCGCCTTCGCGAGCACGATCTCCTCGCCATTGTGCGCTCGTTCAAGAAGCGCGGAGAATCTGGTCTTCGCTTCGTGCACGTTCACCAGCGTCATGACGCAAGTATGGTCCACCGTAATGACTTAGTCAACCAATTTGGAGGGACCGCGTTGTCAACGAGCATTCCGCGGCGCGAGTACCTACTCACCGGGCCCGAGTGGACGCCCGTCCCATCGGATCGCGTTGACGGTCAGCTCCACCTGTCCGGACGGGTCCTGCGCGCAGAGTTCCAGGTCGAGCGTGCGCCCGTGGTACTCCAACCCGCTCAACGCAAGATGGTTGACTCCCTCCGGCAACCAGGGAGCGAAGTGTAGACCATCCCGACGGGGCCGCAAGCCAAAGAGGACGGAAGTCACCATGCGGATGAAGCCGGAGGCGCACCAGCTCTGACGCGGCTCGCTGCGCCACGTGCGGATCGCCCCGACGGAGGCATCTTCCTGCTCTCCGCCGTAGCGCTCGCCCGTGTCCGGGTGGTAGATCTCCGAGAAGTGACCGTCCCGGTCGGCCTTTGCGGCCAGGAGTTCCAGCTCGCGCCAGGCGGCCTCGCGCGAACCGGCTGCGACGCACGCGTCGGCCCAGAACGCGTTGACGTGGGGCCAGACCGTGGCGCCGTGGCGGCCGTAGCGCGCGGGGACCGTATCGCCGGCGTAACGATCGTAATCGGGCCAGAGACTCGGAATGCCCTGCGCGGTGACATGCGCGCGGGCCGTCAGATCGGCGGATTCTTCGGCGGTCAGCAAGCCGCACAGAACCGCGAACGCCCAGCCCAACCCCTCCTGTCGATCGCACCCGCCCCACGGGTCGACCAGGTAGCGCAGTCGCCCGGAGTCGGAATCCCAGAACGCCGCTCGGACCGCGCTTCGAAGCCGCTCCGCCTGGTCTGTCCATTCTGGCGCGACGGGGTGGCCAAGCTCGGTGGCCATCTCCGGCAACAGATGCCACGCGTTCAGGTAGAGGAGATTGGTCGACAGCGCCTTCGCCGGAAAGCCCTCGCCGTGCGGGTGGCGAGTGTCAGGGTGACGCTCGGCCCATCCCGGAATGCCCGAACCCCAGTCGGGGTTGAGGTACCGGTCGGGGTAGGCTGCGATCCCGTCCATGAAGCACGCTCCACCACGGTAGAGACCGTCGACCGGGTCGAGCTCGCGGTCGTCGGCGACAGCAAGGCTCGTACGGGTCGCAGCGAACGCCAGGTTCAGGAAGTCGCGGTCGCCGGTGACCAGGTAGTGATTCCACGCACCGGTCACCCAGATGATCGCGTCCCAATACTGCCCGCCGATACGCAGTCCATGCTCGTCCTCAATCAGGACCGACTCCAGGGTGTCGCGGGCAAGCGACGGCCACACGAGTGACACGCCGTTCCACGAGTTGATCGAGGCATCGCGCGTCCACGGTCGGTCGTAGTGAAGCCCGGCGAGCAGGCACTCGCGAGTCGTGCCGCGCCCATCGGTCCACGGCTGAACGTTACCCAACAGGTCTCCAACGGCCGCTCGAAAGGCGAGCTCGAGCTGTCGGTTGTCCGACCGCAAGCGCGGAAGCAGGTACGCCATCGCCGGAACTGTGCCACGATTTGCCGCGGCACGCAACAGCGGCCTGCTCGATCTCTGATGCTATTCGGAGACTGCTTCGTTGAGTCAGCGACGGAACATGTGGTACCATGGGACATCTATGCAGCCTATGTCAGTCGACCGGATCATTCAGGATATCGTCGCGCGACTATCGGACTTGCCAATCAACCGTGTTGTTCTGTTCGGATCTTCGAGTGATGGCGTTAGACATCCTGATAGCGACATCGACCTGGTGATCGACCGGTTCGCTTCAGCTCGTATGATGAGCGTTTGGACATGAAAGTGTCGATCCGTTCTCGGATTCGAGAGATAAACCGGAAGGTTGCTATCGATCTTCTGGTTTATACGCTTGACGAGTTCGAGCGCCTCTCGATCGAGAGCAGCTTTTTGTCGCGCGAGGTCATCCCACGCGGACGCACCGTCTATGCTGAAACTGGCTAAGCAGTGGCTGGACTTCGCCGAACGAGACCGCACCGCAGCCGTCGCACTGGCGACGCACGATGACCTCTTGGGCATCGCGGCGACCGCGAGAATCTGCGAGGCAGTGGCTTCGGAGTTGGACCGACCGGCAGAGTCGGACGATCAGAAGACGTAGTACTACGGCGGACAGATCAACGCCCCCCAGCGGCTCGTCGTCTCAGCCAGTCTCGGGCACCGGGCACGCGCTTCCAGGCCCGCCAGAACCGATCTGCGTAGATGAGCGCTTCGTCCAGACCGCCAGGGCTGTAGTAGTCGGGTGGCTCCGCGAGCCGGTTGGAGAGGAGCTTGTCGGGCACGTTGGGGTTCGCCGCCATCGCGTCGATGCGGCATCGTTCGGAACGCTCCTTGTCTCCATGGGCGAACGCGACGAGCGTTGCGTTCCACAGCCCGGTCGTCGACCGGTCGTCTGGGCACCGTTCGAGTGCGCGCTGTGCCCTCGGGTAGTCACCGGCTTCCATGGCCGCCTGGAAGTAGAACTCGATCGCGCCAATGCCGTCGAGCGGATCGATCGCGAGGAGTTCTTCGTACTGCGCGAAGGCGTCAAGCAGCCTTCCCAGGTCGCGCAGAAGGTCCGCCCGGACGAAGCGCAGTCGCAGGACGTCGCGGTACGTGTGGTCGGCCCAGACGGACAGCCCGTCGGGTACGTCCGGGACTGCCCCAGCGGTTGCCAACAGGCCCGCGTCGACGATTGTCAGTGCGAGCTCGGGTCGGCGGCTGTAGAGCCGGGCGAGTACGACGTACGCGTCGGCGTCGGTCGGGCACCGCTCCATTGCACGAAGGCACGTCGCCCGCGCGAAGTAGTCCTCGGTGCCGTCGAGACGGTACGGCGAGTCGTGGACCCTGGACATCCAGTTCAGCGCGGCGACCTCCGGTCGTTGCACCGCACAGGAGGGCGCGTCGACGTGCCAGCGAAGCACCCGGTCAAAGAGCGGGGTCCGCCGCCACCGGGCGAGACTGGAGAAGGGACGGCTGGGTATCTCGACCGGCGGCTTCCACGTCGGGCCCTCCTGGAACAGGCCGAAGTGCACGCCGAAGCGCTCGAAGAACCGCAGGTGGATAGCGTGATCGAGATCGTCGCTGCCGGCGCGCTGATCATCGCAGACCGCCCAGATGAGATCGCTGAAGTCTTCCTCGTAGAGACACTCGCCTGTGGTGTCGCGGGCAGCGAAGAGCAGAAGCGGCACGGTCTGCGCAACGGCGCGTCCGACAGGGATTCGATCGAAGCGATCGATCGCGGCGGGGTTACGCAGGTGCGCTTCCAGGAGGCGCCGGTAGATCTCGGCGTAGTCGTCAGATTGCAGCGCGACCCGTCCCGGCTTCGTCAGCCCGAAGGCGTTGGCCCGGAACCAGACAAGCCCCGCCTTCTGGGCGAGCCGGCGAACCCTCGACAGCACCATGCTATCATCCTCGCGGTTGACGCGGACGAAATCAGGCTCGGCGTCAGAGAATACTCCCGCGAATAGCTCCTTCACGATCACAACCGGCAGATTGCCATGAGCCGTCGCGCGCACCGGCTCGCGGGAATCGATGGCGATAAGCAGCGCGACCGTCTGCGACAACACCGGCGCGGCGTCAAGGTCGGAGGGCTCAAGCCGCGGAGCCACCTCAAAGACTTTCGCACGCTCCAGATGCCTGCCGTCGGAGAGGGTCTCGATCTGATCGTCGGTGAGGCCCAAGTTTTTCAGCATGAGCCGAGGGAATCGCGAGGCGTCGCTGCGCGTCGAGGCAGCGTTGTTTCGCGGAAACGGAATGATGGTGGCCACGGGTGCTCCGGAGGTATCGTAATCGCGATGTGCTGATCCATCAACCGAGCACGAATGAAACCGACCAGCCCGGTCAGAAAAACGCGCCTATCGTGTAGAATCCGAAGATCGGCATACGACCATCTGGCAGAAGGCCGATACGGCCGGGAGGTCAACGTGAAGGTGATGGTATTCGTGAAGGCGAGTCAGGAGTCGGAAGCCGGGGTCATGCCCGATGAGAAGCTCCTGAGCGCGATGGCTCGCTACAATCAGGAACTGGTCGATGCGGGAATTCTCCTGGACGGCGACGGACTTCGTCCGAGTTCGGCCGGGGTGCGAGTTCGGTTTTCGGGTAACGAGCGCAGCGTGATCGATGGGCCCTTCGCAGAGGCGAAGGAGCTGGTAGCGGGGTTCTGGGTCTGGAACGTCGACTCCATGGAGCACGCTATCGACTGGGCGAAGCGATGCCCATTCGAAGATGACGTGGTCGAAATCCGCCCCTTCTTTGAGCCGGATGACTTTGGCGACGCACTGACACCCGAGTCGCGAACGGCCTATGAGGAGATTGGGCGGAAGGAAGCCGATAACCGCGCAAATCTGGCGAAGTGATGAAATACCTGTTCTTGGGTTACTATACGGTCGGAGGTCGGGAGCGGCTTTCGCGCGACGAGTACTCCGCGATCGTTGCCCGCTGTCGGCCGTTGGATAACGAGCTACGGGATAGCGGCAAGGTCCGGGGTGTCGCCAGCCTGGTCGAAGACGAGGTTGTGACGCTTCGCACCCGCGGCGACGCACAGCACGGTGTGATCTGACGCAATGCCGGTCGACTACGCGCGCGCTTGTTCGAGCAGTCCGGTGATTCGTTTTTCTTCGGCCGGGGTGAGATCGATCAGCGCGAACGCGACGGGCCACATGCTCCCGTCGTCGATCGTGGCTGTGTCGTTGAAGCCAAACGTCGCGTAGCGGGCGCCAAACTTCCCTGCCGCCTGGAAGAAACAGACGACCTTCCCCTCCCGCGCGTACGCGGGCATCCCGTACCATGTCTTTGGCCAGAGATCGGGAGCGGTCTTCGTGACCAGCTCGTGGATCCGCTGCGCAAGGCGTTTGTCGGAACCGGTCATCTGAGCGATCGCGTCTGCGACCGCCTTCTCTCCGTCGGCTCGCTTCTTGTCGGCGCGTTTCTCAGCGGCGAGCTCGCGTGCACGGGCGTTCATCGCCTGCCGCTCAGCGCTGCTGAAGCCCGAACTATCTGTATTCTTCGCTGCCATCGGTGCAACCTCCTGCCGTCACTTCTCTCGTTCTACGAAGCGTCATGCCGCTCATTCGTCGCGTCCGGGTGCAAACGCCGGAGGCTCGCACCATACCTGGACTTCGACGTACCGTTCGGGCCCGAACTCGCCGACCGGGTTCCACTCCTGCGGGAGACCGTACCGGGCTATGACGCCTTTGATCTCTTCCCACGTGTAGACGGTGCTCCGGTACTCCTTGCCATCGGCGACGCGGGGGCTGAACGTCGGGAACAGATCCCCGTACGTGAACGACAGCGTCGACGTGTCAAAGTGCGATACGGGTATGGTCACGAACGCAGGATCAGAGTACCACGTGTTGAGCCACGGGCACGCGCCGATCACCATGTAGTGCGGCACCCTCCGGATCGGTCGACCGCCCTTTGCAATGAACAGCTCGCGAGCCACGCACTCTAGCTCCTTCCGGCGCGCAAGGTAGCCGTCGTAGCGGTGCGCGGCAAACGTGACATTGGTCCGCTTGATCTCATCCAGGATAACCTGGGCGATCTCGCCATCGAGATCCGAGAGGTTACGGAACGGGCCGACGCTCTTTTCAAAGTAGTGATAGAGTTCCATGCCTCACCGCGGCGACCGCCCGATTACCCGTCCGCTACGTGCGGCTCCTTTCGCGTCGGCCGGTAGACGGACGACGCGGACCGGTCGGCGGGTATCGGCGGCCACCCGATGACCGATCGTCCGGAAGGCGCTCGACGCGGATCGCCGTGCCCCGGTAGACGTGGCCCGAAAGGGCCTGCTCGACGCGGTCAGCCATTGCAGCGTCGATCTGGAGCTCTGACGAATCGGCGTGAATGTCGATCCGGCCGATGCGGATGTAGGACGAGTTCGTTGCATTGTTGATCAGACCGATGATCTGCGGGGGCGCGGCGACCTGCCGCCGGCCAAGGTTGAGCCGGATGCGGACCATGGCGCCGCTCGACGGACGACCGGCTGCCCGGTCGGGTCGCACCGGAGAGACGGACGGATTGAGGTCGGGGGCCGTGTCGTACTGGTCAAGGAAGCGGTTGAACTCCACCGAAATGAAGCGCTGCAGCAGCTCCTCCCGATCGAAGGAGAGAAGCGAGTCGCGAACCGCCTGAAGGTAGGGGCCGATCGCCTCTTCGTTCACCTCGACGTCGGTGACCCGAGTGAGGAGGTCCATCAGACGCGCCTCGCAGATCTCCCTGCCCCTGGGGATCCTTGCCTCTTCAAGTTTGCGCCCGATCGCCCGCTCGATGTGCGCGATCCGGTGACCCTCACGCATGTGCACGAGCGCGAGTGACGCCCCTGTCTTTCCGGCGCGGCCCGTTCGGCCGCTACGGTGCGTGTAGACGGAGACCTCATCGGGCAGATCGTAGTGGATCACGTGGGTCAGATCATCGACGTCGAGGCCGCGAGCCGCGACGTCCGTTGCCACCAGCAGCGATGGATTGCCGTCGCGGAATCGGCCCATCACCGAGTCACGCTGCACCTGCGTGAGCTCGCCGTGGAGCGCGTCGGCCGCGTATCCGTCGCGGGCCAGGCGGTTGGCCACGTCCTTTACCGTATCGCGCGTGCGGCAGAAGATGATCGCGTACATGCCCGACTTCACGTCGATCAGACGTTTGAGCGCGGCGTACTTGTCCGAGGAGTGAACACGGTAGTAGTAGTGAGAGACGGTTCCGGTGCCCTGGTTCTTGCGACCCGCCACGATTTCGTGCGGATCGTTCATGTAGGTCGAGGCGATCCGCGCGACCTCGGGCGGCATCGTCGCGGAGAAGAGCAGCGTCTGCCGCGCAGGATTCGCGGTCGCGAGGATCGCGTCCAGCTCGTCCTTGAACCCCATGTCGAGCATCTGGTCCGCCTCGTCGAGCACCAGGAAGCGCACCGTTGACAGGTCGGCGATCCCTTTGTCCAGGAGGTCCTTGAGCCGACCCGGGGTCGCGATGATGACGTGGGGCCCCGCCTTGAGGTCGCGGATCTGCGGACCAAACGGCGCGCCACCGTAGACAGCGGTCGTCCGCAGCCCGGGGAGATTCCGCCCGTAGTCGGCGATCTCGCGCGCGACCTGGATCCCGAGCTCCCTTGTAGGCGTGAGAACCAGTGCCTGGGTCGCCCGACTCGAAAGGTCGAGCTTCTGGAGAATCGGCAGTCCGAACGCAGCGGTCTTTCCGGTTCCGGTCTGCGCGAGCCCGGTGACGTCGCGCTCCTGCGTCAGAAGGAAGGGGATCATCTCCGCCTGGATCGGCGTCGGCGTGTCGAACCCCCGCTCACGGATCGCGTCGAGCAGGGCAGGGATGAGACCGAGTTGGTCAAAGCTTGTCATAGGTTCCTCGCTTCCGGAGCTCGACAGGCGTGGTTAGGCAGCAAGGTTCCGGGCCTGTTGACAATACGGGGCGGCGGGCGCGAAGTCAATCAGGATCGCGGGCCGCGCGACGACCCGTGGCTACTGCCGGACGATCCGTCCGATGTCCAGGATCACCGGCGCCTGATCGTCGCGAAGCGCGCCGAAGAGGAAGTCGCTGTGACCGGCCCCCGGGTAGAT
>RECL01000415.1 GCA_007694025.1 Spirochaetaceae bacterium
TTTGGCAGCACGAACCAGCCCGCGTGGCTGAGCTCGCTCCATGTCAGACTGGTTTGGCCGCCCATGCTCGTGCGACATACCAACCCGTCGTCGGTCGTCAACACGCCGCTACGGACCGTATGCACGAAGTACTTGATGAGGTAGTACGAAACGAGCGCCGCTAGCACGAGGGCGATTACCCCGACGATCGGCTCCACGAACACCAGGAATGCGATCGAGCCCCCGACGAGCACGACTGCCAGGAGCGGTAACAGCAGTGTTCGCGGGCTGCGGGCAATCGAGAATCGATGAAGCATGGCGCATGCTAAACGCCTGTCGGCAGGGCGTCAACCCACGTTGTTCGGCTCGCCTTGTACGTGCTACGATTCGCCGTGCAGAAGACGATTATCTATACCGACGGAGGGTGCCACGGCAACCCCGGACCCGGCGCGTGGGCGTACGTCGTCGTTGACGGCGATGGAACCCGGATAGCTCACGAAGCGACCGGCGGCGCGCCCCACACGACGAACAACCAGATGGAGCTCGACGCGGTGATTCACGGCTTGACCTGGGTCAGCCAGGCGCGTGGCACCGATGAAGCGGTGACCGTGAGGACCGACTCGCAGTACGTGCGTAACGGTATCACCAGCTGGATCCATACGTGGATGAAGAATGGATGGCGGACAGCGAGTCGCAGCCCGGTCAAGAACCGTGAGAGGTGGCAGACGCTCCACGAGCTTGCCTCGCGTCTATCGGTGAACTGGGAATGGGTGCGTGGTCACGCGGGTGACGAACTGAACGAGCGGTGCGATGCACTCGTCCAGCAGACGATTCGAGAGACCGATTCCGCATCGCAATAGCTGAAGCAGATGGCCATGGTTGCCGCGTTAAGGTGCGAGGGGTGGTATGCAGATACTATCGTACGCACCGGGCGGGTACCGTGGCGACATCGTCGCAGTGGAGTCGGATTCGCGGACCGGGATTCCGGGGGTGGAGATCGTCGGGCTTCCGGCGAGCGAGGTGCGCGAAGCTCGCGAGCGTGCGCGCGTCGCGATCCGCAACTGCGGGTTCGACTTCCCGCCGCGACGAATACTGATCAATCTGTCGCCGGCCGACGTTCACAAGTACGGAAGCGGGTTCGACCTTGCGATCGCGGTTTCGATTCTCATGAGCACCGGACAGCTCAACCTGGCGGGGGCGGGGCGCATCCTCGTCGTCGGCGAACTGCACCTTGACGGAACGGTCGGTCCGGTTCGAGGAGTGCTCGCTGCGGCGGCCGAGGCTGCGGCGGCGGGAGTGGAATGGGCGGTCGTTCCGAGCCGGAACCTGGCCGAGGCGCGGCTGGTCGAAGGTCTTCGGTCGGTGGGAGTCGCAACGCTCGGTGAGATCGGATCGGTCGTTGCGCAGATGCTGTGCGGTCGCTCGGCCGACCCCGCCGGAAACGCCGGGGATGACGAACCACGGTTAGCGCACGGGTTGCAGCGGCCCGACTACACCGATCTGCGCGGGCTTGCCGAGCAGAAGCGCGTGCTCGAAATCGCGGCGGCCGGTGGACACCACGTCCTGCTTGTAGGGCCGCCGGGGAGCGGCAAAACGATGGCGGTATCGCTGCTCCCGACTATCCTGACACCATTGTCACGCGATGAGGCGGTCGAGGTCACCCGCATTCACTCGCTCGCTGGCGAGCTTGCGCCCGGTCAGGCGTTGATCCGAACCAGACCGTTTCGCTCGCCCCACCATCAGAGCAGCGCCGAAGGGCTGCTTGGCGGCGGACGCACCGTAATGCCCGGCGAAGCCGCGCTCGCGCACCGGGGCGTGCTCTTCCTTGACGAGGCGCTCGAGTTCCGTCGTCCGGTGCTCCAGGGACTGAGGGAACCGATCGAGCGCGGGCGCGTGTCGGTCTCACGCGCGAATCGGCGCTACTGGTATCCAGCTGCCTTCCAGCTCGTGCTCGCGACCAACCCGTGTCCGTGCGGGATGCTCGGCCGCTCAGACCGCACGTGTCTGTGCAGCGTAGCCGACGTCGAGCGGTACTGGCGTCGGCTTGGTGGACCGCTGCTCGACCGGATCGACCTGCGCGTCCGGTGCCGGTCGGTCGCGATAGAATCGCTGCCGCGCACAGACGGTAGTCGCGAGATCGCCGAGCGGGTCGCCCGGGCGGCGGTAGCTCAGACCGAGCGGACTCCGGGATTCCGGAACCAACAGCTGTCGTACTCCCAGATCGACCGGGCGTCCAACCTGAGTCGGTCGGGGAGGACGTTGCTCGCGCAGGCGACGAGGGCGTTCCACCTGTCGACCCGCGGGTCGCTGTCGGTAATCCGCATCGCGCGGACGATCGCCGATCTTGCCGGTGCGCCCGCGGTGACCGACGATCATCTGCTCGAGGCGATCGCGTACCGCCGGTTCGGAGAGGATCAGCCGCTGTGGCAGTAATCCCGTCGATCGACGCTGGACGACTGGCGACCCGGTAGGTATTCTGTTCGTATGAGGCTCTACTCGCGGACGCAGTTGATCGTGGCCGCGGTTTCCAGCGCGGTGTTCACGTTGCTCGCGGTCATCGCCATCGGACCGCTTGTGGACGGTGGTCAGGCTGGCAGACCGACGTCACAGAGCCAGCAGGCCGCGACCGAATCTTCGGCCGGATCAACCGGTGGCTTCGTGCTTCAGACCGGCGACTCCGCGCTCGATTCTGCGGCAGGCGGCGAAGACTCAGGGCTGAGCCTCGATGAGCTCGAAACGATTCGCGTGTTCGAGGCCAGGAACGACGGTGTCGTGAACATATCGACCCAGCGGGTCACGTTGAACTGGTTTTTCGAGCCGGTCCCCGAGCAGGGACAGTCGGGGTCCGGCAGCATCATCGATCAGCGCGGCTACGTGCTGACGAACAACCACGTTGTACGCGGCGCGTCGGAGATCACCGTGACGCTCGCCGACGGGACGTCGCTCCCCGGTGAGGTGATTGGTACCGATCCGGAGAACGATCTTGCGGTCCTCAAGATCGACCCGCACGGGCGCGAGCTGACCACGATCCCTCTCGGCCGCTCGGACAATCTGCGAGTCGGTCAGAAGGTGCTCGCGATCGGCAATCCGTTCGCGATCGGGCGTACGCTCACCACCGGCGTGGTTTCGGGCCTTGACCGGAGCGTCAGGGCGGACGCGAACTTCGTGATCAACGGACTGATCCAGACCGACGCGAGCATAAACCCGGGTAACTCGGGTGGGCCTCTTCTGAACTCGCGTGGTGAGATGATCGGTGTCAACACGATGATCTACTCGTCGACGGGAGGATCGATCGGGATCGGGTTTGCAGTGCCGTCCGAGACCGCGCGCCGTATCGTGCCCGATCTGATCGAATTCGGTGCCGTCCGTCGCGGCTGGATCGAAATGACGCCGGTGCAGCTCTTCCCGCAGCTCGTTCGATTCGCCCGCTTGCCGGTCAGCTCCGGGCTGCTCGTGTC
>RECL01000418.1 GCA_007694025.1 Spirochaetaceae bacterium
CTGCGCGAAGCGGGCTTCCGCGTCGAGTCGGACCTGTCGGACAGCAGGATGGGCGCGAAGATCCGCCATCATCAGAGCCAGAAGGTGCCCTACATGCTGATCCTTGGTGAGAACGAGGCGCAGGCGAACGCCGTGAGCATCAGGCCCAGGAGTGGAGAGCAGGTCAACGGTGTGCCGATCGACGAGTTCATCGCGATGCTCACAACGAAGGTCGAGGCGAAGGAGCTCCTGTGATCGAACGGATCGTCAAGCGCGACGGCCGGATCGTCGCGTTTGACCCGCAGAAGATCACGTTCGCGATCCTGCGCGCGGCGGTTGCAGTCGGCGGTCGTGACCAGGCGACCGCCGAACGGGTCACCGACGACGCGGTCAGAATGATCGAAGCCAGCCGCGCCGGCGCCCGGGAGGCGGCACCCGGCGCGGTGCCTGCCACCGCGGCCGACCCTGCCGACTACCCGACCGTGGAAGAGGTGCAGGACGCGGTGGAGAAGGCGCTCATCGAGCGCGGGCACGCGCGCACCGCGAAGGCGTACATCGTCTACCGGTACGAGCACAGCCTCAAGCGGGCAGGGCGAGAGAGCCTGACCTACAGCTCGGACAACATCCCGTACCGGAAGCTGTGGGAGACGCTGTCGTGGGCGGTCGATCACAATTGCCACAGCCTGGCCGGCGTGCGCGACTACGTCGAGTCGGGCAGGTACCCCGACCTGGTCGACGCGTCCGAAGCGTTCTACGATCGAGAGGTTACCGCGGCGTGCGACGTGCTGCGCGAGCGGCTCGACGATGTGCGCGTGATGATCATCGCCGGGCCGTCGAGCTCGGGCAAGACGACGACGACGATCAAGGTATCGGAGGCGGTTGGCCCGCGGCGGCTTGTCCCGATCAACGTCGACAACTACTTCTTCGACCTGGAGTCGCACCCGACCGACGGGAGCGGCGACTACGACTACGAAACGCCGCAGGCGCTCGATCTGGACCTGATCAACGAGCATCTGGCCGCGCTGTTGGCCGGGCAGCCGGTCGACATCCCGTTCTACAACTTTCAGACCGGTCGACGCGAAGGCGTGTCGTCGACGATCGCGCTGGAACCCGGAGACATTCTGCTGATCGATTCGCTGCACGGCTTCTTCGACGCGATGACCGCGTCGGTCCCGCGCGATGCGATCTTCAAGCTCTACATCGAGACGCTCGCGCAGATCAAGGATGACGCCGGGAGGTTCGTGCGCTGGACCGACGTGCGGATGCTCAGGCGGATGGTGCGCGACATGCAGTTCCGCAACCACAGTCCACGGCAGACGCTTCACCACTGGTATCTGGTCAGGAGAGCGGAGCTACGCTACATTGTGTCGAGGTTGAAGCACGCGGACGCGATCGTGAACAGCTTCATGCCGAGCGAGCTTCCGATCATGAAGCGACGGCTCGAGCCGTTCTTCCGCGACTACCTGAGCGAAGCCGACCGGACCGGTCCGACCGACCGCGTCGACGCGATCGACCGGGCGCGCCGGATAGGCGAGCTGTTCGCGATGATTCCGTCGATCGACGGCGAAGACGCGATCGGTCCGAAGAGCCTGCTGCGCGAGTTCATCGGTGGCAGTGCGTACACCTATTAGTTCGTCGCGACAGTGGCGCAAGGAGAGACCATGGACAAGGCACTCGAACGGATCAAGGAACTCGACCGGGAGATCCGCACGCTCAACGGTATCGAAGCGCTGCTCGGATGGGATCACCACGTCTATATGCCCGAGCGCGGCGTGCATCAGCGAAGCGAGCAGACCGCCTATATCGCATCGCTGTCGCATCAGAAGGTGACGAACCCCGAATTCGGCGATCTCCTGGACAAGCTCGGCGCGAGCGCGGAGAACCCGCTCGGCTCCAAGTCGCTCTCCGACGACGACCGCCGCCTGGTCCGCGCGGTCTACCGCGATTTCCACCAGCAGACGCGGGTTCCCGGGTCGCTCGTCGAGGAGTTCGCGCGCGTCACGTCGATCGCACAGTCGGTCTGGACCGAGGCGCGCAAGAAGTCGGACTTTTCGCTCTTCCGGCCGCATCTGGAGAAGATCGTGGACCTGAATCTGCAGCTGGCCGACCACCTGGGCTACACCGCGCATCCCTACGACGCGCTCGTCGATCAGTACGAGCCTGAGATCACAACCGCGCAGATCGCCACGGTGTTCAGGCAGCTGCGCGAAGCGCTTGTGCCGCTCGTGCGCGACATCAAGGCCGCGAAGCAGGTCGACACGTCGTTCCTCCGGCAGCCGTACCCGGTAGAGCTGCAGGAGCAGTTTGGTCGCGCGGTCCTGGATGCGATCGGATTCGACTCGCAGCGCGCGCGCCTTGATAGATCGGTCCACCCGTTCACGACGACGATCGGCGTCGACGACGTGCGGATCACGACGCGCTACCTGGCCGATCTGGTCACGTCGTCGCTCTTTGGCATCGTCCACGAGGCCGGCCACGCGTTCTACGAGCTCGGGTTTGCCGAGGGCTTCCGCGGCACCCGCCTTGCAGACGCGTGCTCGCTGGGGATTCACGAAAGCATGTCACGGTTCTGGGAGAACGTGATCGGCCGCGGACGCGCGTTCTGGAGCCACTTCTACCCGCAGTTCAAGGAGACCTTCCCCGATCAGTTGTCGGGAGTCGATATCGAAGCGTTCTACAAGGCGATCAACCGCGTCGAACCGTCGCTGATTCGTGTCGAAGCCGACGAAGTCACCTACAGCCTCCACATCATCCTTCGCTTCGAGCTCGAGCGGATGTTGATCGGCAAGGAGCTCAAGGTGAAGGATCTCCCGCACGCGTGGCACGAACAGTCGCGCGATCTGCTCGGCATCGTGCCCGACGGTGACGCGAGCGGCGTCCTGCAGGACATTCACTGGTCGGGCGGTTCGATCGGCTACTTCCCGACGTACGCGCTCGGCAATGTCTACGGCCTGCAGTTCACCGCGAAGCTGCGCGAACAGATCCCCGATCTGGACACGAAGGTTCGCCACGGAGAGTTCGCGCCGATCAAAGCGTGGCTCGACACAAACGTCCACGCGCACGGGAGAAGCCGCACGCCGCAGGAACTGTGCCAACAGATCACCGGCAATCCGATGTCCGCCGAGCCGTTCGTGAACTACCTCAAGACGAAGTACCGCGACATCTACGACCTGTAGCGATGTCGTACCTGGGCTTTCTTGCGCGCCACCCGCACTTCTGGGGGCTGGTCGTCGGGTTCTGCGCGGGGGGTATGGTCGCGAGCGCGACCCGGTTTCCGTCGCGCTCGGCGAACCCGCGTCGCGCCCGATCGCGCAAGGTAAGCGCTGTATCGCTGTGGGCCTCGGTCGCGGTCGCCGCGTCTGCCGCGGCGCTCATTCTCAGCCCCGGCCTGAGCGCGCTCGCGCGCGCGAATCTGGTGTTTTCATCGATCGTCGCCGCGGTCGCGTT
>RECL01000420.1 GCA_007694025.1 Spirochaetaceae bacterium
AAGGACGACTGGCCGCGAACGATCGAGGATCTCGAACAACGCCAACTGGACTCGTGAAGCGTCTCGATGTGGTCGATCGATTGTTGAACGAAGTGTTAGAATCGTATACAATCGGTCTGATCCGAATCGGGAGAAGACCATGAAAGCAGCATTGATCATCGACGCAAAGACGAAGCTTGGCGAAGGCGCGTTCTGGGACGTCCGGGCACGCGTTCTCTACTGGGTGGATATAGAGGGCCGCCAGCTGCGCGTCTACGATCCGCGGACGCAGCGCGAACGGGTCCACGCGACCTCCGACCGCGTCGGCACGGTTGTACCGCGCGCTTCCGGCGGGGTCGTGATGGCCGTGGGGCGTGGTGCCGTAATTGTTGATGAGCCGGGGGGCGCCGAACAAGCGCTGTGCACCTTCGACGAAGAACCGGCCGACAGCCGGATGAACGACGGCAAGTGCGACCCGGCCGGGCGGCTCTGGGTCGGATCGATCAGCACGAAGGGCGTGAAGGAGGGCTCAGCGCTCTACCGTGTCGAGCCAGACGGCGCGTACCGACAGATGCTGACCGGCGTGACGGTGTCCAACGGGATCGTCTGGACCGCAGACGAGCGCACGATGTACTACATCGACACGCCAACGCGGAACGTTCAGGGCTTCGACTACGATCGCGCGTCAGGGGACATCACAAACGCGCGCGTCGCGTTCAACATCCCCGACGGGATGGGGTTCCCGGACGGGATGACGATCGATTCCGAAGGCATGCTCTGGATCGCGATGTGGGGTGGTTCGGCGGTCCGCCGGTTCGACCCAGATAGTGGCAGGATGCTCAGTTCGATCGATCTTCCCGCGTCGAACGTGACGTCGTGCGCACTCGGTGGTGACGACCTCCGCGATCTCTACATCACCACTGCCAGTGTCGGACTCAACGAAGATCAGCGCGCGGCGCAGCCGACCGCGGGTGGGTTGTTCCATGCGCGCGTCGACGTCCCGGGCGTCCCGCAGCATCGGTTTGCGGGCTGAGCGCCGGAGGCCCTTGATGAACCATGAACCGATCGGCACACTGATCGAGCCGCAGCTCGTCACGTCGACGACCGACGACCTTGCCGCGATCCCGCCGCTCCTGGCGCGGCGGATGCTCTTCACGATGCAGACGATCAACGCGTTCGAGCGCGCCGTGATCGACCTGAAGGGCCACAACTGCGTCTGGGGACCGATCCACATCAGCATCGGGCAGGAGGCGATCGCCGCTGCGTCGGTCGCGGCGCTCGACACGCGCGACAAGATAACGGGCAGCCATCGCGCGCACCATATCACGCTCGCAAAGATCCTGGAGTACGTGCTGCCGGGCGACTGGGATCCGGCTGCACACGATCTTCCCGACGGCGGCACCGACGCGGTCTACCGGACGCTCGCGGAGATCATGGGCCTGGCCCCCGGCTGGTGCGGCGGCCGCGGCGGGTCGATGCACCTGCGTCACCGCGACGCCGGCGTGCTCGGCACGAACGCGATCGTCGCCGGCGGGGTTCCGCTGTCGGTCGGCGCGGCGCTCGCCGAGCGTCGCCTGGGCGGCGGTGGAGTTGTGGCCGCGTTCATGGGCGACGGCGCGGTCAACCAGGGCGCGTTCCACGAGGCGTGCAACCTGGCGAGCCTCTGGAAACTCCCCGTGATCTTCGTCGTGGAGAACAACCAGTACGCGGTCGCAACATCGGTGCACGATGCAACCGCGGCGACCGAGCTGGTCGAGCTGGCCGCGGCGTACGAGATGCCCTCGTACCAGGTGTACGGGTACGACGTCGCGGCGATTCATTCGACCTTCTCCACGGTCGCGTCGTCGATGCGCGACGGGGGCGGCCCGGCACTGGTGGAGGCGAAGTGCTATCGCCACTTCCATCACGGTGGCGATCAGCCTGGAAGCCGGTACGGCTACCGCGGAAGCGAAGAGGAGGCCGAGTGGCTGTCGCGCGACGCGCTGTCCGTCTATCCAAAGTCGCTCGCCGACGCGGGCGTCGCCACCGCGGATCAGATCGGTCGGATCGGTTCGGTCGCGCAGACCGCGGTCGACGCCGCGGTAGAGCGCTGCACGACCGGCGACCCGCCGACCGTCCGGCCCGAGCTCTGGCCCGGCGCTGAGACGGTGAGCGTCGGCGTTCGAGGCGACGGCGCGGAGCTTGCGCCGCTACGGTACGCCGAGCGCGACGACTTCGGGGCGTTTACCTCGATCAAGTACTCCGACGCGATCGCCGCGGTCACGGGGCGGTGGATGGAGCGCGACGACGCGGTGATCGTGATCGGCGAAGAGGTCGCCAACTTCGGAGGCGGCGCGTACGGCGCGACGAAGGGGCTGCCGGCTCGGTACCCCGACCGGGTCATGAACACGCCGATCTCAGAGGGCGGATTCGCGGGCGTGGGGCTGGGCGCCGCGATGAATGGGCTGAGACCCGTGATCGAGATCATGTTCCCCGACTTCACGCTCGTAGCGGCCGATCAGATCTTCAACCAGATCGGCAAGGCGCGCCACATGTACGGGAACACGACCGATCTGCCGCTCGTGCTGCGCACCCGCGTCGCGACCGGATGCGGCTACGGAGGCCAGCACTCGATGGACCCGGTTGGCCTCTACGCGCTCTTCCCCGGATGGCGGATCGTCGCGCCGGCCGACGCGTTCGACTACGTCGGGCTGTTCAACACCGCGATGCACTCGCTCGATCCAGTGCTGATCCTGGAACACCACGCGCTCTACGGTGAGGCGGGCGCGGTCCCGACGGCGTGCGATGCCCCGACCGCGAGCGGCGCCCCAACCGCACAGAAGAGCGACAGCGCCGACCTTGACTACTGCATCCCGTTCGGGAAGGCGCGTATCGTGCGACCCGGTACCGAACTGACCGCGATAGTCTACGGGTCGATGGTCGCTCGCGTCGCGGCGATCGCCGACACTCTGGCCACGGAAGGAGTCGAGGTCGAGGTGATCGATCTTCGGACGCTCGACCTGGCGTCGATCGACTTTGACGCGATCGGTCGCTCGCTGACGAAGACCGGCGCGATCGCAACGGTCGAGCAGGCAGCCGGCGGACAGGCGATCGGCGCGCGAATCGCCGCGCAGGTGACCGAGCGATTCTTCGACGCGCTCGACGCGCCCCCAGGCGTGATTACCGCGATGGACGTGCCGAACCCGGTGTCGCGCGCGCTCGAATCGGCGGCGATGATCGGCGATGACGAAATCAGAGAACTACTCCGCGCGATGGCGCGCAGAACCTGGAAGTGAGGGAATCAATGGAAAAGCAGTACATCGGCGGCCGATGGGTCGATTCGCGCGGGCAGAAGAGCTTCGAACACCAGAACCCTGCCCGGCTGAGCGAGGTGACCGGCGTGTGGCCGGCGGGCGATCGTGCCGACGCGGTCGCGGCGATCGACGCGGCGCAGGAGGCGTA
>RECL01000422.1 GCA_007694025.1 Spirochaetaceae bacterium
TCCAGGTCCAGCAGCAGCACGTCGATCGCGCCTGAACCGGCGAGATCGACCGCTTCGTGCGCGGTCGAAACGGTCGACACAACGATCATCCCTTGCTGATGAGAGAGGAGTGCCGCGATTCCGTCGCGTACGAGATCTTCGTCGTCTGCGATTCCGATCCGGATCATAGTTCTCCCGCCGAAGGGGCGAACGCCCAGTATAGGACAGAGCGTACAGGATGGGTAGATGCCGCGTCGGTTCGCGGGTATGCTCACCGGTGATGCGTATACAAGTCAGTTCGCGAAGCAGCGTCGGCGACGGCCGCGCCGATGCGCTCGTCCGGCGGTTACAGACGCTCGGGTCTCTGGCGTCAGCCGCGGTCGTGTCGGATATCTTCATCGTGGACGGCGTGCCTTCGCTCACCGCCGCGCTCGCGCGCGAGCTCTTCTGCGACCCGGTCGCTCAGACCGTACGCATCGACGACGACGCGGCTCCGGACCAGAGCGACTGGTCGTTCGTCGTCGAGGTCACGTACCGGCCCGGCGTGACCGACCCCGTCGCTACGAGCGTCCGCGACGCGCTCGCGAGCGAGTTCGGATCGCTCCCGACGGAGGCAGTTGTCCAGACCGGACGGCAGTACTTCCTGCGCGTCGCGCCGGAGGCGACCGGCGAGCCTGCGCCGGCACCATTCGCCGCGCATCTGCACAATCCGCTCATCGAGCACGCAACGGTGATTACCCGCGCCGAGTGGGAGTCGGGGATCCGCCCGCCGTCGCACTACCCGACGGTCGCCCCGACCTCGGTTCCGCCGGTCGACCGGATCGACGTCGCCGCGATGAGCGACGCACAACTCGACGCGTTGAGCCGCGACCGGCTTCTGGCGCTGTCGCGCGCGGAGCTCACCGCGGTCCGCGGCTACTACGCGAGTGAAGCGGTCCGCGCCGAACGCGAACGAACCGGGATCGGCGCGGCGGCGACCGACGTTGAGCTCGAGATGATCGCGCAGACGTGGAGCGAGCACTGCAAGCACAAGATCTTCGCCGCGAAGGTGCGTTACCGTGAGACCGACACGCGCGGGACCGGCGGCCGCACCGGCGACGACGGCGGCATTCAGGAAATCGACGGGCTGTTCCGAACGTACATCAAGGCGACGACCGACGCGGTCGGTGACGAGCGTTTCGTGAAGAGTGTCTTTCACGACAACGCCGGCGTGATCCGGTTCGACGACGACACGCTCGTGTGCATCAAGGCGGAGACGCACAACAGCCCATCCGCGCTCGACCCGTACGGCGGGGCGATCACGGGAATCGTCGGCGTGAACCGCGACATCATGGGCACCGGCAAGGGCGCGCGTCCGATCTTCAACACCGACGTGCTCTGCTTCGGGCACCACGACACGCCGGGCGATCGCCTGCCCGACGGGCTGCTCCATCCGCGCGTCGTGATGGAGGGCGTCCACCGCGGCATCGTCGACGGCGGGAACCAGAGCGGGATACCGGTCGCAGCAGGGGCCTTCCTGTTCGACGAAAGCTACACCGGCAAGCCGCTGGTCTTCTGCGGTACCGGCGGGGTACTGCCGGCGACGGTCGACGGCGAACCTTCGTGGATCAAGCACACCGAGCCGGGCGACCTGGCGGTGATGGTAGGCGGACGGATCGGCAAGGACGGAATCCACGGCGCGACGTTCAGCTCGCTCGCGCTTGACGAAACGTCTCCGACATCGGCGGTCCAGATAGGAGAGCCGATCACGCAGAAGAAGATGGCCGAGTTCCTGCTGGAAGCGCGCGACCGGCTGCTCTACAAGGGCATCACCGACAACGGCGCCGGTGGCCTGTCGAGCAGTTTCGGCGAAATGGCGCGCGACAGCGGTGGGGTCCGGATCGACCTGGACGGGTGCCCGCTCAAGTACCCGGGACTCGCCGCGTGGGAAATCCTGGTCAGCGAAAGCCAGGAACGGATGAGCCTTGCGGTATCGCCGTCAACATGGCCCGCGCTTTCGGAGCTTGCTGCGCGGCACGGCGTGGAGGTGAGCGTCGTCGGCGAGTTCACCGACTCTGGCAACGTGCTGGTGACGCATCGGGGAGAGGTCGTCGCCGACCTGTCGCTCGGCTTCCTGCACGACGGGGTCCCCCAGATGGTCCTGGACGCCGCGTGGCCGGGCCCCGGCCGGGTCGCGCCGCCGTCGGCGGGCTTCGAACGCGCGGCGGACCTGGCTGCCGCAGCGTCGCCGCGTACGGCACTCCTGGCGCTGCTCGCCGATCCGAACATCGGCAGCAAGGAGCAGCTGGTCCGCCAGTACGATCACGAGGTACAGGCCGGAAGCGTCGTGAAACCGTTCTGTGGGCGCGACGCAAACGCGCCGACCGATGGCGGCGTGATCAGGCCGCGCCTGGACTCGACGCAGGGGCTGACGGTCACGCACGGCATCTGTCCGCGCTACGGTGACCGTGACACGTACGAAATGGCGGTTGCCGCGGTCGACGAGGCGGTACGCGCGCACGTCGTCCTGGGCGGCGATCCGGCGAGGATGGCCGCGCTCGACAACTTCTGCTGGCCCGACCCGGTCGTCTCCGAATCGACGCCCGACGGCGCGTACAAGATGGCGCAGCTTGTCCGCGCGTGCCGCGGCCTGGCCGACGCGTGCCGCGCGTACCGGCTCCCGCTGGTCTCCGGCAAAGACTCGATGAAGAACGACGCGCGCCTGGGCGGCGTCAAGGTGTCGATCCGACCTACGCTGCTGGTCACGCTCACCGGAATTGTCCCCGACGTCCGGCGCGCGCTCACCTCCGCGTTCGTCGCCCCCGGCGACAGGATCTTCCTGCTCGGCGGCGACGAGCCGGTCCTGAGCGGCAGCGCGTACGAGCGGATCTGCGGACGCGCTGTCGACGGCGGGGACTCCGGCACCGGCGCGCCCAGCGCCGACGCACCCGCACCAACGGTGATTGGCAGTGACGGAAAGACCGCAGAAGAGCTCGACGCGAACGCACGGCTCTACGCGGCGCTCCACGGTGCGATCCGCGACGGGTTGGTCGCAAGCGCGCACGACCTGTCCGACGGCGGCTTCGCGGTCGCGATCGCGGAGTGTGCGATCGGCGGCGGGCTTGGCGCGGAGGTGACGCTGCCGGCGGCGGACGATCGGGCGGTACCCGCGCTCTTCGGCGAACGCTTCGGCCGGATCGTCGTGACGGTCGCCACCGAAGATGCCGTGGAGTTCGCGCGGCGGATGGACGGCGTTCGGGCCACCGACATCGGGACCGTCACCGACGCCCCCCGCGTCGCGATCAGCGCGCCCGACCCGATCGAATGGAGCCTCACCGAGCTCACCGACGCGTGGAACGCATTTGGCCGTTCGATCGGCGCGGACGACGCACCGCGCACGGTCCACGCCGGCGATGCCGCAACCGCGTCGCAGGAGCCTTCCAATCCGTCGCCCGCCGAT
>RECL01000097.1 GCA_007694025.1 Spirochaetaceae bacterium
CGTCCGGCCCCGGTGGATCACCCGGGGGGCTTGCCACGCTGCGCGGTGAGGCGCAGATGCAGTTGGCGCGCTCGCTCCAGGAGCAGGGGAATGCCGAAATCGTCCGGTCGGCGCGGCTGATCGTTCGTGGGAACGACTCGGGTGAAATCCGACTGACGTTGCGCCCGGAGTCGCTCGGGAATGTTCGTATTTCGCTGCAGATGCAGGATGGGCATATAGCCGGCAGGATTATTGTCGACAATCAGAGTGTGCGCGAGGTGTTCGAGCAGAACATGGCGGCGCTCGAGCGCGCGTTCCACGAGGGCGGCCTTGAGACCGGGCTGCTCGACGTGAGCGTCGCGGACTCCGGCAATCAGTCGCACGGGGCGCATGAGCGAGCGCACTCGGGCGCATCGTCAGGCCATCGGGTCGCTGAGCGGTTCGATGCGTCGGTCGTGAGCGCGGAGTTTATAGATTCAGACTACGGCCTGATCAACATGGTCGTGTAGAGGAGCGTATGGACGGAGTATCGTTGACGATGACGGGGCCCGAGATCGAACAGCTCGCCGCCCGCAACCGGAGCTTCAACCTGGCATTGACCAGCAGACGTGAGGCGACGACGGATCTTGGCAAGGATGAGTTCCTGAAGATCCTGATCACGCAGCTGACGAACCAGGACCCGACCGAGCCGATGAGCGATCGCGATTTCATCGCGCAGATGGCTCAGTTTTCGACGCTCGAGCAGATGACAAATATGTCGGCGGAGTTCGCGAAGCTCGGCGGGATGATCCAGTCGGGGCAGGCGTTCTCGCTGCTCGGCAAGCACGTTGACGTGATCACCGGAGGGTCGGTGGTCAGCGGTCAGGTCTCCGAAGTGACCGGCGGCGACTTCCCGCAGGTGCTCGTGAACGGACGATATTACGACTACGCGAACGTCGAGCGCGTTCGCGAGCGTCAGGAATAGGGGGCGACTGCCATGATGCGAAGTCTTTTTTCCGGTGTCAGCGGACTGCAGAACCATCAGGTTCGAATGGACGTCATCGGTAATAACATCTCGAACGTGAACACGACCGGTTTCAAGAAGGGTCGCGTGAACTTCCAGGACCTGATCAGCCAGAACTTTCAGGGAGCCGCGCGACCGAACGAGCGCGTCGGCGGTGTGAACCCGCAGCAGGTCGGTCTGGGAATGCTCATCGCGTCGATCGATACGATCTTCACGCAGGGTTCGCTTCAGACCACCGGGGTCAAGACCGACGTGTCGATCCAGGGCGAGGGGTTCTTCATCCTGCGCGAAGGGGATAACAACCTCTACACCCGCGCAGGCGCGTTCGGGCTCGATGAGAACGGGACGCTGGTGAACCCGGCGAACGGAATGCGCGTGCAGGGCTGGTCGGCTCAGACCGAAGGAGCGATGACGTTCATCAACGCGTCGGACACCCCGGGAGATCTGGTGATCCCGGTCGGCGAAAAGGACGAGGCGCGGGCGACCGGTTTCGTCTTCGCCGCGAGCAATCTGGACAAGCGAACGCCGGTCATCCCGCCCGGGGCCGGGCCGCAGGAGATCGCCGCCGGTACGCACAGCGTCACCAAGGAGATCTACGACGCGTTTGGCGGGACGCACCAGCTGCGCATCGACTACACGCGGATCGACGGTGCTCCGAATCAGTGGCTTGCGACGGTGACCGTCAACGCGAACACCGACGATCCGATCCAGCCGACGCTGTCGCTTGGCGGGATCGACTCGCCTGACAACACGTACGTCGTCGAGTTCGACAACTTCGGCAGGCTCGTGCAGGCGTCGAACGCCGCCGGTGGGCTTGATACCGAAGGCAATGTCACGATCGACGCGACCTTCCTGGTGCCCGATACGTCGATCCCCGTCGACCCGACTACGGGCCTCGCCCAGGCGCCGGCGACTCAGACGATCACGATCGACATCGGCGCAGCCGGTGGTATGGACGAGTCGACGACGCAGTTCTCGAGCGCGAGCACCAACAAGCTCGTGCGCCAGGACGGGTATCCGCTGGGGTACCTTGAGGACTTCCGGATCGATCAGAGCGGCGTGATCACCGGTATCTTCTCAAACGGCACCAATCGCGCGCTCGGGCAACTCGCTCTGGCAAGCTTCATCAATCCGGGCGGTCTTGAGAAGAACGGTGAGAACAACTACGTCGTATCGATCAACTCGGGCAATCCGATGATCGATCCGCCGGGCGCCGCCGGCAAGGGTAAGGTCATCGCTGGAACGCTCGAAATGAGCAACGTTGATCTTGCCGAGCAGTTCACCGACATGATCATCACGCAGCGGGGTTTCCAGGCGAACTCCCGTACGATTCAGACCGCGGATCAGCTGTTGCAGGAAGTGTTAACACTGAAGCGGTAAGGGGGTAATATTCGGGTCAGATGATCAGCGTCACCCGACTGGACGGTCGTGAGTATCTGGTGAATCCGCACCAGATAGAATCGATCGAGGTCAATCCCGACACAACCCTTATCATGGTCAGTGGTAAGCGTCTGGTGGTCCGAGAGGAGTGCCGGACGATTGTCGATGAGATCGTCGCGTACCGGCGGCTCATCGGCGGGTTCAAGAACGAGGAGTAGTCCGTGGATCTTGGAACGATTCTAGGGGTTGTCAGCGGGATCGTGCTCGTGCTCGTGACGATCGTTACCGGCGGAGCGGGCATCGCGAACTACATCAGCGTCGGCTCGTTCATCGTCGTGATCGGCGGAAGCTTCGCGGCGATGCTCGTTGCGAACCCGCTGTCACGCATGCTCGGTATCGCGAAGTACATCGGAATCGCGCTCAAGACCCCCGACTGGCAGGAAGAGAAGATCATCAGCGAGCTTGTCGCGTTCAGCGAGCGCGCCCGCCGTGAGGGACTGCTCGCGCTCGAAGACAACCTGGACGAGGTCGAAGACGAGTTCATGCGCAAAGGCGTCCAGCTCGTGGTCGACGGCACCGATCCGGACATCATCAAGTCTATACTCTACCACGACCTGAGCGAAATCCAGAGCCGCCATCAGACCGGTCAGAAGATCTTCGACGACTGGGGTAAGATCGCGCCGGCGTTCGGCATGATCGGCACCCTGCTCGGCCTGATCCAGATGCTCGTGAACCTTGGTGGCGACCAAAGCGTCATCGGCGCGGGCATGGCGATTGCGCTCATCACGACGCTCTACGGAGCTCTTTTTGCGAATCTGATCCTGATACCTATCCGATCGAAGCTGGAGGATCGCGACAAGGAGGAGACCCGGGTCAAGGAGATCATCCTTGAGGGAATCCTTTCGATTCAGTCGGGCGATAACCCGCGCATCCTGCTTGAGAAGCTCGTGAGCTTCCTGCCGCCTGGACAGCGCGAAGTCCTCCGGCAGGAGAGCGCGAAGGATTAGTCATGGCAGAGATCGGAGTCAGAAAGAAGAAATGCCCACCAGAGGGCGC
>RECL01000063.1 GCA_007694025.1 Spirochaetaceae bacterium
AAACCGGTCCTGGACGTCCCACGCTGCGACGATGGTCTCGTTCGTGACGGGCTCGCAGGACGCCGATAGCGATCGACACACCTTTCGGGCGTCTTCACGGTGCATTCCGGGGGTCAGCTTCTGCGTCGCGTTGACGTAGAACTCGTTCAGGACCTGTGTGCTCACCACCAGGGTCGCGTCGCGGATTCCGCGGGCGATCAGGTCCTCCGCGATCGACTGCTTGCGCTCATCCCGGGCGTCCTTGGAGTAGAGGATCACATTCGTGTCGACGAACATCCTACCGCTCATGCACGGACTCGCGAGACGGGTACCCCTGCCCAACCGGGCCGAGCATCAAAGGCGGGACGCTCCGAAACTGATCGAGCGCGCGTTCCCGTCGCTGTCGGTCGTGGCGTTGCTCATCGATGAGATCCGCCAGTGCCGCCGACACGCTCTTGCCCTGCTCGGCTGCCCATACACGGACCCATTGCGCGGTCTCTTCTGGAAGCGTAACCGTGACGTTCTTCATGACACGAAAATAGGATAACACGGATTCTGTGTCAACGTTGAGTCACCGGCGAACGACGAAGCCGGCGTCAGCAACCGCGCGACGAAAGTGCACCAGATCGGGTTCTAGCCCGAAGCCGGGCGTGTCGGGCACCGCCACGGCGCCGTCGCGGATCGAGAAGCCGGGCGCAGAGATACCATCGACGGTCGCCTCGTCCCACTCGACCATCTCGAACCGCGCTATGGCCGGGGCCAGATGCGCCGCGTAGAAGTTGGCGAGCGGATCACCGTAGTTGTGCGGTGCCGATCGGATGCCCGCCGCGTCGAAGCGTGCTCCACACTCGATCCAGCCCGAAAACGTCCGTCCCCGAAGATCGTACTGCAGCACGTCGATCGCGCCGTCGGCCGCCCACGCCTCGATCGACGGCGACGCCAGACCCTCGCCATCGGCGATGAACGTTGCGATCGCGTTCTCCCGCATCCAGAGCCGGAGCGCCTGGTAGACGACGGGATCCTCGTGAAACGCCTCCTCCAGCCAGTAGAGATTGGCTTCAGCCGTCTCGGCGAGGATTCGGCACGCGAGGTTGTGGTTCAGCCCGTTGTTCGCATCGACCATGATCCGACCCGTTGGACTGACCACCCGCCGGACCGCGTGGACTACGCTGACGTCGCGGCGCATCCCGGCGTCTAGCTCCATATGCATCGCGCCCCTGCCGATCTTGATCTTGAACGCCGTGTGCCCGCGATCGACCCCTTCGGCCGCCTGTGCGCCAATGAGATCGGCGGCCTGCTCGTCCGACCCGATGTGCAGGTCGTCGAAGTAGAGCGACGTGTCGTAACACGGCACGCATAGCGGCCTTGCGACGGGCGACGGCGCGACCAACGCGCAAACGGGCTTCGCTGCGCGCTTCGCGGCGAGATCCCAGAGCGCGAAGTCCCACGCGCGCCACTCTGGTCGCACCAGGCGGGACTCGGGATCGAACAGCGCGTCGAAGTCGATCCCAATCACTTCCCGGGCGTCGGCTTCGATGACGCGCGCCCAGCCAAATCCGGTTGAACCGTCGTCGAGCGTGATGAGCGCAACCGGGGGCGACACCGCCTGGCCGTGCGGGCCAAGACGAGCGTTCGCGCCGGCCGGCCGGGGACGCTCTCCGGTCAGCCGAGCAAACTCGATCTTGTCGACTCTGGGCATATCAACCTCCTTGCCGCCAACGCAGCGCTTTCGCTCCGCCGCCCGGCGTGATAGGGTGACGCGTCCGGCCGATTCGACCGGGATCTACCAGAAGGCGGAACCAATGACCGAATTCTACACCGAACCAGCAAAGCAAGTCCCGATCGTCGGCTCGTACGACGTCGTCGTCGCCGGTGGCGGCACAGGCGGCGTCTTTGCCGCGCTCGCGGCGGCGCGGACCGGCGCGAAGACCGCGCTCATCGAGTGGAAGGGGTACACCGGCGGCACGGCCGTAGAAGGTGGTACGGCTCTGCACAGCTTCTTCAACCTCTACAAGGCGTTCCCCGACGCGCCAAAGAAGCAGCTCATCAAGGGGATCCCGCAGGAACTGATCGAGCGGCTCTACGCCGCGGGTGGAACCGCAGGCCACTGCGAGATGGACCAGTACTACGACTACGACTCGGTCTGCACAACGATCGACACCGAGATCTACAAGCGCGTGTCGCTCGACATGCTCGTCGACTCGGGCGTGACGCTCTACCTCAATACGATGGTGGTCGATGCGATCCGCGACGGCGACAGGCTCACCGGCGTGATCGTTCAGAGCCGATCGGGCCGCGAGGTGGTGCACAGCCGCGCCTTCGTGGACGCAACCGGGTACGGCGACCTCAGCGCGTACGCCGGGGCACGCTTCACCGAGCCGAACGACTACCCGGTCGTCAACAGCATGGGTGTCGGCGGCGTGAGCGTCGAAAAGTTCCGCGACTTCCTGATCGCGAACGGCGGGCTCGGGCAGCTCGCGCACGGACGCCGCAGCGGGAAAGAGGGCCAGATCATTCGTCTCGGCGGCTACGGCGAGCAGTTCCCCGAAGCGTTCCGGACCACCGCGAAGGAGATAGGCCTCAGCTGCGTGACGACGACGCTCTGGGACGACTACTTCATGTTCCTGAAACTGAACCTGATGCTCCCGGTGAGCCCGACCGACCGCGACGCTGTGACGAACGCGGAGATCGAGCTTCGCCGACGGATGTCGAAGGGGATCGAGCTCCTTCGCGAGCACGTACCGGGGTGCGAGAACGCGTTCATCGCGCGCACAAGCCCGCAGATCACGATCCGCCGCGCGCGCTGCATCGCGTGCGACTACGACATCACGATCGACGACGTCCTGGACGCGCACCGCTTCGACGACGAAGTCATGCTCTACGGGTTCATGGACCTTGCGCCACGGCTCCAGGTCAAAGACGGCGGCTGGTACGGCGTGCCGTACCGGGCGCTCTGCGTGTCGGGCGTCGACAACCTCTACGCGACCGGGATGATGCTCACCTCCGATCACGACGCGCACATGTCGACGCGCAACACCGTGTCGTGCATGGGCCACGGCCAGGCCGCCGGAACCGCCGCCGCGCTCATCGCCGAATGCAAGACCGACTCGCGGTCGCTGCGCTACGACGATCTGCGTCAGGCGCTGCTGCGTGGCGGGGTGGTGCTGGAGTAGCATCAGCCTGCGATGGCGTCCAGCTTCCACGGCTGCAATCTCGATGTCGAGGGTTCCGGGGTGCCAGACCTGGAGATGCTCTTGGCGTGCAGGTATCGCTTAAATACGCAACTCTATTCTATATAGGTTTTTACACAGTATCGGATCGACAAATGAGGCCAGTCGCTAAATAAGACTATGCCCAGTACGGAAGGTATCGGGCGTAGCCGACATAGCTTGTCCTGCGAAAACTGTGACTTCGCTTCCTTGAACTCGAGATTC
>RECL01000332.1 GCA_007694025.1 Spirochaetaceae bacterium
ACGGTCATCGTGTTACCCGACCCGTACGACGCGAAGAGGATGCGCTTGCCGACGATGTCGGCGCCGATTCGCTTGTACTGGTTGTAGAGCTGAAACGCCAGGCCCAGATACATCGACCCGGTGTAGATGTTCCCGACCTCAGCGACCGCATCGATCGCATCGTAGAGACCGCGCTGGGTGAGGAAGTCGCGCGCCTCTTCGGCGTCCAGGCTAAGGTGGTTCGCGAGCAGACCCGTCATTGCCGTTTCGGGCAGGTTACGGAACGGTGTGTGCAGGATGAACAGATCGGTCTGCTCGAGCGCTTCGCGCGGCGTGGTGCCCGCTCGCTCGCAGTGATCCTGAAGCGCCGACTCGAGCGTGTCGCGGTAGCACTGCATCGAGTACGTACCCTTTACCTTCGCGGTCTTCGATCCGAGCGGTCGGAAGAAGTCGTCGACGTCGGTCGAACAGTAGCCCTGCGTGGAGAGATCGATCTGAACCAGATCGGGATCGTTCTCAACGAGCATCGCGATCGCACCGGCCCCCTGCGTGACCTCAGCGGTCGTGCGTACGTCGTAGCGCGCGACGTCGGAACACATCACGATGCCCGACTCTTCGCCCCGACCCGACGCCTGCAGAAGCGCGCTCACGCTGAGCAGCGAGAGCGTCCCGGCCGCACACGCGTGCTGGACCTGGAACGACGAAAGGCGCTCGGGCACGTCCACGCCCGCCTTCTGAAGCATGCCCTCTACAAAGGCCGACACGGGTTTGGAGTGGTCCAGACCGCTTTCGGTCCCGACGGTGAGGTAGCGCAGGTTCGCGGGATCCTTGTCGGGGTTGCCGGTGACGAGCCGGTGCGCAGCCGACGCCGCGAGCGTCGCCGTGTCCTCCCACACCTGCGGAAAGCGGATCGCTCGCTGACCGGTGGTGCGCATCGCGCGCTCAAGGTGGCGCTCAAGCCGTGGATTCTCCTCCACCCGATGCTGAACGAGCGTCTCCAGGTCGATCCGAGCGTGCGGAAGGTAGATCGCGATGTCGCTGATGCCTGTCGTTTTGCGTTCCATGATGGCAAAGATGCCCAATCTGATCAGCATCGGCAACAAAAATATGCAATTACTCTGTTTTTTGGCCGGCGGACCGGACGCGCGCGCGGCGTGCGGCTACGACACCTGGTCGACGACGGCGGCGCGGTCGAACTCGATCGGGATGTCGCGAAGCGCCGGATCGACAGCCCCGTCGAAGCGGCCGAAGGTCTGCGCCGCCCAGAACATCGCCCGGATGTTCTCAAGCGGGGTGCCCGGGTTGATCGAGCCCGCGGTACAGACGCGCAGCTGCGACAGGTTGGCCCCGGCCACCTTCACTTCCTCTATATCGCGGCGCACCGCGTCGACGACCAGATCGGGCGTCCCGCGCCACAGCACCTGCGTCGGCGGAACCTGGCCATCGATGCGCATCGTCGGCGCGACGCTCAGGATGTGCGCGACCGACACCATCGGGCCGATGTTCACCGTCGTCACGCCGATGTCGGCGAGCACCCGGACGTGGTTGCGCAGGTTCGAGTCGGCGTGGTAGTAGCGCGACCCGTGCGGCGCGAAGGTTTCGTAGAGATCGCGCTCGTGCGGCGCGCAGAACCGGGCGTAGGTATCGGGCGACATCAGCCCGGTCAGATCCGACGCGAAGGAGAGGCCGTCCAGATCGCCCGCACCGTCAAACGCGCGCGACGCGCGGATGTAGCGCTTCATCGTCCGCCCGACCAGGGCGGTGAGTTCGGCCATCGCTTCGGGGTCGGTCGCGAGCCACATCAGGAAGTTCGTGACGCCGCACAGCTGCCCGCAGAGCGTCGCGAGACCCTTGATGCCGCCGGCCGCCGGCGCGCGCTGGGGCCGACCGGTTCGCTCCTGGAGCCGTCGCGCTCCGTCCCAGTACTCCGGATGGAGCATACCTTCGTGGAGCAGTCCTTCGTCGGAGACCGCATCGATCCGCTTCGCGACCGCGGCAACCGACTCTGGTTCCACGATCACCGGTTCGAGCACCGGCGTGGAGTTCGCGTGGTACCGGACCGCGCCACCAAACAGCGACGCGTTGAGGATGACGCCGTGATCGTAGCACTTGTCGTGCACCAGCTGTAGCCCGAGCGTCGCGACAACCTCTGCGCGCGCCTTTTCGGTCGCCTCCCGCTGGAGATCGTAGCTCCGGTAGTATCGATCGAACGGGATACCCAGGTGCTCGCACACCCAGTCGCCGTCAAGCGCCGCGGCCGCGGGAATGAACTCGCGCCCCGCACCCGCCAGGTACGACCGCGCGTCGAACTCGATTCTGTACTTTGCCTGCGAACTCATCGTAACCTCCATCGCTGGTCGAGCCGGTCGCCAACGTCTTCCCCGGATGCGTGTGAAGTGGCACCCTACGGCCGCATGGGCAGGACTCGGATCGAACGAACGATGCCGTCAAACAGCGGCAGGTAGCGATCCGCGACCTCTACCCTGGTCGCAGCGTTGATCAGGTACAATCGATACGCATCAACCGCAATGAACGCCTGCAGCTGTGCGGAACGATGATCCGGTCCCGCCTGCCACTCGTACCAGGTCGCGTGCACGTCGACAAGGCTGGATAACGGAAACCGGTCTGTCGAACGAAGGACGAAGCCTTCGTATGACGCGCGCAGACGCTCTACACTGTCGGCGCAGAACCGGTCAAACCAATCATCTCCGAACCCATCGGGCCGGTGCATCGCGATCGAAAGCGTCGGGCGGTAGTCGTCGAGCTCGGGGTGCTCCGGACCGAAGAGCCGGATCTGGTGGTCTGCGACATCGGTGACGGTCCACGCGCCAGGCATCAAAAGAGAGAGCAGCAGGACTGGATGCGCGAGATGCGCATATGGAATGTCTGTAGTCGTCATGGTATCAGAACGAGCCTCGCTGTGTCGGCCGCACGGTCGAACACCGGCAGATACTGCTCCCGCCTGGAGATCGGTGCGACCCCGATCAGCGCGAAGACGACGTTTTCGGCCTGCGCGTAGGTCTCGTGTCGTACGATTTCCTGGTCGTCAATCCGCGCCTGAAGCACCTGCGTGATTGCGGGCCACCCATCGATCTCTTCGACCTTCGTGGTCATCACACGATGCCCGGCGAGGGCCAACACTTCGCGCGCGAGCTCACGGTACGCGTCGGAGCCCGACCCGACCGGCAAACCGATCGCGCGGACGGTCATCTTTGCGCCGTCGTCGCCATTCTGGCGATCTGCGTAGACAGCGGTAGCCGTCTGGGCGTCCTCGGACTCTTCCTCAAACTGGATCGGAAGCTCAATGGAGACACGGGTATACCAGCTGAACCAGTGGATAAGGTCCGGGTACTGTCGCATAGACGGCTACACCGCGATCCGGTCGAGCGCTTCGCGCAGCGACTCGACGGTGCGCTCGACGTTCTGGAGCT
>RECL01000125.1 GCA_007694025.1 Spirochaetaceae bacterium
TGTTCGTGTCACTCACACCCTCTATAACCGCCGGAATCGCGCTGGTGCTTCACTTTGTGCGTCGGGAAGTCGGCGGACGGGATTGTCGCCGACGCCGTAGATCAAGGCGCTTCACGCCAGGAACGAATACGGATTCGCTTCGTAGTGGCCGTAATCAGTGCGGCTCGCTCCAGTTCGGCCCTGTGGGAACCGAGCACCTGCCTGACAACCCGAACCTGATTAGCGGGGCTCATCGCGGCCAGCCGAATGAGGGGAGGTTGCTTCTTGCCGCGGAGGAATACCCACTCGCCGAAATCCTTGTCGCCCGTGATCAACACACGACGCTCGCTCAGTGCGGCGTCGATGACGGCCTCGTCTTCGGGATCGCCATCGAACAGGTCAGGAACCCACTGAACATCGTGTCCGGATGCGCGTAGATCATCGCAGACCGCGCGGGAAACACAACTGTCCACGAGGAACCGCACGCTCAGCCCTGACCACTACCAACCAGAGGCTCCACCTGCTCGTGCGAGACGATCCGCCACGCATACGCGATACACGCGCGGATGTCATCTTCGTCGAGGAATGGATAGTTATCCAGAATCTCAGGCGTTGAGGCGCCATCCGCAAGCATGCCAAGGACGTGTTCAACCGCGACACGCGTATCGCGCACGGTGGGCTTGCCCGAGTATGTCTGAGGGTTCGATCGGATGCGATCAGCAATTATGTCGACCTTCATTGCATGGTACCCCCGGTTACCGTAAGCGGTTCAGCCGCGTCGAGCGCACTCTGGTCCTCGCACGCCATGATGCGCTCGCGTTCGGCGTCGGTCAGTCCGAACTTGCGGTCCAGCAGGCGGATGAGCACCTCACGGCTGCGCTGGAGAGAACCCGGCTCAATTCCCTGTTCCAGCCCTTCGCTTCGGCCCTCGTCGAGCATCACCTGTGCGAACGTCATGCAATCACCCTCTACCTCATGATACCCTAATCGAGACGCGGCGGCCATCAGCGCATCCACCTCATCCACGCTCTTCACGGTCACGTGGATGTGCTCTACCACCCGGGCAAGATGTCGGACCGCAGGGTCCGCGTGCGCGCGGTTGAGCAATTCGGTCAGCATCTGCGCAGCGGGCTTCTTCAGATCCCGCCGCGCGTGCTTGAGCGCGAGAAGTCCTAGCATCGCCCGCAGCGGCTCCGGTCAGGTCAAACTGGAGCAGGAGGTCTGTCCGATGAGTGCGCGCCTGCTGGTCGACGAGCGACTCCGGCTCCACCGTGACTCGTGCGCCGGCAAGCCGCGACGCATACCGTTCGGGCAGGAGAAGGAGCGTGAGCTCTCGCGCGGTCTGCGGGTCTGCGAACGCGGCTCGGAACAGAGTATCGGACGGGGTGTTCGTGTCACTCACACCCTCTATAACCGCCAGAATCGCGCTGGTGCTTCACTTTGAGCATCAGGAAACGGGAACGACGCGAGGCGCTACTCGATCTCCTCAGGGTCGATAGCGCACTTGCGTCGCGCAACGCCAATCAGGTCTGGTGGTGCGGCATCGGGCCGTCCGGTCAACAGGCAGAGATCGAAAACGTCCTTGGGCTCGTCGCGGCCAATCAGCGCACAGAGTTTGTTCGCGAAGATGTTGGCTAGATTGTCCAGGCGGTACCCCTGCGGTGATACGACCGGCGAACCGTGCCGGTAGACGCGGTCGTTCACGAGGGGGGAACACTTCTGATCACTGCCGGCGGTACACGTCTCGTCGATGGCCTACCTTGATAACCAGAACGGTCACGCAATCATCCTGAATGTCGGCGTAGAGTCGATACGCACCGATTCTATACTTCCAGAAGTCGGATAGATCGCCTTTCAGCGGCTCACCGATAGACCGTGGATCAACTGAGACTCGATCCCTGAGAAACGCCAGAATCCGGTGCGCTACCGTGCGCTCGAGTCTGGCGAGCTCCTTCTCTGCGCTTCTGGCAAACTCAATCGTCCACGCCATACTGCCGGATCAGGGTGTCGAGAGGCACGGTGTCCTCCGTGCCGGCCCGCACTCGCTCGAGCACCTGCTGAGCAAGGTAGATCTCTTCCAACTCCTCAAGGTGCTCGGTAATGGCTTCCCGGACGTAGTAGGTCTTCGTCCGCCCGGTTCGCCTGGCCAAGCGGTCGAGCCGATCCTCAAGATCCTTCGAGAGTCGCACGGCGATCATGGTTGCCCACCTTCGATATACATGTATATCATTCAACGCCCACACTGTCAATGTGCAGAACGGCGATCAGAGGGGACGGTGCGAGGGGGAGACCTCCCCCTCCCGCTCTACTCCTTGGGTCTGACGTCGATCGACGGCCACTGCATGAAGGACAGGACCGTGTCCATGCCCGTTTCGCGAAGGATTGCGTCGACCTCCGCTTTGGTTCGCGTGCGCGCCATGCGTGTGGGGTGGTCTGCGGCGCGGATCAGCGTGAGGGCGGCTATGATAGCTGCCTCGTGCAGAGCGTGCTGTTCGACCTTGTCGAATGTGTCGGCGGATGTGTGGCCCCAGCCGCGGTCTTCGCCGGTCGACAGGTTCTGATGCCCAAAGAGACTCCGAAGCTTGGAGCCCTTCATCGCGGCGGTTGGGACGCCTCCCATCACAAACGCCAGCGAGTCTCCGGAGAACGCCGGATTGGGGATCGTCATTTCGTAGTCGATATCCTTCGCGACGTCCAGGATGAAGTCGGCCGCGTCGTCGAACCCCTGCGTGTCGAAGGTCTTGGCCCCCTGCTGGCCGATGCCGTCGATGTTCATGAAGAGATCGATCTGGTCCAGGTGGTCGCGGTGACGGTTCACGTAGAAGGACGAGCCGACCGACGCCATCTCTTCGACCGCGAAGAGTACAAAGCGGATCGTCCGGCGCAACCGCACGCCCGACTCCGACAGCAGCCGCGCGAGCTCGAGCACGGTCACGACGCCGGTTCCGTTGTCGATCGCGCCGACCGCGTTGTCATGACTGTCGTAGTGCGCACCGACCAGGACGACGTGGTCGGGATCGGTTCCGGGAAGCTCTGCGACGATGTTGCCCGTCGTGTGCGGATAGTTGCGATTGGTCGCCTCCAGATGCACGCTGACCGGGCCGGCCTTCAGAAGGCTCTTCAGCACCTCACCGTCCTCAAACGGGATCGTCACCGCCGGGATCTCTCCTTCGCGGTTCTGCCGGGTCGATCCCGCCTGCGGCAGCATGCCGGGCTGGCTGTTCATGAACAGAAACGCCTTCGCGCCGTACTGGACCGCGCGACCGTACTTGGTACGCCGGTGGCACTGCCGCGGCGGTGAGCACTCCTGGCGCGGAGCCAGGCTGGTGACCAGCACGATCCGGTCGCGGATCGCGTCCTTGTGCCGATCAAACTCTGCGGGCGTGCCGTTACCCAGGTAGAGAATCTCTCCGTCGATCCCGCCTGCGGGAGTGGACGGCGCCCCCGCGAGCGATATGCACAGAAGCTTCCGAGTCACCGGAGCGGTCACGGAGAGCGACGCGCTGCCGCGCTCCCACGCAAGGTGCTCGAACTCCTCGATCGTCGGGTCGAGCCCGGCCGCGCGAAGCTCATCCAAGATGAACCGCTGCGCGGCCCTCTCTCCCGGTGTCCCGGGGAACCGGGTGCCAAGCGCGGTGAGCGCGCGCAGCCGTTCGTACGTCCGGTTGGACAGGACGATCTGTCCGGTAAGCCTCTGGTCGAGTTCAGTGATTGGCATGGTCCTTCTCCTTATATATGCGGCACATATGCGACGGCGGACCCGGCGCGTGCTACGCGGTGGTTCCGGTGCCCCGGATCTCCCGGCGGCGTGGTCGCCCGGCGCGCTACAACCCCAGGTGGCGCATCGCACGCTCGAGCAGCAGTTCGTGGTAGCCGACATAGTTGTCACGGGTGAGTGGGACGAACTCATCGGCATCGGCCGGGTTACCTTCGAGCAGCTGCCCGTTCGGGCGAATCGTGTGTCCCATCGAGTACATCAGCTTCACTGTTGGCAGACGGCATATTGGGAAGTGGAGCGTCTCCTCCCACTCCCACGTATTGCTGTACCCGCCTGCGGGCATTCCAACGATGTGCGCCAGACCGTTGTCGGCGATCATCGCGGCGAACTGATCCAGGTGCGACCCGCCGTGCGGGCCGAGCAGGCAGACCATCGGACCGCTGAAGTGAAGCGGCGCGGGCTGCAGCACGCCGTCGCTGTCGCGCGGCAGGTGCGACGACTTGAACGGCACATCATTGGAGTAGTGGTCGCGACAGCGGACCGCTTTGGCGACATCGGTGTCGAGCCAGTCGACCAGCCAGCTTCCGTCGTCTTCGGCGGTCATCGGCAGCCGGGCGTCGCGCCGCGCGCGCATCTCTTCGGCGAACGGCTCGACGACGTCGCTGATCCGAAGATTGCCAAAGGTCGTCCGAAACGGCTTGGGCGATAGATGCCGGATCGCGTACGCACCAAGCGATCCTCCGCCCGCCCGGGTTGCGTCGAAGACGACTGCGTGCCCCAGAAGACCGTTTGCTTCGGCGTACGCGACCAGCGCGTCGGTGTCTTCGATGAGCGTCGCGCCGAACTTGTGGAAGTCGATCACGACGACCGGCCGCCCGGCGTCGTGCGCGTAGAGCTGGTAGGTCGCCGATTCGTGAACCTTCGTGAACCCGGGGTAGCGGAAGTCACCGAACTCCTTCCACGTTCCGGTCCACTCGCGTTTGTCGATCGTCGGCTTGTACGGGAGCGTCAGATCGTAGATTCGACCGTCGCGGTGCTCAAGCGTGAACGTTGCGGTATCGTCAAAGAAGTGCGGTGGGTACTCGCGCGATCGAACCGGGATCTTCGCGGCCATACGCCACCAGAAGCCGTTCGCGGTCGCGTAACGGCTGTACGGCTCCACGCAGCAGAGGTAGTCGTCGAACGGCTGCCCGTTGACCGCGATCAGACGGTCGCCGATGGCCGGGGCCGACCCGCCGCGCAACGCGACCAGCGACGGGGCGTAGTCTGCGACAAAGACCGAGCGCCCCGGCGCGAAGGCCGGACCGTGCATCGATGCCGGATCGACGCCCGAGTAGTCGACCGCGAACCGGATCGGCGCCTGCGACGCCGGCAGCTGATCGATTCGCACCGATGCACGATCGACCGGTGCCCCAGAGAGCTGCAAGCCGCCGGTCACCAGGTGCACCCGCACGTGCGGGTCCTTGCGCGCGCAGCTCGCCTTCAGCAGCGCGTAGATCAGCTTCTCATCGCTGTCGGCAGCGATCACCTCATCGCGGCACGCGAGGAGGGCGCGGCGGACGTCTACGCCCAGGCGTTGTAACTTCACTGGGACGAACGCGTCGCGGCTCATGATTCGGTCGACCATCGAGTCGAAGAGCGCAGCGCGGTCGGCCGGCGAGCTGACGCCGCTCGCGTTCGGCTCGTAGTAGTTCATAATCCCTCCCTCACGTGATTCCTTCACGCGATCCCTTCACGCGAGCATCGCGACAATCAGCGACGCGACAAGCAGCACGCACGCTGTCGCGAGCAGCCGCGCGATCGGGCGATGCCTGCGCGCGCGCGCGCGATAGTCGGCAAATGTGCCGATCGGGGACGCCGATGCGGTGTACGCGCGTGTGCGGATGACTTCGATCACCTTCGCGAAGCCGAAGCGTGTCGAGTCGAAGAAGCCCATCGCGTTGACCACTCGGATCAGCCCGACCACCAGATAGATCAGTCCGACGACGGTGAGCGCGTCGGAGATCGACCGCCCGGAGACTCCGCCGCCGATCGCGGGAGCGACAACAGCGACAAGCGCGACCGGTAGCACCAGCGGTGCGGTCGACGACGCTCGGACCAGCCGCGAGGCTACCGGCACGTGAGGCCCCGGACGGTAGCCGCGTCGAACCGCCTGACCAGTTCCACGACGATCGCGAGCGACGCGTCGTAGTCGGCGGTATCGATAATCGCTGTGTGCGAGTGGTTGTAGCGGCACGCGATCCCGAGCACGAGCGTCGGGACGCCGATGCCCGACGTCTGCACGGCCGCGGCGTCGGTGGTCCCGTGCGAAAAGAACCACTGATAGCGGATGCCGTGCTCTTCGGCGAGCTTGCGCGTGAAGTCGATCAGCGCGCGGTCGGGCCGCATCCTGCTGTCGAACACGCGGAGCAGGAACCCTTCGCCAAGCCGGCCGAGTTCGCCGGGCTTGCCGCTGACGTCTCGCGCAGCCGACGAGTCGAGCGCGATGAAGAGGTCGGGCTGTATCAACCGCGCGGCCGGAAGCGCACCGCGCAGCCCGCCCTCCTCCTGAACGGTTGCGCCCGCGTACAGATGGCACGGCAGATCGTCCGACGCGAGCGCGCGCATCGCGTCGATCGCTGTGGCGCACCCATACCTGTTGTCGAACGCCTTGCCCAGGAGCCTTGAGCCGCCGCCAAGCCGCACGAAGTCGCTCTGAGGTGTCACGAACACGCCGGGGCGCAGCCCAAGCCGGGCGGCGTGGGCGGCGTTCTGAGCGCCGACGTCGATGATCATGTCGTCGATCTCAAGCGCGCGCGACTTCAGGTCGGCGCTCAGATCCTGCCTGATCGCGCGCGTGGAGATCACCCCGGTCAGGTCGCCGCCGTCGGCGTGCACGGTGACGCGCTGACTGAGCAGCGTCTGGCTCCACCATCCGCCGAGCGGCTTGAATCCGACCAGCCCGTCGGAATCGATCCGACTCACGATGAAGCCGACTTCGTCCATGTGACCGGCAAGCATCACCTTCGGCGCGTCTGGCGCCGATGACCGGCGCACACCAAAGGTCCCTCCCAGTCGGTCCTGGATCACCTCATCGGCGCACGGTTGGAGCGCCGATCGCATGTAGTCGATGACGCGGTCCTCGCAGCTGGGCGGACCGGGAAGCTCGCAGAGGTCGCGCAGCAACGCGATCGATTCGCTCTTCATCGCGCCTCCGATGGCTCAGCCGACTCGGTGCCGTAGCGGCGCAGCAGGTCGACCAACCGATCGATGTCCGATTCGTTGTTGTAGATACCAAGCGACGCGCGGATCGTGTCGCGGCGCAGCGTCGTGATCGCGCCGTTACGCTCCAGGTAGCCGTGCAGGTCGCGCGCGCTCTGGGCATCCGTACGCGCGCGAAAACAGACGATCGCCGACCGCCACGGTCCGTCGGCCGGGCTCACCACGCGGTAGCCCGCGCCGGTCAGGCGCTGCACCAGATACGCGTTCAGATCGATGAGCCGCGCCTCCACGTTGGGCATTCCCAGCGCCAGCAGGTAGGCGAGCGATGCGTCCAGGACGGTCAGCCCCAGATAGTTGTGGTTGCCGATCTCGAACTTCTTCGCGTTGTTCGACTGGTCGAGCGTGTAGCTGATCTGGCCGTACTCGATCTGCGCGGCCATCCCCATCCCGGCTCGTGCGACGTAAACCGGATCGAGCAGATCTCTGACTTCGGGGCGCGCGTAGAACACGCCAATGCCGTGCGGACAGAAGAGCGACTTGTGCGCGCTGGTGCAGAGGATGTCCATGCCGAGCGCCTTCACATCGACGTCGAGCGTACCGACCGACTGGACCGCGTCGACGACCGTGTAGATCCCGCGATCGCGACAGTAGCGGACGATCGACTCGATGTCGTTCCGCGTCCCGGGCGCGTACGTCGTGGATGAGATCGCGACGACCTTCGTGGTTTCGTCTGCAACCGAATCGATCATATCGACGGTGACCAGGCCTCCATCACCGCCCGCGCCTTCAGCAGCGCCGCCGCCTGTCGATGCGCCGCCTTCTGTGGCGCCGCCGCCTGTTGCGCTACCGCCGGCGTCTGTTGCGCCACCGGCGGCCCCGCCGCCAATCCACTTCACGCGCACTCCGCGACGCTCCAGGTTGAGCCAGCAGTAGACGTTGTTCGGGTGCTCGTACTGATTGAGGATCACGGTGTCGCCGGCAGAGAGCGGCAGGCAGTTCGCCGCGATGTTCAGCCCTTCGGAGGTGTTCTTGGTGAACGCGATTTCATCGGGGTGCGCGTTGATCAGTGTGGCGAACCGCCCGCGCGCCGATTCGATCGTCGCAAACCACTCTGCCTTGTCGCCGCCGGAGCGCTGCTGCTTGTCGACGTAGTCGGCGAGGGCGGCGGTACTGAAGAGCGGCAGCGGACACTTGTTCGCAAGATCGAAGTAGAGGTAGTCGCGCGTGACGGGGAACTGCGCGCGCACTGAGTCCCAGTCGACGGCTGCAGGGCTGCGATCACGTGCCTGCATTCGCAAACCTCTGGAGCTCGGTATCGGAACAGTACACCCAGTGACCGGCGGAGACTTCATGGTACGACGGCTGCTCGCGTTCATAGTCGTGCTGCGACGGATCGTAGGGAATCCGTCTGCGACGCTTCTCAGAGTACGGGTCGGGCTGCGGGATAGCCGACAGGAGCGACCGCGTGTACGGGTGCGTCGGGCTGCGGTAGAGGTCGTCCGACCGCGCGATCTCCACGAGCTTGCCGCCGTACATCACCCCGATACGGTCGGAGAAGTACTTCACGACCGACAGGTTGTGCGCTATGAAGAGTACGGTCAGCCCCATGCGCTCCTTCAGCGCGTTGAACAGGTTGATCACCTGCGCCTGGATCGACACGTCGAGCGCGCTCACCGGCTCGTCGGCGATCACGAGCGACGGCTCGGTTATGATCGCACGCGCGATCCCGATGCGCTGCCGTTGGCCGCCGCTGAACTCGTGCGGATAGCGATTCGCATGGTCCTTGCTCAAGCCGACAATCTCCAGCATCTCGTGGATCTTCTTCAGCCGTTCGCTGCGTCGATGCTCGCCGGCAACAGTGAGCCCTTCGCCGACGATCTCTTCGACGGTCATCCGCGGGTTCAGCGACGCCATCGGATCCTGGAAGATCATCTGCATCTTCGTCGCAAGCAGCCGCGTCGCGCGAGGAGAGAGCCGTCCGGAGATATCGTGACCCTCAAAGAAGACCTGTCCCCCGGTCGGGTTGTACAGCCGGATGATCGTGCGCCCGGTTGTCGTCTTGCCGCACCCGGACTCACCGACGAGTCCGAAGGTTTCGCCGCGGCTGATCGAGAAGCTCACGTCGTCGACCGCCTTCACGTGGACGCGGCGTGTCCCTCGTCCCGACGTGAAGTGCATTCTGAGATTGCGCACGTCGAGCAGCGCGTCACCGGTAGCGTCACTCATCGCGGGCGAGCTCATCGGCTGCTCTCCTTTCCATGATTCGGGCTATCCGCTCCACCAGGACCTTCGGTCGTTCCACCCGCGGGGCCTTGGGATGGAGCAACCAGGTCGCCGCGGAGTGCGTGTCGCTGATCCTGAAGAACGGCGGATGCTGATCGTGGTCGATGCGGAGCGCGTACGCGTTGCGCTCGGCGAACGCATCGCCCGCCGGCGGGTAGAGCATGTTCGGCGGAGCGCCGGGAATCGAAAAGAGCTTCTCCCGCGTCTCCAGATCGGGCATCGACGACAGGAGCGCCCACGTGTAGGGATGGCGCGCGTCGTAGAAGAGGTCGTCGGCGGTACCTGTCTCCACGACGCGTCCGGCGTACATCACCGCGATCCGGTCGGCGACATTCGCAACAACGCCCAGATCGTGCGTGATGAAGATGACCGACAGATTGCGCCGCGTCTTCAGCTCGGCGATAAGCTCCAGGATCTGAGCCTGGACGGTCACGTCGAGCGCGGTGGTCGGCTCGTCGCAGATGAGAATCTCCGGATCGCTTGCGAGCGCTATCGCGATCACGATCCGCTGCCGCATGCCGCCGGAGAACTGAAACGGGTACTGGTCGAACCGCTTCTCCGGCTCCGGGATCGCCACCGCGCGCATCAGCTCAATCGCTCGATCCCGCGCCTCTACGCGCCCCATCCCGAGCGACAGTTGCAGCGCCTCCGTTATCTGCCGGCCGATCTTCATGATAGGGTTCAGCGCCGACAGCGGATCCTGAAACACCAGCGAAATGAGCTTGCCGCGTATGTCGTGGAACTCATCCTCCAGAAGTTGCGTCAGGTCCCGACCGCGGTAGCGGATCTCACCGCCGACGATCCGCGCGTTGCGGGTGAGAATACCCAGGATCGCCCGGATCGTGACCGACTTGCCCGATCCCGACTCGCCGACGATCGCGAGCGTTTCGCCTTCGTAGAGGTCGAAGCTGATCCCGCGCACCGCCTGGACGGTCCCGCCGTAGGTTTTGAACGACACGGCCAGATCACGCACCTCAAGGATCTTGCGCCGCGGTGCGGCTCCGGCGGCCGGGTCATCACGTTCGGCCGCCCGGGTCGGCGTCGCCCAGCTGTTGCGACCGTTCGCGCGCGCCACCGGCTACACCCCCCTCATCGTTGGATCGAGCGCGTCGCGCAGCCCGTTCGCGAAGAGGTTGAACGATATCATCAGCGCAGAGATCACCACGGCGGGGAAGAGCGACTGGTAGGGGTAGTTGAGCAGAACGCGCTGCGCGTCGGACAGCAGCACTCCGATCGTGGGTTCGGGGGCCTGGAGTCCAAGCCCGATGTAGGCAAGGAACGACTCGGTGAAGATCGCGAGCGGAACCGCGAACATCGTGCGCGTGATGATCGGACCGACCGAGTTCGGAAAGACGTGGCGAAACATGATCACCGAATCGCGCACACCCATCGTGCGCGCGGCGAGCACGAACTCGCGAAGCTTGAACCGGTAGAACTGCGCGCGAACAAGACGCGCGGTCGTGATCCATCCGCTTATGATGAGCGACATGATGATCGAGAAAAGCCCGGTCCCGAAGAACAGGATGAACAGCGTTACGACGACGACGCGCGGAAACGCCTCGATCACCTCGCAGATCCGCATCAGCACCATGTCGACGGTCCCGCCGTAGTAGCCAGAGACAGCACCGTAGATCACACCGATGATCAGGTTGGTCGCGACCGACACAAACGCGATCACGAGCGACACGCGCGCACCGCGCCACAGCCGCGTCCAGTAGTCGCGGCCAAGGTAATCGGTCCCGAACCAGAATGATCCGGTGACGCCAAGGTACGCGTAGTAATCGACGACGACGTCGACCACCTCTACGCCGCTTATCACGGTGGGGTTACGAAGCTCGATGATCGACCCCATCGGGTACCGCTCGGTGTCTTCGAGGAACTCCACGCGGCGCCGCTCGAGCGTCCGATGCCCCGTCGCGATACCGATCCGCGCGAGCGCGGGGATCCGTGGCGGCATGTTGCGCAGGTCGACGTTCTGCTGGTTGAACCCGTACGGGGTCATACCGGGCCCGAAGATCGCCATAAAAACGATCGCGCAGATGATCACAAATGCGGTGACCGACGCCTTGTTCTGGCTGAACCGTTGGAGCGCATCCCTGAAGTACCCAACGGCGGGGGTCTTGAAGTCGACGTCGGTAAGCGTACGGTCGGACTGGGTGAGCTCAAAGCTCTCATCGGGCAGATCGGGCGCCTCGGTCGGGTCGAGGATCGTCCGGAGTGTTGTGAGGTCACTCATTCTTCGCTCCTCCGACGCGCACGCGCGGGTCGATCAGGCCGTACGACAGGTCGACGATCAGGATCGTCAGCAGTGACAGCATCGAGTAGAAGACGAGGATTGCGATCGTCAGCGGATGATCGCTCGCGTTCAGCGAGTTCACGAGCAACCCGCCCACGCCGGCGACCGCGAAGATCCGTTCGACAACGAGCGACCCTGTCAGGATGCTGGTGAACATCGGGATGATGATGTTCGCCAGCGGCAGCAGCGAGTTGCGCATCGCGTGCCGGAGCGTCGCGTCAAACAGCGACAGCCCCTTGGTCCGCGCAAGGAGCATGAAGTCGGAGCTCACCGTTTCGATGAGCTCGCCGCGCAGGTAGCGAGCTACCCGCGCGATCGGACCGAGCGATAGCGCGGCGATCGGCATCACGATCGACGCGTAGCGCGCGAAGCCCTCCGCCGACGCGCGGTAGACGATCGGGAACAGCCCGAGTCGAAACCCGAGCGTGTACTGCAGCAGCGTCGCAAACACGAACGACGGTACCGAGACGAACACGACGACCAGGAACGATATCGCGTGGTCGACCTTGCCGTTCTGGAAGAGCGCTGCCGCGATCCCGGCGAGCACCCCGACCGGGAGCGCGATCGCGAGCGCGACGATGTTGAGCTGCAGGCTCACCGGAATGCGCGCGTAGAGCACCTGCCACACCGGAACGTTGACGCGTATCGCGATCGATGTTCCCCAATCGCCCCCGAGGATGTCGCGGATGAAGTAGGCGTACTGGACGATCATCGGCTCGTTCAGCCGGTACTTCGCCTCCATCGTTTCGAGCAGCCGCGGCGGAAGCTCGGTGTTTTCGTAGATCGATCCCGGCATCAGCCTGATGACCAGGAACGCAATCGTCAGGATGACCAGCAGCGTCAGCGCGAGTGCGACCAACCGCTGCAACGTATACTTGATCAATGGACCCTCTTGTGGCGGGCCGGCTCCCGCCGACCCGGACGATCACCGGACCCCTACGGATTGGGGTCCGGTCTTATCACTGTTCTTGAGTCTGGCCGCCGATCAGTCGACGATCGCGGCCCACTTCCATCCGTAGCCCAGCGCGATGCTCCAGCCATCGGTCGTCGCAAAACGCACGCGATCGGATACCAGCCCGAAGGAAAGCCCCTGGTTGACCGGTACAAAGGACGCGTCTCTGAGCATCACTTCTTCGGCCCGCGCGATCAGCTCCAGGCGGCCCTGCGTGTCGTCGATCGGCATCTGCAGAACGGTACGATACAGCTCATCGTATTCGTCGCTGAAGTACGGTCCCTTGCGCCGTGGAGTCCCCGAATAGTAGTGCGCGAGCGCCGATACCGGATCGAAGTCGTTGTGGCCAGTGCCCGTCCAACCGAGCTCGAACGCGTTATCGTCGTTCGGGTACGCGCGCAGCGTTGCGGCAAGCTGCGATGACGGTACGGCCTGAAGCGTGATCTGAAGCCTCCCGCCGAAGATCTCGCGCCACTGCTCCTGCAGATACTCGCTTACCGCGCGCCGCTCTTCCACGCCTTCGTGGTACGCAAGCTGCAGCGATATCCGGTCCAGACCCGCGTCGGCCATCGCGGCGTCAAAGAGCTCCTTCGCGCGCTGCGGGTCGTAGCCCAGGTTGGGTGTGAGAATCGCGCGCGCCTCCGGCGTGTTCCGGTAGAGCGTTCCGTCGGTCACGTCCATCACGTGCGTGGTCGGGATGATATAGTTCGCAGCGATCGTCGCCGAAATCCGGGCGCTCGTTGCGCGATCGGTCGCCCAGAAGAGCGCCTGGCGGAACCGGACGTCCTGCAGGATCGGCTTTTCGGTGCTGAGCAGGTTGATCACGATCCGCTGCACCGACCGGCCCGGAACTTCGATAACGCGCGGGTCCTCTCGGAAGCGCTGGAAATCGGCGGAGGAGAGCTCAACGAAGTCGATCTCCCCGTTCTCAAAGAGCTGCATGACGGTGCCCGACTCCGATATCACCCGTGTATGCACGCCAGCCAGCGAGACGCGATCGGCGTAGAGGTAGTACGGGTTCTTCATCGCGGTGTATTCGGCGCCCTGGATCCAGTTGGTCACCATGAACGGCCCGGAAGAGACCATCGTGTCGATCGATGTCCCATAGTTGGTCTGCGTTCGGTCGGCGTTCATGCCCGCTTCGTAGAGCGGCGGGTAGACAACCGACACCGGCAGACCGGTCAGGAAGTTCTTCAGCATGAAGTTGGTCACCGGCAGGATCAACCGGAGCTCGAACGTGTTTCCGTCGAGCCGAATGCCGACATCGTCCCACGCCGCGTCGCCGGTTGCGTACGCAAGCGCGTTGACGACCTGCACCTGCGATCCGTGAAACGCGTTCGCACGGTGGTTCAGCAACAGCGGATCCATCACCATCCGCCACGAGTAGAGCACGTCCTCCGCGGTCAGCGGCTCGCCGTTGGACCACTGCAGACCGTCGCGGATCTGGATCTGCCACACGCGGCCCTCATCGTCGACCTGTACCGGTTCGCCCGCCGCGATCTCCGGCAGGATCTGGTATCCGGTGCCGCCGGGTCCCGGGGCAAACCGGTAGAGCTTGCCTTGAATCAGCCGCAGGAAGTCGGCGGTCGCCGTCGCCGCCTGCTGGTGCGGGTTCAGCGTCTCGAGCGGCCGGCCGGCGGTGAGCCGAAGCGTCCCGTAGCCGCTCTCCGCGGTCGCCGCCGGGCGTGCGGCCTGCTGCCCGCCCGCCGCGTAGAGCATGCCGGAGACCAGAAGCCCCATCATCAACGCGGCGCATCGACGCCACGCGCTATTCCGTATCGTACGCACATGTCCTCCTCGGCGGCCGTGACGCGACCGCCCTTTGGCACGGAGAAAGCAGCATTCGTGCCAACCATCCGAAAACGGCATAAGTAGCTCTGAGATATAGAGATATTGCTGAGCCAGCGTCACAGAGAACATGACTATAACGGTACTATTTAGTAGGAATGCGATTGTATCGGTACATTTACGTAGTTTACTTGACCTATGTATACGGAATTGTAGGGCGCGTTCGTGCACCCCGAGTTCGTCCGGGCACGAGGGGGTAGCGGAGTACCCGGGGCCCGGCCCGGCGGAGTGTGAACGGAGCCGGGTGAGCCGGGCCCGGACCGCGGCGCCGCGCCGCGGCGGGGACGGAGCGAGGGGGAGGCTTCCCCCTCCCGATTCCGACATGGCCTGGATTCTGGTACAATCTGTTCATGCAGATCACCAATCCGGTTCTCCACGGCTTCAACCCCGACCCGTCGATAGTCCGCGTCGGCGACGACTACTACATCGCGACGTCGACCTTCGAGTGGTTTCCGGGTGTGCAGATCCACCACTCGCGCGATCTGGTGCACTGGCAGCTGCTTACGCGGCCCTTGTGCAGGCTGAATCAGCTGGACATGACCGGTAACCCCGACTCGGGCGGGATCTGGGCGCCGTGCCTGACGCACGCCGACGGGAGGTTCTGGCTGATCTACACCGACGTGAAGCACCACCGCGGCGCGCACAAGATCACGCACAACTACCTGGTCACCGCGACCGACATCATGGGCCCGTGGAGCGATCCGATCTACCTGAACAGCTCGGGCTTCGATCCGTCGCTCTTCCACGACGACGACGGGCGGAAGTGGCTACTCAACATGGAGTGGGACTGGCGGCCGGGGGTGAACCGCTTCGCAGGGATTCTGCTCCAGGAGTACGACCCTGATGCGGGCCGGTTGACCGGCAAGATCACGAACATCTTCACCGGATCGTCGCTGCGGGTCACCGAAGGGCCGCACCTCTACCGGCGCGGCGGCTACTACTACCTGTTGACCGCGGAGGGCGGCACGGGTCACGAACACGCGGTGACGATCGCCCGGTCACGATCGATCACCGGTCCGTACGAGATCGATCCGGACAACCCGATGCTCACCGCGTCCGGCCGAACCGATTCGCCGCTCCGCAAGGCGGGCCACGCCGACATCGTCGAGACACCCGACGGGTGGTACATGGTCCACCTCTGCTCGCGCCCGATCGGCGCCGGGGTCCGGGGAACCGCAGACGGCTGGTCGACTCTGGGACGCGAGACCGCTATTCAGAAGGTCGAGTGGACCGGCGACGGATGGCTTCGACTGGCGGGAGGCGGGAACGCGCCGGCTGTGAGCGTGCCGGCGCCCCGGATTGCGACGGGCGGCCACAACGCGGCGGTGGCGGCCGGCACGGACGGCGACGACGCACCGGCTGAGACCGGGGCTGGCGGTGACGGCGCACCGGCGGACGCCGGCACAGGTGGTGACGGCGTGGCGGCGGAAACCGCGCCCGGCGGTGCAGGCACGCCGGAGCGGCGGTGGGCGAATCGCGCAACGTTCGAACAGATCGACGACTTTGACTCTACCGCCCTTGCGATCGACTGGCAGACGCTGCGCAGGCCGCTCGGTCCCGACCAGATGAGCCTGACCGATCGGCCCGGATACCTCAGGCTCTACGGGGCGGAGCCCCCGGTCTCAGCGTTCCGGCAGTCGCTTGTCGCACGGCGTCAGCAGGCGTTCCGCATCCAGGCGCAGACGGTCGTCGACTTCGCGCCCGCCGACACGAAGCACATCGCCGGCCTGATCTGCTACTACAACACGATGAAGTTCCACTACCTCTACG
>RECL01000423.1 GCA_007694025.1 Spirochaetaceae bacterium
TTGCGGGAATGCTGTTCGGGCTGACGCTCTCCCCGGGCACGCCGTGGTGGATCCCCTTCTTTGGTGCCGCGCTGGTCGTGTTCGTCGGCAAGCAGGCGTTCGGAGGCGTCGGACACAACATCTTCAACCCGGCGCTCGTCGCGCGGGGCGTCCTTCTGATAGCGTACCCGGCGCTCGTGACCGAGTGGCGCGTTCCGCTCGACTTCGACGCGGTAACCGCCGCGACGCCGCTCGAAGGCGGTGCGGCGTCGTATCTTGATCTCTTCCTGGGCAATGTGCCGGGGAGCATCGGTGAGGTATCGGCTCTTGCGCTGCTCATCGGCGCGGGGTATCTCATGGCGCGCGGGTACGTCGGGTGGCGGATATCGGCGTCGTACGTCGTCGCTGCAGCGCTCACCGCGCTCGCGCTCGGCATGGATCCGCTGTACACGATCCTGTCGGGCAGTCTGATGTTCGCGGCGCTCTTCATGGCGACCGACATGGTGACGTCCCCGGTCGGGCGCAGCGCGCGCGTCGTCTACGGCATCGGGTGCGGTGTTCTGACCGTCCTGATCCGCCGGTACACCGTCTACCCGGAGGGCGTGACGTTCGCGGTGCTCCTGATGAACGGGATCACACCGCTCATCGATGTGTCGGTCGTGAACGCGTTCTTCGGCCAGGTGGAGAAGCGACGTCGCCGCGCGGTCGCGGTTGCCGCCGCCGCGGCCGTGATCGCGGTGGGTGTCGGCGTCGGCATCGCCGGCGACCGGATGTCTGCCTTCGCGAACGCATACTACGTCGACGGAACGGTCCGCTACGACATGCGCGCGTTCTTCCCCGATGCGCGTCACGCGCTGAGGGTCGACAGCGAACGCGAGGGGCTGCAGATCGAGCAGGTGTATCGCGACCGCGAACCGGTCGGGTACCTGGTCTACAGCTCTGCGCCCGGCTACAAGAGCGAGATCCGGGTCGCCGTGGCTCTCGATAACGACGAGCGGATCGTCGGTCTGCGGATCGTCGATCAGAACGAGAGCACGACGCTCGGGTCGCTCGTAAGGCGCCCGTCGTTCCTGAACCAGTTCCTCAGAAGATCGAGCGCCGACCCGGGCGCGGTGATCGACACGCTGCAGGTAGTGACCGGCGCGACCGCATCGTCGCGCGCGGTCGCCACGGCGATCGAGCAGGCGCTCCTCTTTCGTACCGCACCCGAACCACCGCGCGCCCGGCTCGAGCTGGACACCGACGGGGTGTTCACCGGCTCGGGACGCGGATACGGCGGGCCGATCAGGGTAGAGGTTACAGTCGACGCGGGACGCGTGACCGCCGTCGAGGTGGTGTCGCACTCGGAGACGGTCGGGATCGGCGCGCCGGCGCTCGGCCGCGTCGCCGACGCGGTGATCGACGCGCAGAGCCTGGATGTGGATACGGTATCGGGGGCGACCGCATCGAGTCGTGGCATCCTGGCGGCGATCGACGAAGCCATTGGGCATCAGGGGGAGTAGATGGATAACGCGCTTCGCATCGAGCGAGTCGTCCTGTTGGGGCTCGTGACGCTCGTCGGTGCGACCGGCGACCTGATGACCGCGATCGCCGCGCTCGTCGTATCGGCGGCTGCGGGAATCGCGGTGTGCGGCGTCAACTGGCTCATTCGCCGTGTCCCGACCGCGTCGAAACCGATCCGCTGGGGCGTGCTCATCGCGGTCGGATTCGGGATATCGTGGGCGATCGCGGCGATCGCTTCGTACACGGTTCCGCTTCGCGGCAATGCGCTTCTGTTTCTGCGGCTCGCCGGTGTGATGCCGATCGTCTACTACGCGGTCGCCGACGGCGTGACAATGCGCGAGTCGCTCGTCTGCTGGGTCGAGTTCGGCGCGCTCTTGATCGCGACCGCGGCGGTTCGCGAGTTCTTCGGCCGCGGGACGCTCTTTGGGTATCTGCCCGCCGGAAGCTTCACGATCCCGGCCGGCTTCTTCGGATCGACGGTCGGCGCGTTCCTGGTGCTCGCGACGGTGGTACTCGGGGCGCGACTCCTGACCAGCCGGACGAAAACGAGCGGCGACACGGGAGGTGACCGATGAACGAGCTGACACGCGCGTTTCTGGACGCGATGCTGGTAGATAATCCGGTTGTGATGACCGCCGTGGGCGCGCTGCTCGCGGTGGTAGTGCCGCGATCGGCAAAGACATCGTACGCACCCGCGCTTCGGTTCGGGCTCACGCTCTTCCTGTCAGGGCTGATCGGCGGCGCGTTGGCGATTGCGGTCCCGGGGCCGGTCGCGCCGGCGGTCTTCGTCGTCGTCGCGCTCGCAGCGACCGGATGTCTGGTCGCACTCGGCGAACTCCGCGATGAGTGGATGGGGCTGCCGCAGGCGATCCTGGCGGTTGCGCCGCTGATCGGCGTGCAGCTTCTGGTGGCCGCTCACGGCGACCTGGGTCTGATCGTCGGAGCGGCTGCCGGAAACGCAGTGGGGTTCGCGGCGATGTACGTCCTGATCGCCGCGATCAGAGAATCGTCGAGGATGTCCGAGACGATCGACGCGTTCAAGACCTATCCGGTCGTGCTCTACTCGCTCGCGGTTTTCGCGGTCATCATGACCGGTTTTGTGTTTTCGTGATCTACTGAAAGGGAGCGGCAATGGCAGACCTGCGCACGGACTATCTGGGCCTCAAGCTCAAGAACCCAATCATCGCGTCGAGCAGCAGTATCACGAGCACGGCCAAGGGCGTGAGGCAGTGTGGCGAAGCGGGCGCCGCGGCGGTGGTGCTCCAGTCGCTGTTCGAAGAGCAGATCGTCGCCGAACTCGGCGGAGCGTCGGGTTCGGCCGGGACGGCGTTTCCCGATGAGGCGGCCGCGTACCTGCACGATTTGGAGCACAGTTATGGACCGCAGGGCTACCTGAAGCTCATTGCCGACGCAAAGGACGCGGTCGACGTCCCGGTCATCGCGAGCCTCAACTGCATCTCCGCCGACCACTGGACCGACTACGCGAGGCAGATCGAAGCGGCGGGCGCGGACGCGCTCGAGCTCAATATCGCGCTGATGCCCATAGGTATGACCGAACGTGGGACCGAGATCGAAGAACACATGCTGCAGATCGTCCGGGAGATCAGAAGCACGACGCGCCTACCGATCACTGCGAAGATCGGGCCCTACTTCACCGCGCTGCCGCGGCTCCTGTCCGGGCTGGTGGACGCGGGGCTCGACGGGATCGTGCTGTTCAACCGATTCTACCAGCTTGACATAGACCCGGTCGCGCTCGCGCCGATCCCCGGCAACCGGTTCAGTACATCCGACGAGCTGCCGTTGCCACTTCGGTGGATATCGATCCTGTCGCCGAAGATGACGTGTGACTTTTCGCTGACCACCGGCGTCCACACCGGAGTCGACGCGGCGAAGGCGATCGTCGCCGGCGCGAAGG
>RECL01000116.1 GCA_007694025.1 Spirochaetaceae bacterium
GGTCTCTCGTCATCTGTACGCTATGAAAGCACGGACGCGGCTTTTTTTCCAGTCGTGCCGCCTCGCGGCGAGCGCGGCATCACGGGGCGCGTCGCCAGGGGATTTGCTACGCCACGGCGCGCGCGCGCTGTTCCGCCGCGCCGCCCCATCACCACGCGTCGCGCGCTGATGTATATTCCACCGAATGGAATCGCGGATCGGAGAGATCGCGGCGCTCGCGACGGCGCTCTGCTGGACAATCACCGCGCTCAGCTTCGAGTCGGCGGGCAGACGCGTCGGATCGCTCACAGTCAATATCACGCGCCTGGTCCCGGCGACGTTCCTCTTCGCGCTCTACGGGATCGCGTTTCGCGGCATCGCGATCCCGATCGACGTCCCGGCCGACGCGTGGCGATGGCTGCTGCTGTCGGGGCTGGTCGGCTTCGTGCTGGGCGACCTCTTCCTCTTTCAGGCCTTCATCGATATCGGTGCCCGGATCAGCATGCTGATCTACGCGTCGGTCCCGCCGATGACCACGATCCTGGGCCTGATCTTCCTGGACGAGCCGCTGACGCTCCTGGGCAGCGTCGGGACGCTGCTGACGGTTGGCGGCATCACGCTGGTAGTGCTGCGCCCGGCCGGCCCGCACCGCCCCGACGGGGTGCCGGGCGTGGCGGCAGTGCCCCCCGAGCCGCTGCCGATCGGCAGCGGCGATCCTGCCGCGGTTGAGCACCACACCGGCGCGGCGTGCGAGGCGGTCGCACCAGCCCCCGCGGGGGACGACGGCCGCGCCCCGCGCTACCGTGCGCGCGGAATCATCTTCGCGTTCATGGGTGCGCTCGGCCAGGCTGCAGGGCTGATCCTGGGCCGGATCGGCGCGGGGCGGACTCTGGACGCGTTCGCCGCGACGCAGATCCGCGTGATCGCCGCACTGATCGGATTCTCAATCGTACTGACCGCGACACGCCGCTGGCGCCGGGTCGCCGCGGCGTTCTCTGACACACGCGCGCTCGGATGGATCGGCCTGGGCGCGGTGTTCGGACCCTTCCTGGGCGTATCGCTCGGCCTGTTCGCCGCGCAGAATACCAGCGCCGGCGTCGCGAGCACGCTGATGGCGCTGGTACCGGTGCTCATCATCATCCCGTCGGTTCTTCTGTTCGAGGAACGGGTCACCCCGCGCGAAGTCATCGGCGCGGTCATCGCGGTCGGCGGGGCGAGCCTGTTGTTCTGGTAGCGGACGGGGTCGCCGACCGTTGGCAGCGCCGGCGACGAGTTCCGGATCGCCGCCTTCGCCTCCGCCTACTGCCCACGAGGGTCGATCAGGTCGACGGCCGCGATCCGGGGGCTGAACCGATGCGCGCCGGGGGCTGGACACGCGACCGCCAGGAGCATCTGCACGGTGGCCCCGTCGGAGGCCAGGCGTCGGTGCACCTCGTCGTAGAGCTCGGCCATCTCTGGATACTCCTGCAACGCCTGCGAGTTCGCGAGGACGACGTGCCCGGACGCGTGAAGCTCCATCCAGAGCGCCTGGAGCGCCAGACCAACCTCGATCTGCGTGCGGCGGTAGTTGCCCGCCGTCGAAACGACGACGTACGTCGTGATCTGGTCGAGCGCGCGTTCGTAGAGCCTGATCCCCGTCCGGGCGAACGCCGCGGGTCGCTGCGGCGCGATCGTCATCATCGCGTCCATGAACCAGAGGGAGCGTTTCGGAAAGTTGGCGGTAAACGCGAGCCCATAGGGAGACTCGCGCCTGGCGCGTCCGTTCATCCGCGAGCTTGCGTACGTCTCCATCAGAGTCGGCTCGTGCTCCATCTCAATGGTGAACGCACGCAGCGACAGATCGTTGAGCCACGCAACCGCTTCAGGATCGGAAACGATCTCGATCCGAACCTGATCGGTCGCGTATGACTCCACGCGAGCGACAAGCGCGTCGTCGATCTGTGCGGGGTGGTAGCGATACTTGACCGTCGCAGCGGTGATCGCGTCGTGGTCGGCAGCTGCGGCGTACCGCGAACGCGCTGCTCGATCGGGAACGAGCGTTACCAGCGCAGCGGATCGGCTCCCGATCAACGCGAGGTCCAGGTCGCCGTCGGGCAGGAGCTCGATATCAGCACGGTATCCGAGTTGCGCGGCGCGGGCGTCGACAACTGCCAGAAACGTGCCGACCGAAATCACAATCTGGCGGGAGAAGGGATCGGTCTGCGGCAGAAGCCGTCGCTCTTCGACGAAAACGCTAAAACGATCGTCGCGTTCATCATCGAGCACTATGCGCCATGACTGATAGTTGTGCGCGTTCTGGGCGAGCCGCGCCCACTCAATGACGTCGAGCCGCGCCTCGGCAGGCATCGGCGTCGCGCCCGGCTCCAGTACGGATCGTAACGGACCCGCCGAACTGGCGCACGCGGCGACCAACACTCCGGTCGCCACAACCATCAGAGTGAGAGCCACCCAAACGCGCAATCTCGACATCAGAGTCAGAACCGGCTGCGACCGGTCCGAATCGAAATGATGATAACCCATTGAGCCTCCTATGTAACCAACCAGTTACAATCTGAGCGTAAGTTACCATACGGTTACAACTTCGTCAAGCTACTTCTTTCGGTGTCGGTGTCGATCTGAGCCAGTCTGAGGGGCCGGCGGCCGGTCCAGAAGCTCAGCGAGCGCGTCACCAATCCTTTGCCAGCCCTCCTCAGACTGAAGGTCGACGCCGTTGAAGACCGCAACCGAGTCAGACCGGAGTGCGAGGTAGAAGACACCCGCGGAGACAATCGCTAGCAGCGCGTAGGAGTCGATTGGGTCGTCGGGTCGGCGAAGACGCAAAAAGCGATCGAACGCGGCAGTCTGCTCGGTACCGATGCGCTCGCGGCTCTGTGCGAACGCATCGGTCAGATCGTTCCGGCTCGACAACTCCCAGATCAGTACCTTCCTGAGCAGCTCATCGCGACGAACCATCTCCCGAAGCGACACAATGGTCTCGCGGATCACATCACCGGGGGATGCGGCGACTCCGAGTCGGTCCAGGATTCCGGTCGCCAGATCGGTCTCGAGCAACCGGATCTCATCGCCAACAGCACGGAGAAGGCCCTGGTAGTCTCCAAAGTAGCGGTAGATCAGCACCTTGCTGACACCCGCGCGCTCAGCAATCGCGTTGACCCCGGCGGCGTCGAATCCTCCTTCCCGGATCAAGTCGAGAGTCGCCTGGACAAGCCGCCGTTCGGTCGCGGATCGGTCTCGTGGCCGCGTCGTGTGTTCGTGCTCCATCTGCTAATGTTACCTGATAGTTACAATTTAGAACAACACCTTGGAGGCCGTTGTTCCTTCACTCAAGCCGAATCAGCTCGTAGCCACAAGCGTTCCCCCCACCACGATCAGGATCGACCCGATCACGAGCCGGGGAACCTGGACGCCGCGCCACT
>RECL01000136.1 GCA_007694025.1 Spirochaetaceae bacterium
TATCCCGTTCTGTTCGAGTCGCTCGACGACGTCCATACTCGAATTGTAGCTACTATACGACCGCACGGCAACGACGACTAGATGAACCGGTGGCGCTCAAGCCAATCGATCGAGCGCTCAGTGTCTTCTCCTGAGTCGACCTCGAGCATCCACACCGCTCGTGGAGAGTGTGCCTCCAGCGCAGAGAAGACCGCTTCCAGGGGGATCGTTCCAGCTCCGAGCGCCAGGTGCTCGTCGGTCTCTCCATGGTTATCGTGAAGATGCGTGTATCCGACTCGTGGCCCAAGTGCTTCGATCCAACCGACCGCCGAGGTTCTCGAGTTGCAGTGTGCGTGACCGATGTCGAGCGCGACATCCAGATCCGCAGTTTCGCTCGCGTCGATCACGTCCGCGAGCAGTGTTGGCTCCCACTCGAGCAGGTTCTCCAGGTGGATATGAGTCCCAGGGGGGCGTTGCCGAAGGAGCTCTCGCCAGAAGGCCCCGGAGCGGCGAATCCAGCCGTCGCGCCAGCTCGTTCCGGGAACGTACCCATGGTGCAGCACGATGTGAGGTCGGCGAACGGACCATGAACTGAGCGGACGCGGACTCGGTCCACGATGTGCTTCCGGCGCTCAATCTGGGAACGGTCGTGATCGAGTTTCGGCCAGGGCAACAGCTGGAACTCCACGCCAAAGCCACGCTCGCTACAGAGGTCGACCGTCGTTTCGACGTTGTCGCTATCGCACAGGAGGATGCTGTCCATTACGCTCTCCGATTCGCAGGCAGGAATGGATCACGGCTCCAAGTGTAGCACGGGCGACACCGGGCTGATCAACCTCCGTAAAGCGTCATCGAACTCGTTACTTCCTGGCGGCATCTTCCTTTTCATGAAAGATCTGCGCCACAAGCGTCGCAGCCTGGCCACACAGGTCACTAACGACTCATATCCCCACGGTTTGGTGCGGTTCCACCAACAGCCTCGATGACACCTTCGACCGCTTCCTTTTCGCGCGGTCCATTCTGTCGTAGGATGGCGTCATGCACACCAGCGCCGGAGTACCCATGAAACCAAAACCGAACATCGTCTTGTTCCTCACCGATGATCAAGGCCCCTGGGCGCTGGGATGCGCGGGCAACGAGGAGATCCATACGCCGAATCTGGACCGTCTCGCGGCCGGCGGCACGCGGTTCGCGAACTTCTTCTGCGCGTCGCCGGTTTGCTCGCCAGCACGCGCCTCCATCTTCACGGGACGAATCCCGTCGCAGCACGGTGTGCACGACTGGATCCGTCGCGGGAGTATGGACTCCTCACGCACCCCGGGATACGGCGGCGGAGACGATTGCGGGATCGAGTACCTCGCGGGACTCCCGAGCTACACCGAGCACCTCGCCGCCGCAGGCTACACCTGCGGAATCAGCGGGAAGTGGCATCTGGGAGACTCCATGCAGCCGCAAAAGGGATTCTCCTACTGGAACGTCTTTCCGTACGGCGGGGGCGACTACTACGGCGCATGGATGATCCGTGACGGTGGCCTCCAGAAAGAGGCCGACGACCGTTACCTCACCGACGTGATCACCGATGGTGCGCTGCGTTTCCTCGACGAGCACGCGGCCGGGACGGGCAGTGACGCGCCATTCTACCTGAGCGTCCACTACACTGCGCCGCACTCGCCATGGGAGGCGGGGCAGCACCCCGAAGACCTCGTCGGCCTGTACGCAGAGTGCCGCTTCGAGTCGTGTCCTGAGGTGCCCGGAGGGCACCCGTGGCAGATCAACAGCGCCCCACGTGGTACAGGCGAAAAGCGCAGAGAGCTCCTGCGCGGCTATTTCGCCGCGGTCAGCGGCGTGGACCGCAGCGTCGGTCTGATCCTGGAGAAGCTCGCCGCGATCGGAGAGATCGAGAACACCCTCGTGATCTTCACCGGCGACAACGGTATGAACATGGGGCACCACGGAATCTGGGGCAAGGGCAACGGTACCTTCCCGCAGAACATGTACGACACGTCGGTAAAGGTACCCATGATCGTCTCACGCCCCGGGTACGTACCGGAAGGACGCGTCGATGCGAGCCTGCGAAGCCACTACGACCTCTACCCCACTCTCCTGGACTACCTGGGGCTGGACAACCCGCAGGCCGACGCGCTTCCCGGGTCGAGCTTCGCGTCGCTTCTTCGCGAAGGCGATCCGACGCCCGGCTCCCCGACGGCCGAAGAGGCACCCGTGGTCGTCTTTGACGAGTACGGGCCGGTGCGGATGATCCGCTCGCGCGAATGGAAGTACGTCCACCGCTACCCGTACGGACCGAACGAGCTCTACGAAGTAGCCGCCGACCCGGATGAGACGAAGAACCTGATCGAGGACAGCGAGGAGCACCCCCAGGCGCGCCGGTTGCGCGCCGAGCTCGAACAGTGGTTCCTGCGCTACTCCGATCCCGAGCGCGATGGGTCGAAGGAGCCGGTCACCGGCAAGGGGCAGCTCGACCTGTGCGGCATCCCCGGTGACGGCCGGCGCGCCTTCGATCAGGACTGGTGGTACATCAGCGGTGACGGGGAGTGCCTGCCGGACAAGCACTTCGTCGCGGGGCGGATCACCGAGTGACCGAGCGACTCACCGATCGACGCTGCCGGACACGGGTAGAGCAACCCGAAGGGTCAGAATAAACGGCCAGCTTCCCGAAAAACTCGCTCATTTACATCTGACTGAGGCGACCATAGACTGGTGAGACAGTCACCGCGTCGATTGACCGGTCAAGGTACGAATGAGGAGTGACCAGTTGGTGAGGAGCAAACGAGGTGTGTCAGCACCGCTGGCCACGACGAAGACACTCCGTGCGGAACGCCGCAGGAGCATCTACCGCAACTACGACCTCTATCTCTTCCTGCTTCCCACGTTTTTCTACTTCCTGATCTTCCATTACGGACCTATGTACGGGGTCCAGATTGCCTTCAAGAACTTCACTGCCTCCCGAGGAATCTGGGGCAGTCCATGGGTAGGTCTGGTGCATTTCCAGCGATTCTTCTCGTCATACCAGTTCTGGTCGTTGCTTCGAAACACACTCGGGATCAGCCTGTACTCACTCATCGCCGGCTTTCCAGTCCCCATCATACTCGCGCTGCTTCTCAACCAGATCCCCAGCAAACGCTTCCGCCGAATCGTGCAGACGATCACCTACGCACCGAACTTCATATCGGTGGTCGTGATCGCGGGGATGCTGCTCGTTTTTCTCTCTCCGCGCGGAGGACTCATCAACGCGATCATCGAGCTCTTTGGGGGCACGTCGATCTACTTCATGGCGCGACCTGAGTGGTTCCCGACGATCTACGTGCTCTCCGGGATATGGCAGGGCGCGGGGTTCGGGTCAATCATCTATCTGGCCGCGCTCTCAAGCATCGACCCGCAGCTTCACGAAGCTGCAATCGTCGACGGAGCCACAAAGTTCCAGCGGATCCGCCATATCGACATACCCGGTATCGTCCCCACGGCTGTCATACTTCTGATTCTGAACACCGGCACCATTATGAACGTCGGGTTTGAGAAAGCATTCCTCCTGCAGACCCCCCTCAACCTCGAGACCTCGGAGATCATCTCTACCTACGTCTACAAGGTGGGTCTCGTCAATGCTCAGTTCAGCTTCTCCTCTGCTGTGGGCCTCTTCAGGGCCGCGATCAACCTTATACTGATCGTCGCAGTCAACCGCTTCGCGCGTACCGTGGGGGAGACGGCGCTATGGTAGCAAAGAGCCGCGTGACGATCAGAAATTCCACCAGGGACAGGATCTTTGACATCATCAACTACGGAGCCCTCTCCCTTGCCACCCTCACGGTTATCTACCCGCTCTATTACATCCTAATCGCGTCCATCACGAACCCTGATCTGGTCGCGGGCGGCGGCATCATGGTCGTCCCGCGAGAGGTGACGTTTGAGGGATATCGCCGGATTCTTGCCTTCTCCCAGCTGTGGGTGGGGTATCGCAACACGATTATCTACACGGTCCTGGGCACACTCATCAACCTCGTGCTCACGCTCACCGCGGGTTACGCGCTGTCGCGCAAGGACTTCGTGGGACGTAACGCATTTATGGTGTTCCTCCTCGTCACTATGCTTTTCAGCGGCGGTATGATACCGCGCTACCTGCTCGTCCGGAATCTGGGGATGGTGAATACCAGGTGGGCGATGCTCATCCCCACGGCCGTAGGGGCCTGGAATCTGATCGTGACCCGAACGTTCTTCCAGAGCACGATACCGCAGGACATGCTTGATGCGGCCGTCGTGGACGGATGCAGCAACACCAGGTTCTTCATCCACATTGTGCTGCCCATCTCGCCTGCGATCATTGCGGTGATGGCGTTGTTCTATGGCGTCGGACACTGGAACACCTTCTTTGACGCGCTCATCTTCATACGCGCTAGACACCTGCAGCCGCTGCAACTGGTGCTTCGGGAGATACTCGTGCAGAACCAGATGGACCTCGAACTCCTCGACGACATCCAGACCATGGTGGATCAGCAGCGTCTGGTTGAGAGCCTCAGATACGGAATCATCTTCGTAGCCAGTGTTCCCATCCTGATGCTGTACCCGTTCCTGCAGAAGTACTTCGTAAAGGGGGTGATGATCGGCGCAATCAAGGGATAGCGGCAGCCCCAGCTGTCAGAGGGAGTTTCCCTCGTCCAAACCAGATAAAGGAGATTCGAATGAGCAAGTTCAAAGCACTGGTTCTATGTCTGACGATCCTCTTGAGTGTCGGGACTGCGTTTGCTTCCGGAACCCAGGACACCGGGCGCGCAGGGACCGCGCCGGATAACTTCAACGCGACCGGTCTGCCGATCGTGGATGCGCCGGTGACGATCACGATCGCGGCGATGCGCAACGCGCTGCACTCGAAGAGCTTCAATGAGATGGCGGTTGTCCGGGCCTTCGAGGAGGCGACGAACATCCGTGTCGTGTGGGATGAGATCGCGCAGCCGTCGTACCCTGAGGTCACGAACCTCATGTTTGCGAGCGGAGATCTGCCGGACGCCATGTTCCCGTTCATCAGGGTACACGGCCATGAGGATCTTCTCATGCCGCTCAATGAACTCATAGACGCGTACGCACCGCGCATAACCGAAGTGTTTGCGGAGATGCCGAACGCTCGTCGTTCAGCGACGAACCCAGACGACGGCAGCATCTACGCATTGCCGCGGCTCAACGCAGCCAACGCAAATCAAGTGCCCTACATGATGTACATGAACCGTGAATGGCTCAACAGGGTTGGCATGGCGATCCCTCGCACGACCGACGAGCTCTACCAGGTGCTCAGAGCGTTCAGCGAGCACGATCTCACCGGCAGCGGGAGGACTGACGACGAGATACCGCTGAGCTTCCTGGCCGCTGACATAGCACCGCTATTCGCCGCGTTCGGCCTGGAAAAGTTTCCGAACAACGTCACCACAATCGGTGACACCGTGGTCTTCGTGCCGAACAAGCCGGAGTACCGGGCTGCACTCGAGTACTTCCACAGGCTCTACAGCGAGGGGCTCATAGACCTCGAGGTCTTCACGCAGGACGCCAGACAGCTCGCCGCAAAGGGGAATAACGGCCTGCTCGGCGCGTTCGTGAACTGGAACGACTTCAACGTCATAGGTTCGGACATGGCGGCTTCGGGTCTGTACGAGCTCGTACTGCCGCTCGAAGGCCCAAACGGCGACCGCGGCTGGAACGCCTTCGACAGTTCGGTCCAGCTGAACGCGTTTGCCATTTCCGCCAGGAATCCCCACCCTGAAGCGACGATTCGGTGGATCGATACCCTCTGGGAGGAGGACTGGTCGATTCAGTGGAGCCGTGGTCCGTTCGGAATCGCCATAGAGAGGAATGCCGATGGAACGATCGACCGGATTCCCACGCCGTCCGGTATGTCGTACGGCGAGTTCCGCAACTCCGAGTCAATCGCGAACACGGCTCCATGGGTTATTACCGCCGCGCTCGAAAGGCGGTTCGGGCAGACTGCTGAGTCGCAGCGTTATTGGTCGCAGGTTGACCGGTATACCCCGTATCTCCCGGAGAAGGTCTTCACGTACCTGTTCACCCCGGGGCAGCAGGATCGTCTGGCGATCCTCGGGACCGACATCGGGACCTATGTCGAACGGAGACAGGCCGAGTTCATCGTGAATGGCGTGACAGACTCCGGCTGGAGCAACTACACGAGGCAACTCGATCGGATGGGTCTGGCCGAGTACGTCGAGATCCACCAGGCATCGCACGACGCCTTCTTCGGAATCAGGTGACCGAATCCGGGCCCCCGACAGGGGGCCCGGCGCTTGCCGGCGCAGCGACTATTTCACGATGCGCTCGACCCGATGCAGCCGGGCATAGTTGCCCGGGGTCATTCCGACCTCGCGCTTGAACTTCTTGATGAAACTGGATGCATCACTGTACCCCACGTCCACCACGACCTTCTTGATCGGCAAGTCTGCCCGCAGTTCTTCCTTCGCCTTCTCGATTCTGAGGTCTGTTACCACAGAGTGCAGCGTGTTGCCCGTCATGGTACGGTAGATGGTACTCAGTGCCGACTGCGAAATCCCCATCGCGTCGGCAACCTCCTGGAGCGAAAACGTGATCTCGGCGTAGTGTTCGCGAACGTACGCCTCTATGCGTTCGATCAACTCCGGAGACGCGGGCGAGACGTGCCGGGTATGCGAGATGTGATTGCAGACCTGTTCGGCGAGCAGCCGGGTCACCCGCTCGAGAACCTCCATGCTGTGAAGCTCTGCGAGCTCTGCCGTGATCGCTGCAGGATCCTCCACGGACGAGAAGTCCATGTTCATCTCATGCATCGTCCTGATGAACGTGTTGATGATGTCGTAGCAGATGCACCGCGCCGCGAACAACGGTACCGCGTGGTCGGCGAGTGCGGCGAGTATCGCGTGCACGGTTTCCCCGGCAGCCTGCGCGTCGCCCCGCATGATCGTGGAGCGCAGCTCCCGCATCTCCTCTTCAGGGTAGTAGACCGTATCCTGGGTCGCGCGGGCGACCCTCCCGTATGCAATGACCGACGACGTCCCGAGCAGGACGCGGTAGTCGAGTGCGGCGCGCGCCTCAACGAACGACCGGCTCGCCTGAGTTATGTCCCCGGCGAAACTACCCGTGGCGAGGGTGATCGAGCATCCGTGTGTCGTCTCAACGTACTCTTTGGTCAGCTGAAGCACGGCTTGCAGGCGCGTCTCCGACTGGTCGCGGCTGCCAATGACATAGACTCCCTTGTCCGGATCGGGCAACGGTTTCCACGCCACTTCGTACTCTCTGCCGAGCACCGACTGCACGGACTTGAGAACCATGTCCCGGTCGCCGGCCGCGACTCCGCCCTCGAGCGCCACGATCACCGCAGCGTAGTTGCCCACGGAGAAGTGAAGGCCAACCTGCTCGGACTTGACGTTGAACTCCTCAAGGTCGAGTATCCTCCCGTTCAGAAGCGACAGCAAAAGATAGTCCTGGACCGCCTCACGGTTCTGGTTTACATAGCGCCGGAAATGCTCATCCTTCTGCAGTGTCAGCTGACGAAACCCGTCGCGAATCGCCTCCAGGTCGTCTCGGGCGCTGAGCGCGGCGCCCAGTCGGCCCTCCACCGACTTCCTGAGCCGGCGAATCGGATCGTAGGCGAACTGAAGCGTTGCGTAGATCAGGATGGCTCCTATGAGCGCGACTATCGCGAACGTTAGGACCACGTTCGCTCGCTCAGCGGCGGAGTGAGACAGCAATGCTTCGTGGGAAATCCACCCTGCGTAGGTCCAGCTCGCCTTTTCGCTTCGGGCGACCAGGTAGTACCCGTCCGACGCACGGATCAGGCCCGCGGCCGGAGCGCGCACGCCCGCGATCTGAGGGACGCGAGCAGACGTTGACAACCAAACCCGGGCCGGGTCCGCTCTGGAGAGACTGAACGACGCGCCGGTGTCCGCGTGAACGGCCAGATCCAGATCCGGATCCCCCGCGATGACCTGCGCGATCGAGCGGATCGTCCCGATGTTCAGGAGGAAGGTGACCGTGGCCGTGCGTCTGACACCGGCTCTGATTGGAAGCAGGTAGGCGACGATCACACCGCGCGGGCCCGTACTGACCGGTGCTATGAAAAGCGATGGCCTGAGCGGAGACTCCAGCAGGGCCAGTACTTCATCCGCGCTCATGCTATCACCAAGAAACCGATTGGCTGCGATGGTGCCCGGCGCGTAGACGCTCTGGGCGCTCCACACCATCTCGTTACCGTGAACGTGGAAGAGGATATTGTCGATCAGCCGGCGATTGGTCGCCGTATACCATTGCAGCTTCTCTATCGCAATGAGTTGGCTGATTGCAGAGGCCCCTATCTCACTCGGCTTGAGATCCTCGTCCATCGCGATGAGATAGTAGATCTTGTCCAGATCAAGTAATTGGCGGTCAACGGTGTCACGAACCGCACGAATCTTTTGCACACCCTCGTCAAGCACCTGGTTCCGTACGCTGCGTACGACCCGAGCATAGAGAACCGCCCCGAGGATGATCACGGGGACGAGAAACAGCACGAGATAGGAGAGAAGGAGTCTGCGAAAAAGGGGCGATCGGACCGGAGCCGGTCGAGACGACGACCGCCTCCGGAAGGCTCCACTGGTCACTTGATCCATTCAAGCCCTGAAGTGCTTCGCTGTCAAGTCGGAAGAGACGGCCGTTCTTTCACCGATCAGCCGTTTTTTACGGGCTTCCGTGAAAAAGTCCTCATTCCCTCAGGCGCCGCCACCATGCATACTGTACGCACCATGATTCCCTATGTGCCGACGGGCCAAGTCTGGTTCCGTCTCAGATTGCTCGCATGGTGCCTGCTGTTCGCCTGCTGCGCAGCGGGCGCGGCAGGCGCTCTGGGGGTGAACGAACAAGACCCGGTTGACTCGACGCTCCGCTCGCTCGGCTTCCGCCGAACCGGCCTCCCCATCGTCGCACGGCCGGTAGAGCTGCGGGTCATGGCTCGCTATGACACGTTTCACACGATCGATTTCGCCGGACTCGAACAGGTTCGCCGGATGGAGACCGAAACCAACGTGCGAGTCGCCTGGGACACCGTGCCGTCCGAGGAGTGGGGCGACGTGCTCGAGCTCCGCTTCGCCGGCGATGACCTTCCGGAGGTCCTGCTTCGTCCGGTGGACAGGATCGCGCAGGTTCGCTACGGTTCGCGAGGGCTCCTGCTCCCGTTGCGTGAGCTCGTGGAACGGTACGCACCGAACCTGCAGCAGCTCTACGCGCAGCATCCGGGTCTCCTCGAACGTGCCACCAGTCCGCATGGCGCGCTCTACGCGCTTCCCGGTCCGGCCCAGTGGGAGTTCAACGTGAACCCGGACCAGATGCTCATCAACCGGGAGTGGCTGGACAGGCTCGACCTGCCGATCCCCCGGACGATGGCCGAGTTTGAGGAGACGCTCAGGGCCTTCAAGACTCAGGACCCCAGCGCAACGGGTCGTGCGGACGAGATACCGCTCTCGTTTCGCTGGGGCACCCGCAGCCAGGGTCCGTACTCGCTGATTGGCATGTTCGGGATGCTCGACGATCCCGGCCGCCACCTTACCGTGCGTGACGGGCATGCGGTCTTCACGGCCAACACGCCGGAGCACCGGGCGGCGCTCGAGTGGTTCCAAGCCCTCTACGCCGAGGGGCTCGTGGACCCGGAAGCCTTCATCCAGGACCACCACCAGTACGCCGCGAAGGGGTCAGCACACTCCAGGCGCTACGGTGTGTTCTTCGACTGGGACGGCGTAAATGTCGTGGGCGCGCAAGCGATCGCGAGCGGCGAGTACGTGGCTGTCCCTCCCCTGGTCGGCCCATCCGGTGCGCGCGTGTGGAACCTCGATCCCGGTGCGACGATGAACCACGGTGAGGCGGCGATCACCTCGGCTGCGCGCCACCCGGAGATCGCCATCCGATGGATCGACGCGCTGGCAGACCCGTTGGTGAACCTTCAGTGGTCCATAGGCCCGTTCGGCACAACCCTTGCCAGAGACGGTGACCTCATCGTCTGGGCCGATGCGCCCGCCGGAACCGGCTGGGGCGAGTTCCGCCATTCGCATTCGCTCGGTCGTTCGGCGCCGGTCTTTTGGAGCAGCATGACGATCCGAGTCCAGCCGAACGCGAGCATCGCCGGCAAGATCGCGACGCTCGCACTCTACGAACCGCACTTCCCGCACGAGTACTATCCCGACGTTTTCTACACGGTTGAAGAGACCGATGAGCTCGCGACGCTGCGGCCTACCATCGCCACGCTCGTCTCACGGCAACAGGCAGAGTGGATCGTTGCCGGCGGCATCGCCGAAGGCTGGGCGGACTATCAGCAACGGCTCGAACGGGCGGGACTGGAACGCTACATGGAGATCCACCAGGCAGCGCTCGACCGCGCCGTCCGTTGACCCCTGGCATGCAGGCGATCCTCCGCTGTTTGCCGCAGAACTGGAGATGGAAGCTGGAATGAGACGCATCAAGGAGCTGGACCCATGAGTGACGAGCAAAGGCCCGCAGCAGGCGAACCCCCGGTTGAGCTGAGGCGACCCCGCTTCCGCGTGAGCCCCGCCCACGGGCTCGGCCCGGATCCGGTTGTTCGTCGGCATGATCCGAGCAACATCGTGCTCTTCGACGGACGCTACCACGTCTACTACACGCGCCACGAACTGCCGGACATGCCGTATGGCCAGATGTGGCGCAGGGCCTTCCTGGAACCGTGGGTCTCCCAGATATGGCTCGCGACGAGCGAGGACGGACTCACCTGGGTGGAACACGGCGACGTGTTTCCGCCGCAGGAAGGCGCATGGTGCATACTGGGGCGCCACGCCCCGCACATAGTCCGGCATGCGGGACGGTACTACCTCTACTTCACCGCGCACGGCGGGGGTGCGGATGAGTTGGAGCGGCACATAGGCGTCGCTGTAGCGGAGAAACCTTCAGGCCCGTTCGAGCTCACACCCGGACCGGCATTGTTGAGTCCCACGCGTAAGCCGGGTGACTTCGACGGGTGGCTCATCGACGATCCGTGCGTGATCCTCCGCGACGGCCGCTTCTGGCTCTACTACAAGGGTCGACCGCTCGACAGCACCAGCGCGTGGGAGGATAGCCGCGTCGGGGTTGCGTTCGCGGACCACCCCGTCGGTCCGTACCGCCGTTGCAGTCTTGGCGCCCTCGCCGATGCGCACACCGGTTGCGTCTGGCCGCATCGGGAGGGCGTGGCGATGCTCGCTGACAGCCCGCCGCCGGAGCGCTTCCGTCTGCGCTACGCGGCGGACGGGCTGCACTTCGAAGAGGCCGGGCTGGTCGGACAGAACATCAGAGATAACGGCGTCTACTGTCCGCAGGCGCTCGAGGACGTCGACTACGGGCACGGCATCTCCTGGGGCCTCGGACTGCAACGGGACGAAAAGGACCGGCAGTACCTGGTCCGGTTCGACTGCGATCTGGAGGTGCCTGTCACCCCACGCTCGACACCGGTATCGAGATCGCAGCAGGACTGAGGCCCGCTGCGGTCGCTCGAATCGTGACGGTACCGGGCTCCTGGCCCGAGCGGACCACGACGAGCGCCCTCCCCCTGCATACCGACCGGGACTCCGACTGCCAGAGCTCTCCGCAGCCCAGATCCCCGTTATCAACGCCCGCATTCGTTCCCTGCCCGGCCACCTCGAAGGTGATCGTGTGTCGTGCATCCGGCACGACAGTGCCCTTATCGTCGACTACCAGAACCGTGACATGAGCGAGATCGAGTCCGTCCGCGTTGAGCGCCTGCACGTCGGATCTGAGCTCGATCCGGCACGCCAGAGCGGCCGTCGTCAGCTCGTCCCGGGCAACCTCGACCCCACCGGTCCGTGCGATCGCGGTGATCGCGCCCGGCTCCCACATGAGCCGCTGCGACACCGCAAGCCTGTCCTCGTCGCGGACCACGCGCTCGCCCAGACTGTGACCGTTGACCAGGAACTCGACTGACTCGCAGTTCGTGAAGGCGGTCACCTCCACGGTGCTTCCGTTCTCCCAGTTCCAGTGCCGCGCGATCTCGGACGAGACGAGCTCCACATCGTTCCAGACCACCGTCTCCTCTCTGGAGAGGCTCGTGATCGCAAGCCCGACCACCGGCTCATCCGAGAAGCTCGCCTTCAACAGCCAGGCCGACGGCTTGTACCCGCCGGAGGTGTCAACGAAGCCGCGCACCCATCCCTGGCTCGGCCATCCCTCCGACTCCCCGATGTAATCTATCCCGCCCCAGTAGAAGAGCCCAACCGTGTACGCGTGATCGAAGCGAAATGACGCGAGCGCGCGTCCGCCCCCGCTGTCCGCCTCCAGCGGATTGCCGCTCCAGTGGGTGGTCGCCTCGCTCAACACGAAGACGAGCTGCGGGTACCGTGCGTGGTCGCGGTCGAAGAAGCTCTCCATGTAGTTCACACTGACAACGTCCATCGCGAACATCATCTCGGAAGGCTCGGCCGTCCGGTAGGCCGGGTCATCATACCGGATCCCGTGCCGACGCGCCGGGTAGAGCGCGGCGGTCACCTTCCGGGTCGGCTCCTGCGCGTGAACGTAGTCGACCAGTTCGGTGAGCTGGGGAACACCGTAGCCGTGCTCTGCCGAAAGCTGGTGGACAGTGGGCTCGTTGCCCACGCTCCAGAGGAAAACCGACGCGTGGTTCCGGTCGCGCGCGAGCCAGTCGGCCACGTCGCTGCGCCAGGTCTCGGAGAAGGGCGCCATCCCGCCGTTGAACTGGTCGGTCCACTTGTCGTAGGCCTCGCTGATCACCAGGATCCCCATCCGGTCGCAGAGGTCGAGCAGGCTCGTCGCATGCGGATTGTGAGAGAGCCGTACGGCGTTGCATCCAAGTTCCTTCATGATCTCGAGTCGGCGCTCAATCGCCCGGTCGAACGCGGCGGTCCCCAGACACCCGGTGTCGTGGTGGATATTGAACCCCTTGCAGAACACCTTGGTACCGTTCACCAGCAGTCCCTGATCGGGGTCGAACCTGAACTCGCGTACTCCGAACGTGGTGTGGTACCGGTCCTGCTCTCCCGACTCATCCGCGACTATCGTTACCGCCGTGTAGAGGGCGGGGTCGTCCGGAGCCCAGAGGCGCGGAGACGGTACCTCCATCTCCTGTGACGCGGTGTAGTCGGACCTCGGTTCAACCGGGAAGACGGCGCGTCCGGTAACAGCCGCGGCACCGGCGGGATCAGTGATGGTCGTCAGGAGCGTCACTAGTCGCTCGTGTTCGCTGTCGTTTCTCACGCGCGTCTGCACTCGTACGATCGCGGCCTCAGGCCTGATCACGGGGGTTGTGACGTAGGTGCCGCACCGTGGAACGTGGAGATCCGCGGTCTGCACCAGCCAGACGTGGCGGTAGATCCCGCCTCCCGTGTACCAGCGCGAGGTGCCAGGAATCGAGTTGTCGACTCGCACGGCGATGACATTCTCCTCACCTGCGGGCCTGAGTGCCCCGGTGATCTCAACCTCGTAGTCGAGGTACCCGTTCAGCCGCCTCGACAGGTGCCGGCCGTTCACCCAGACATCCGAGGCCATGTAGACACCCTCGAACTCAACGCAGACGCGACGGCCGTCGACGGAGCGGAGTACCTGAAACCGCCTGCGGTACCACCCAACCCCGCGGGGCCGGAAGCCGTTTGCAGGCCCGATCGACTCGTCGGCCTGTCCCTCGATCGACCAGTCGTGCGGCAGGTCGATCGGACGCCAGTCTGCGTCGTCGAACCCCGGCTCATGCGCGTCTGCGGGGTCGCCCGGGCAGAAACGCCACCCAAAGTTGAACCGCTCTCTACATCGCGTGTTTCCTGACACTCGTACACCTCTCTTCGTGAAGCTCACCGAATCACGGCGTCAGCCGTTCTTGCCATGTCCTGTCCGGGCGCCGCGCCCGCCTCGTCGCCCCTCAGCCCACCCCCAGCTCGTAGCAGCAGAACGGGCCCTTACGAAACTCGATGGTGCCCACCTTCCGGTAGCCTGAGCGCTCGTAGAGCGAGCACGCCCTGCGGTTCGCGACGAACGATTCCAGCCTGATCGAGCGGTAGCCGCCGGCGGCCGCCTGGGACTCGGTGAACTCCATGAGGCGGCGGGCCAATCCCAGTCGCTGGAACGGCGGGTCGATCGTGAGCCTGTGTACCATCAGAGCCGGCTCGGGGTAGCGCCAGCAGAGCGACCGGTACTCTTCGGGCGCCTCGTCGTTCCGCGTAACGAACCCCGCCACCGCACCTCCCGAGCGCACCACGTCCATCTGCCCGCCTTCGATGTCTTCGGCCAACACGTCACGCGACGGGTAGTGAGCATCCCACTGGTAGATCCCCGCGGCCTCGAGCGCACCGATCGCGCGAGCGACGATAGCGCACACCGCATCTATATCATCCATCGTCGCCCGAACCACCTCCGCCGTGGTCGGATCGGATACCGGGATCGCGAGGTCGCTCATGGCGGGCATTGTAGCCAAGGCGGGGTGGCGTGTCGTCATCCCGGGTACCGGGCAGGGGACTGGGCGGTGCTCCGCTTGTACTCCTCGGGGCCGCCGAGCCGCGGTCGGCTCTCGGCTCGCTCCCGCTCCGCCGACCGCCCGCTGCGGTCCCTGCGGGGTACCGCTTCGCCCCCTCGCGCGGGGAGGCTTCCCCAGCGCGGGGAAGGGGTCCCCCCGCCGAGCGACCACGGTGCGTCGGGCGTCGCTTGATCGGGCCACGCCTTCCCGGTATGCTCCCATTTGGAGACCGGGCGCGATGAACGCTCGCTCCCCGATCCGCGAACCGAGCAGATGTCGAACGACGGCGAGGTGCGATGCAGCGTTCATTCCGGCAGTCGATTTCTGTACTGGTTGGGTTGTCGCTCCTGCTCATCGGGTGCGCGCCACGGCAGCCGGCTCGACCTCCCGACGCTCCCGACACCGCCCCGCGCGTTGCCGGCGTTCACATCGAGTCTGCAGCCAATGACTTTGCCGCGATCGAATGGGTCCTGAGCGCCGACGCGACCATGCGCTTCAGCATCCACCTCCTTGACGATCAGTCCGCGCTCGAGTTCACGGGCACCTGGGACTCCACCGATGATGCCGTCGTAGTTCGCTTCGAAGGAGAGCATCTGGACACCAGTCTGCCCGCCCTCTTCGGCGACCACGACTACAACGCGGTCAACAACGTGACGCTGATCGACGGCACCACGCTCTCAATCCGGCGGGGCGTAGACTCGACCTGGATCTACGGTGTTCTCTGCGTGGTCTCGTGGCAGTACGCGGAAGATGGTTCGACATAGGTGCTGGCTGGCATATTGATAGAAGGAGCGCGAGGTCGTGCTCGTCAGGCTGCATAGAGCGGCACGTCGGCCGCGGCGCCGAAGGAGACCAGGAGGTCGACGAACATCCCGCTCGATTCAGACAGAAGAAAGGATCCTGCGGATGGCTAGGTTCCTTTCGAAACGCAAGGCATGGAGCCTGCTTTCGCCACCCAAGGATCCCTCTTAAATATACTCGTTACGTGAGTTGTTCGCAAGTCGGCCGTTTCCTACGCAACTCGCTCAAGAGAACCCTCGGTGCGTAGCGCCTGGACGAATGGCGAGTCGTCGTCCAGATCGACCAGATCGAACGGCATCGACAGGGCCATCAGCATCGCGCCGTAGGTGTGGTAGAAGCGTTCCGGGGGTAGACCCGCGACCGCGAAGTCTATATCGCCCACCGATGACGGCAAGGGGTCGCGCACCACCGACCCAAAACGGCCCCGCCTCTTGCCGTCGTCACCGACGGCTTCCATATCGGAAGTGTGGTCACAATGGAGCGGTGCAGCAACGGCGAGTTGATCGTACGCCGACGCACCATCAGAGCAGGATCGCCATGCTGCTGGCCCCCCCTTGCCGCCGTTGACCAGTCGACGCGCCGGCGCTACGATCGCAGAGCGACGGGGGGCGCGATGACGCTGCGGGTGGAGGATCTTCGCAAGACCTATCGATCGCGACGGCAGCAGACGGTCGCCGCCGATG
>RECL01000399.1 GCA_007694025.1 Spirochaetaceae bacterium
GGACCGCGAAAGGCGGCCTGCTCCAGTGGATCAGATCGGGGATACCCGACTTCGAACTGGTCGAGGGCAAGCGCGAGTCGGCGAACATGCGCGTCTGGCGGATCGTCGAGCTTTTGAGCTCAAAGGAGCTCGAGGAGGAGGGTCGCTCTCTGGGCCACTGCGTGGCGACGTACGCGTCGTCGTGCCAGAGGCACGCATCGTCGATCTGGTCGGTGCGCCGCGAATCGGCAACCGGCGTGACCCGACTGCTCACCGTGGAAGTCGACATGAAGCGTAAGGAGATCGTCCAGATCCGCGGCCTCCGCAATCGCCTGCCGGAGGCGAACGAGATGACGATCGTCAACCGCTGGACTCGCGCGAACGGCCTCGCGATGGCGGCGTGGGTTGGGTGAGGGGAATCGCTGCCGCGCTTTCGGTTCCCGCCCGACGGTTTCCTCCGGCGACGGCCGTGTCGAGAGATCCGGGAACAGGCGGGTTTCGTAGAGTCGATTTGCTGCAGATGCAGAGTTCTTCTTTCGATTTACATGCAAATCAAAGACTCAAATACTGATTTGCATGTACTCGAGAACGTTGAGCATGGACGCGGGTCAGATTGTCGGATAGCTGCAGCGTGGTGTTCCGTACCGGGAACGCGGTGGCTCAGGCCCGGTACGCACCACAGGACATCACGGGGACGCACGAGTCGGCGTCAAGCTCCGAGATGATCTGGACATCTGACTCGAAGCCGAGTTCGATCAGCTCGCGACCCGAAAGACAATCGCAGAGCCGCGTCAACAGCGTCGGGCGCGCGGCCTCGAACGCGTCGACGGTCATCTGTGCTTCCGGCGACCGCCATCCCGGCAGGTGGGAGATGATCGCCCCGGCACCGATCAGGTCCTCATAGGCCGGACGAAGGCTTCCATCGTCTTTCCATCGCTCGCCGGCGCCAATGACCGCGATCGGTCCGTTCACGCGCGCAGCCGCATCAGCCACCGCCTGTGCGTTCCGGAGGCAGCCGGCCCAGACCGCCGTATCACCCGCAAGGAGAGTCAGCGACGACCCGTTCGGCGATGGCAGCACGAGCCGCGTGCCCGCCGGGATACCGACGAGCGACGCCGGCGAGAGCGAGTACCCGGTCGAACCTCGCGGTCCGGCGAGTTCGGCTCCGATCGACCTGGCGAAACCGGCGCTCGAATCGTCGCGCCACTGGTAAGGGTAGACTGTGGCACCCCGGGCCGCGGCGACGGTTACGCACGTTGAGAACGACATGACGTCGACGATGATGAGTACGGCGCTCACCGGCCCAAGCGTCGTCACGCCCCGCTCTCCCCACTCGAACCGAACGTCGTACGTCGCTTGATCAAATGTCACCGGGTTCTCCCAGCCTCGACGGTCCGGCACGACGTCCGCCCGCCGGCGGCCTCCCCGTGCCGGTCGATCACTTCCCAAGGCCCTTCAGCAGCGCCGCGTTCGCCCGCATTCCGGCGGCGACCAGGCCGCCGTCGGAGCCCATCGCGACGAACGTCATGCCGCGCTCGATCATCGGTTCGAGCGTGTCGGGGGAGAGCACGAGCGTCCCGCTCGCCTTGCCGTTGTTCCGCGCGGCGTTGGTGACCGCGTCCACGGCGTCAAGAAAGTGCGGATTGGAGTACTGCCCCTGGATCCCCATCGCCGTTGACAGGTCGAGCGGACCGATGAACAGCACGTCGACCCCGTCGACGGCGGCGATCTGATCGACGTTCGCGAGCGCGGTGGGAGTCTCTATCTGGACGATCGTCAGGAGATCACGGTTCGCGCGGTCGAAGTAGCTCGCGAACGCGGTGCCGAACCCCGTCGCGCGGGTCAGCGACGCAACGCCACGCACGCCGTCGGGTGGGTAGCGCATTGCGCGGACGGCCGCGTACGCCTCGTCGGCGGTCTGCACGTAGGGGACCATCACGCCCGACACACCCAGGTCCAGAACTCGCTTGAAGCGGACCGGGTCGTTCCACGCGATCCGTACGATCGGCACGGTCGCGGCCGCGGTCGCCGCCTGAACCTGCGCGACCAGGCTCTCCTGGTCTCCGACACCATGCTCGAGGTCCAGGAGAACCCAGTCGAACCCGGCGATCCCGGCCATCTCCACCGTGATGCTCGATCCCAGGTTGCACCAGGTTCCGAACAGACGGTCACCCGCGGCGACCCTGTCGTGCAGAAACGTCATACGCACCTCCACGCCGAGTGTACGCCGCGCGACGAGCTTGGTACACCGGCTCGGTTCATAACGGCCCGGCGTTGGTGCAGATGCAGAAGCTCCAGCCGGGATGGAAGCTCGACCAGAAGCGCCGGTAGCGTGCGCCGTCAAGGTTCGTAGTAGAGTGCGGAGTCACCCGCTCGCGGTTGCGCCGGAACCCGCGATCTCAGAATCGTCGTCCATCGCGCGTGGTGGCCACGGGACGATCGCCGATGTGGTGATGCGGTAGTACCGGTACTCCGGGTAGCGTGACAGCGTGATCGACTCGGTGAACCGCGTAGAACCAACAAAGAGCAACGTCAGCAGTACGACGCCGATACCGCTCGGATGTGCGATGGTATCGAGCGCTCCGACCGCCATGAAGTAGACGCACCACCACACCAACAGCTCGCCAAAGTAGTTCGGGTGTCGTGAGTAGCGAAAGAGACCCGTCGTCCGGAAGCCTCGCCTGATATCTTCCCTGCTGATTCCGTCGACGGGAACGGAGACGGCCGGCTTACCGCGCGCGGCATTCTTCGCGTTCTGGAATCGCCACTGCTGCTCGTCGGCGACGGTCTCCCATACGAGCGCGAGAAGGAAGAGCATGGCAAAGAGGGCAAAGGGTGTGGTCAGTCCGCCGGTCGAACTGGCCGCGAGCGCGTGGACCGGAAGCGTAAACGCAACGAACAGAAACACCTGGTAGGCGCAGATGAAGAGGAGATGAAAGACGTGCCAAAGCGCACGGCTCCCGATGCGATCGCGAAGAATGACCCATCGGTAGTCCTCGATCGACGTGTACCCACCGCGACGCGCGAAGTTGAACGTCAGGCGAATGCCCCACGCCGTGATGAGAAGCGCCGCAACGGTGACCGCCGGGTCGAACCCCGAGCGCACCGCGTAGACCCACGCGAATACCGGTGGAACGGTGCTCCACGAACGGTCAACCCACGAGTAATCCCGGGTCACCAAGCCGAGAACGAACGCGGCGACTGCGATCGATGCGGCAAGGATCGAAACGATGTACAGCGGCGACATCTGGCGGCTGAATGAGGCCACAGACCCGACGCCGGTCGCGGCGGCGGAGGCGATCCACAGCCCTGCAAAACACGCGATCGGCATCGTTACGACGAAGAGAACCAGCCGTTTCATGCTCCGACGGTAGCGTACGAGATTCGCCG
>RECL01000382.1 GCA_007694025.1 Spirochaetaceae bacterium
CGCTCGATCTCTTCGTCCATGAGGCCGAGCACCGACCGGTGGTGGAATCGGTCGATCCCGACGCGGTACTCGGCGCGGTTGAAGTTGTCTCCCAGATGCAGCAGATCGTACGGCGCAGGGATCCACGGATCGAGGGTGTCGCAGAGGTCGGCGTAGAACGCGCGCGCGCGAGCGAGTTCGGCGGTGACATCGGCGGCGGCCTCGCCCTCGGCGGCGGCCTCGGCCGCGTCCTTCGGCGATCCGGCATCGCGCACGCACAGCGCGACCGCCGCGGCGATCCGCCGCGCGAAGCAGAGGCCAAGCAGCGCCCACGCCCGGATCGACGCGCGCTCGTACTCGTCGATCGGTGACGCTGCGGGCGTACGACCGAGCGCGTCGAGGAGCTCGATCGCGCGGTGGCAATCGGCCTCGAGCGCGGCGATGCGCTCGGCCGGCGCGATGCGGTCGCCGCCATCGTCGCCCGACTCGGAGGCGACCCAGTCGCGGATTCGCGCCCAGCCAGGATCGAGCGGACGAGCGTCGGCCAGTTCGCCGATGCCGATCAGCGGGGAGCTGTCGTCGAACGGCTGGCCGAACCACTCCTGTCGCGCGCCCTTGATGAGGCCTTCGGTGTAGAGGGTGAAATCCCACGTCGACGCGATGCTCGATGCGATGCGGTTTGCGGTCCTGCACGCACGGTTCGCCGCTTCAAGGAGCGCGTCGGGCGCGGCGATCGTCGGTCCGTTCGGGCCGGCCGTGACAGCGGCGATCCGCTCGGCGATCTTCGCATCCGACGCCGACGGATCACGGAGCAGCGTGCCCCAGCCGCACCAGAACAGCGGCTGCCGCTCGAACAGGTACTCCCACCCGCGATCGCGTGCCGTGACGCCCGGCTTCACGACGAACTCGTCGGCGGGGATCAGGCACTCGCTCCCGATGATGAAGCCCGCCGTGTCGGGCCGCGCGTTTGCCGCGATCAGTTCGCGCATGAAGTCGGTACACCCGTAGTCCAGACCGAAGAAGTCTTCGTTTCTGACCGTGTAGACCAGCTTGTACCGAGTGGGGGGCGGGTCGTACAGCGGCGCGTCGCTCGCTCCTTCGTGCATGTAGTGGAACTCGGGCGTCGCGTGCCCGTGCGACCAGTTGAACTTCACGTCGACGAGCGTCCGGGCGGGGAGTCGGCCCGGGTACGACTCGATCGCCGCGCGCGTCATCTCCGGCTTCGGGCGCGTATGCGCGCGGACGATGAAGGTCTTGTCGGCAAGGTGGCGCTCCGCGATATCGAAGTAGGTGTCGGCGATCCATCGCTGCCACGTCTCGAGCGGCACGCCGTCCATCCGCTCGTTCTGGCTGACGCCGATCCCGCCGATCTGCGGGTAGGTATCTATCACCTGGATCAGCGCGTCACGGTTGTACGCGCGGACCTCTTCGGAGTAGTCGCCGTCGCCGTAGTAGCCGTTTGACAGATCCGCTGAGTACGGCGCAAGCCCTCGCGCCCGGGCGAGCTCCGGCGACACAAAAATGTTGAAGCAGACCGGGATCACGTCGATACCGTTCGCGGCCCCGGTAGTGAAGATCGTCCGCCAGAGGCGCTGCCACCGCGCGAGTTCGGCATCGTCGAACGCGCACGCGTCGGGCCATCGATCGGGGCGGACCATCAGGCTCCACGGGTGGATCGCCCAGAGCGTCAGCGCGTTGAAGCCGCACTCGGCAAGGTACGAGATCAGACGCTGCCAGAACTCGGGGCGCTCCATCGTCGCCGCGTGCCGCGTCAGCGATGGATGAACGCGGTAGCTGTTCCATGGGAGGTTCAGCTTCACGCCGCGAAAGGCCACGGATCGAGCGTTGTCGATTGCTTGCATAGTCGGTGATTCTACCGCGACACCGGGTGGGGCGTCACCCGGTTGGGCTGGTCGCCGGCAGTCGTACCGGCGGGCCTACACGACGAGCGCGAGCGCCAACAGAGAGAGCACGAGCACGACCGGAACGATCCTGATGCCGACCCACAGAAACTCGCCGTAGCCGATCGACAGCCCCTTCGCCGCAAGGATCCGTCTCCACATCAGACCCGCGAGCGCTCCGAGGAGCGTGAGGTTCGCCGCCAGATTGCTCGCGATGATCGCCGCATAGGCGGCGGCGCGGACGTGGGTCGTGCCGCCGGCGGTGGGCGCCTCTGTGATCGCGCGCGCGAAGAACATCGACATCGGCTGGTTGTTCACCAGATTCGCGGTGACCGCTCCTACCAGACCGGTTCGCAGCGTCACCGATGTGAGCGCGTCGCCGGCGGTGAGCCACCGGCCGACCGGCGCGGAGACTCCCTGCGAGGCCAAAAGATCGACGAGCACGAAACAGACGATGATGAACGGAAGGATCTTCCACGGCACACGGATGTGGGCAAGGTAGAGATCGTTCGTGACCTCCGGGATCGATCGCAGCGCCGATTCGGGTTCCACCGGCGGATCGGGCTCGCCGAACGTCGCGTGAGGCGCGATGCGCCGGCGCCGACCGATACCCGCACCTCCGGCGCGACGCGGGTGTGCGGTCTGCCGCCCGCGAGCCTCGTACCAGACGGTGAATGCCAGATCCTCGACCGTGAACGCCGCCGCGATCAGAAGCGCGACGAACCAGAGCGGCATGCCGGTGCGGTCGGCGGTTACGAACCCCGCGAAGAGCAGTGCCAGCAGCCCGACGCTGATCGCCGCGTCCAGCCGGTTGCGAATCCGGAACATCGCCTGTGGGTGCAGATCGACGCGCTGCGGCAGCGACCGGCGAAACACCAGGAAGAGGAGAAGCGGTGTTACCGCGAACGCTACCAGCGACGGGAACCACATCGCCCGCAGGTACGCGGCGAAATCGATCCCGAGCGACGTCGCGATGATGATGTTCGTCGGGTTTCCGACGAGCAGGAGCATGCTGAGCGTGTTCGCTCCAAAGAACTGCGCGAAGAGTAGCGGCTTCACGTCGATCCGCGCGTGCACGCCGATGTGAAAGATGATCGGCGTGAGCGTCAGAATCACGATGTCGTTTGAGCTGAAGACAGTCAGCACCGATGCCAGAAGGTAGACGCCAAAGAAGAGCCTGCGTCCGCTTCCGGAAACCACGAGCAACAGGTGGTACGCGACGTAGTCGAAGACGCCCGTGACATCGGTGCTCGTGCTCGCGTACGCGACGCAGAAGAAGAGTACGAGTATCCGCCACGCGCCACCGGCGATCAGTGTCTCCGATAGAACCCGGCCGGTGACGACGCCAGACACGACGAGCATTCCAAGAATGACGAGCGGGACCGTCGCCGGGCCGATCTCTATACGACCGCGCGGTCCGACGCGCCGCGGGGCGACCGCGGAGAGGATGACGACCACGAGCGCAGCGCCCGTCGCCA
>RECL01000150.1 GCA_007694025.1 Spirochaetaceae bacterium
ATCCACATGATCGACGCCGAGATCGAGCACGCGAGCCGCGACTTCCTGGCGGACAACGCGCTGCCGGCTGCGCTTGAGGCCGAACTGCAGGACAAGATGCTGCGCGCTATCGACACGATCCGCTTCGGTGACGAAGGCTACGTCTTCGTGCTCGGATTCGACGGCGTGATCCGCGCGTCGGCTCAGACGGTCGATCCGACAGGGGAGGTCGTGAGCCTGATTCTGTCGACCATCGACGATCACCCCGACGGCGCGTACGTCGAGTACTCGTGGCGCAAGCGGTCCTCACCCGATATCGCCCCCAAAATGAGCTACATCCAGGCGGTCGCGGAGTGGGACTGGGTGATCGGCGCCGGATTCTACCTGGATGATCTTGCGGCGACGATGGCCGACCGGAGCGCGATCATGGCGCGCCACTTCTGGTTCTCCGTACTCCAGTCGAGCCTGGTCCTGATCGCCGTGATCGTCGTGACTCTGCTGATCGGTCGCGCGATCGGTCGCCGCATCGGCGCGACGATCGATACGTTCATCAACGACATCGGTGTGGCGATCGTCACGAATGAAACCATCGATCAGTCGACTCAGCGATTCATCGAAATGAGATCGGTCGCGCGGTCGCTGAACGGAGTACTCAGGGAGAAGGCGGCCGCCGGTCGCGTCCTTTCGGAGTCGCTTACGGAGAAGGAGATCCTGCTCCGCGAGGTTCACCACCGGACCAAGAACAACCTCCAGATCGTGTCGAGCATCCTCCACCTCCAGTCGGGGTCGTTCGACGACGAACGTTTCCGCGCGGCGCTGTCGGAGTGCATCAACCGTATCCACTCGATGGCGCTCGTCCACGAGCACCTCTATCAGACCGAGCGATTGTCGCGGATAGACATGAGCGACTACCTCAACAGCCTGATCCAGAACATCCGGGCCGGCCATGAAGGACCAACCCGCGGCAGGATAGCGTACTCGGTCGACGTCGAACGCGGCGTCGAGTTCGGTGTCGACCTTGCGATCCCATTCGGGCTCATCGTGACCGAGATCGTGTCGAACAGCATCAAGCACGCGTTCCCGGACGAGCGTACCGGCACGGTCGCTCTGTCGCTGCACCGGGCCGGTAACAGCTACGTGCTCGAGGTCACCGACGACGGCGTCGGGGTACCGTTGGGCATCGACCGCGACCGCCCGGATTCGCTCGGCATGACGCTCCTTCGGGCCCTCACCGATCAGATTTCAGCCAACGTGACGGTCACGACCGAACCGGGGGTCCGCTGGCGGCTGGAGATCCCGATCGCGGCAGCTACGCAGTCAACGACGCGGTGAGCCTGATGTCCGCGTAGGAGCTGCCGACGTGCAGCGCGAACTCGCCGTCCGCGTGCGTGAACGTATCGGTCGTACCCGATCAGCCGACGACTGCTAACGGCAGATCGACCGTGGCCACGGTTCCGCCTTCGGGCCTCCGCTGCAACGTGAGCGTACCGCCCATCCGGGCCATCAGGTCGCGGCACAGGAGCAGCCCCAGTCCGGTACCGCGCTCACCGCTCGTTCCGTGCGACCTGGCGACCGTCCGCCCGTTCATCAACGCGTCGAGCCGTTCCGGCGGCATTCCGACGCCATCGTCCACTACGGCGATCGTGAGGCGTTGGCCGAGCGCTGCGGCGCGGACCGTTATCGACCCGTTCGGGCGCGAGAACTTCACCGCGTTGCTTACGAGGTTCGTGAGGACGGTCTTCACGCCGTGTGGATCGGCGAGCACCGCTAAATCGTCCGCGGCCTCGACCGACAGCGCGAGCGACTTCGCCCCCATCGCGCCGCGGTGCGCATCGGTGACCTCATCGACGATCGGCGCGACGGCGACAGGCGCCGCGGTGAGCTGCAACGTTCCGAGCTGCAGCTGTGACCACTCAAGAAGATTCTCCAGCATCGCGACCAGGCCTCCGGCGGATGCCGAGATCACCGATGAGACTTCCAGGAGCTGCTCCCGGTCGATCGTCTGGGAGTCCCGCACCACCTGACTGGTCAGCTGGGCCATGCCGTTGATCGGTCCGCGTAGATCGTGCGCGATGATCGAAAAGAACCGATCTTTGGTCTCGTTCGCTGCGCGCAGCTCCGCGTTGGCCACGCGCAGCGCCTCCGTACGCTCGCCGACGGTCGCTTCAAGCCGCCGCGCCTGCTCGCGAAGCGACCGCGTGCGCAGAGAGAAGACCAGATACACCGCCACACCGATCACGACGATCGACAGCGCGGCGAACGCTTCGGTACGCCAGAACGGCGGGCGAATCGTCAGCTCGATTCGGGCCGGATCGCTGCTCCAGACGCCGCGGCTGTCGGCGGCGATGACTTCGAAGGTATAGCGCCCGGGACGCAACGACGTGTACGTCGCCGTCGCGCGGTGTCCGGCGTCGACCCAGCCCGAATCCAGTCCGACAAGCCGGTACCGGTATGAGTTACGAAGCGGAAGCGAAAAATCCATCGCCGCGAAGCCGAACTCGACGAAGTTCTCCGTGTACGGGAGATCAACCGCCGTCACCCGATGCGGAAGCGTGGCGGCGCCGTATGGCTGGTTCATCACGCGGATCGACGTGATCTGGACCTGCGGCGGCACGCCGGGCAAGCTATCCCGCCGGCCGGGTATACGAACGATCGATGAAAACCCGCCAAAGAGATGGTCGCCCGAAGCCGTCGTCAGCGCGCCGCTTGCGAACTCGCGAGTGGCGAGTCCGTCGCGCTCGTCGATCAGCTCTACACGGAATGGATCGAGCGTGACGCGGTTGAGCCCGCTGGTCGTCGCGACGTAGAGCACGCCGGGAGCGGTCTCCAGAAACGACGTCACCAGATTGCCGCTCAGCCCATGCGTCGTGTCGATGTTGGAGAAGCCGTCTCGGTCGCGGTCGTAGCGCGCGAGCCCGCCGCTTCGCGTCGCCGCCCAGAGCGTCCCGGCCGAGTCCTCCCGGAGAGCGCCAACCGAGTTGCTGCTGATCGTACGTCTGTCCACCGGATCGTGCAGGTAGCGTCTGAAACCGTCCGAACCGGGGAGATACCGGTTGAGACCTCCGTTCGTCCCGATCCATACCGCGCCCTCCCGGTCCTCCATGATGGTGTAGACAAGGTTGTTTGACAGCGATTCGGGGTCATCGGAGGAGAAGCGGTACTCGGTTACCGTTCCGTCCGGATTGAGTCGCAGGACGCCTCGATCGTAGGTGCCGACCCACAGCGACCCGTCGCGCGCGCGCAGCAGCGCGTAGACGATCGGAGGGGTCGGAGCAACCGCATGAAACGGTTCCCACGCGCGCTCGAACGTCCCCTCCTCAACGCAGAAACGGTCGATTCCCGCGTTCGTGCCTACCAGCACGCACGCCCCGTCGTCCATCACGGTCGACACGTTGTCGTGCGCGATCGAACGGGGGTTGTCCGGATCGTGCCGGTAGACAGTAACGCGACCGGTCTCGGGGTCGCGAATGTTCAGTCCGGCGTTCTGTACGCCGACGAGGAGTAATCCGGTAGCAGCGTGTTCGTACAGGAGCTGAACCCGGCCCGTTGTGAGTAGACGATCTTCCGGCAGATCGCGGTGGACAAGGCGGAAGTCGAGTTGTGACGGGTTGAGCTTGCTGATCCCGTTCCCGTTCGTGCCGACCCAGACGATGCCCGACCGGTCCTCAAAGAGCGAATACGCGATGTCGTGCGCCAGGCTGGCCCGGTCCGCCGGGTCGTGCCGATGCGTCGTGACAGCGCCGGTACGCGGGTCGATAACGGAGAGGCCACCACCCCACGTCGCCACGTAGACCAGACCGGACCGCGCTGGGAGAACCTGGTAGACCCGGTTGTCCGGAAGCGAGTAGCGCTCGACGATCGTGACCGTGGTGCCGTCAGGCAGCATGAACGCCCCGGGCGCGTCGCCGGCCGCACCGGCATCGCCGGTCGCGCGGTCAACGCCGGACTGGACGCGCAGACGCACAACGCCGCCGTCCCACAGGCCGATCCACAGGTCGCCACCGGCGTCCTCCGCGATCGTCATCACGAAGGGGCTCGGCAGCGCGTCGTTGCCGACGGGCAGCGTCACGAACCGAGGCTCTCCGGCGGTGGCGCCACTCGTCCGGGGATCGACGTACGAAAGGCCCCCGTAGCTTCCGATCCAGAACAGCCCGCGCGAATCGGCGCGGAGCGCCCTGATCGTCGCGTTCGGAATCGCCGATGGATCGTCCGCATCGGGCGCGAACCGAGTGAACCGGGCGTCGGGCCCGAACGGATCGGACGCCGAATCCAGCCGGTTCAGACCGTCGAGCGTGCCAACCCAGAGCGCACCGGCCGCGTCGCGCGCAACCGCGACGACGACGTCGTTACTGAGCGAGTCGTCACGACCTGGAACGTGTCGCGCGTGAGACATTCGCCCGGTCGCCGGATCGAGCCGGTTGATGCCCCCATACGTGCCGACCCAGAGCGCGTCGCCGGGATCGTAGGCGAGCGTTTGCACCAGCTGGTGCGACAGGCTGTCGGGGTTGAACGGCTCGCTCGTGAACGACAGCATTGCCCGTCCGTCGTAGCGCTGGAGACCCGACTGGGTGCCAAACCAGAGAAATCCGTCGGAGTCCTGGAGGATCGATGATACAGAGGAGTTCAGCAGGCCGCTCTCGAACCCGATCCGTTCAAACACGACCTCCGCGGTCACCCCGTGCGCCGCACAGAGCAGGAGAATCGCGAGGCAGGTGTGGGTGAGGCGTATGTGTCGAACCGACCGGGGAAACCGCATATGACTCCGCTAGAATTGGCTTTTTTTACTTATTTGACAGGCAGTATAGCGCACGACCGCGCGTTTGTCCAGACGCAGACGACTATGAGATCGAAAATCGAACGATGCGTGGTCAGGCGGGATCGACAGCGACGAACGGACCAGAACGATCGGACGCGCGGCGTTGGAGGTTCTTGTTCTGCGCCTTGTCGGCGTACATGAGCGCGTCGGCTCGGCTGAATGCTGTCTCAAGCGTGTCGCCGCCCGACGGGTTGGCGACGGTCGCGCCGTAGCTCATCCGGATCCGGTAGGGACGATTCGCATCGGCATTGAGCGCGTCGACACGCCGCAGCAATCTGCGCTTGTACGCATCGAGCTGCTCGTTGGTCGTTGAAGCGGTCACGACGGCAAACTCGTCCCCGCCAAAGCGCGCGACGATCCGTTGCGATGCGAAGACGTCGCGGAGGAGATCGGCAAAGAGGATCAGCGCTTCATCTCCGCTCTGGTGCCCGTACTGATCGTTGATGAGCTTAAAGTCGTCCAGGTCCATCACGATCAGACCGAACCCAGTACGCGAGTCGACCAGGTTGCGGACGTGCTCTTCGACCCGGAGTCGACTCGACAGACCGGTCAGGTGGTCGCGCGACGCGGTCACCGTTTCCAGGACGACGTAGCTGACGACGAGCGCGAGCGCCATCATCGGCCAGATCAGCAGCGCACCGTACACGACCATCTGAACCACGACCGCGATCGCCGGTCCGGTGATGAACAGGATGATCGCAGGTACAACTCCGTCGCGGAGGCGGGACCGGTTGCGCACCGCGATTGCGATAATCAGAACAAGCATAGCAAAGGTCGACGCGACGTTTACCCAGATCGCCGGCCCACGTGCGTACTGGTTCGCGTCGCTGACTGTGAACAGCACCGGCCAGAACGGTTGCACCGCGACCAGGAGCGTCGATACGATCATCGGATGGCTGTAGTAGAGCCGCCGTCGCAGACGCCTGACCGATCCGAAGATCGCGTAGTCGATGTACGACGCCCACAGACAGGGTATCAGCGGGTTCAGCCACAGGTAGAACAGGTTGGACGCGTAGTTGAGCCGTCGGTATCCGCCTCCGGGCCGGCCGTCGAACGCCCAGGAGACCACCTCAAGCGCAAGCATGACAAGCGTCACCGTCAGCAGACCGCGAAAGAGCCTGACCGCGTGCCCGCTTCCAGACCGTCTCCAGTGCATGATACCCAGAACCGACGCGACGAGCGCCATCGCGTAGAAGTTGATATCGTAGTGAAGGAAGGTCCCGAGCGTCACAGGCGGAGTGTAGCCGAGATGGAGGTCGCGAGCTACCCGTGGACTCGATCCGGCCCGACGACGTTTTCCGGCTCGTCATCGTTGGCGATAGCGTCCAGATTCCCGACGGTCACATCCGCGATGCTGTTTACGGCCTCCATGGTGAAGAACGCCTGATGCGCGGTAATCAACACGTTTGGGAAGGTCTGCAGGCGGACGAACATGTCGTCCTGGATCACCTGATCCGACAGGTCCTCGAAGAAGAGATCGCCCTCTTCCTCGTAGACGTCCAGGCCAAGGTAACCGATGCGGCCGCTCTTCAGCCCGTTGATCACCGAGTTTGTGTCGATGAGCGCGCCGCGACTGGTGTTGAGGATCATCACGCCGCGCTTCATCGACCGGATTGCGTAGTCGTTGATCAGGTGGTAGGTCTCGTGCGTGAGCGGACAGTGGAGGCTGATGATATCGGCAGCGGCGTACAGCGACTGCAGGTTTACGTACTCGACCCCGCCGTCGGCAAGCCCGGAGTCGGGATACTTGTCGTACGCGACAATGCGGCAGCCGAAGCCGCGGAGCAGGCCGCAGAAGACCTGACCGATCCTTCCGGTACCGATCACACCGATCGTCTTGCCGTGCACGTCGAAACCCAGAAGTCCGTCCAGGCTGAAGTTCCCCTCGCGAACCCGGTTGAACGCGCGGTGATAGCGGCGGTTGAGCGCGAGCATCATCCCGAGCGCGTGCTCTGCAACCGCGTGCGGGCTGTACGCGGGAACCCGGACGACCACAATCCCATGCTCGTGCGCAGCGTTCAGATCGACGTTATTGAACCCCGCGCACCGCAGCGCGATGCACCTGACACCGCGCTCGGAGAGCGCCGCGATCACCTCTGCATCGACGGCGTCGTTGACGAACACGCAGACCGCATCGTGCGCGTCGGCAAGCGCGACGGTGTGGATATCAAGTGTCGCCTCAAGGTAGGTGAACTCGAACCGTTGGTCGGCATTCGCGCGGTCGAAGGCATCGCGGACCCACTGCTTCGTGCTGAAGAAGGCTACTCGCACATCAAGAATATGCGGCGCACGCGCCCGCGGGTCAAACCGCGATGTGCCGATTGCCGCCTGATCCGTCTGTCGGTCAACCGAAGGTTTGCCCAATCTAATGAAAGTCCATTATGCCCACTTATAAATTTATGGATACTCTTGCGCAACCCCGTTGATCGAGCGGCCCCGGTGGCCTACAATCCAGGTTCAGCGCTGCGATCCCGTGAAGGGGTGCGGCAGGCATACGAACCGGAGGTGAGTATGGGCGAATATCTGGACCAGGTACCGGAGCAGATCAAGGAGCACATCAGGCAGATCACGTCGACATCGGGGCTCGAACCGGGGGAAGCGTCGGTCGAGCTGATCGCGCAGGCGTGGATAGAGAAGAAGAGCCTGTTCGAGACGCGCGTCGCGGAGAATCAGCTCGAAGCGGTCGATGCGTTCGGCGCGGATGAAGAGCGAGGAGCGCTCGCGATGACGTACTCCGGGTCGCTGCTGACAATCGGCCCACGCGTGGACGGCGTTCGCCACGTCGAGTACAGCAGCATCGGACTTCGCGACGATGTGCCTGAAAGCGCGACGCACGACCGCGGAGTGCTCGCCGATGAGCTCGCGGTCGACTCGATCGCCGAGTTCAGCGCCGGGCCGATCAAGAAGAGCTCCCCGATCTTCATGATCGCGGTTGCGTCCGAACAGCTCGACGCGGAGGAGGAGGAGGATCTGCTGATCAACGTGACGCAGGTTCTAGCCGAAGACTTCGTCGAGGTCAACAAGACGATCATCCGGGGGGAGTAAGACCCGGTGCACGAGCTCATCGAGTCGCTGCAGTCGATCGCCGGCCGCGCGGCTCCGCCGCCCCCGGCCGACCTCGCCGCCGCGATGGCCGGTGCAGTCGCCGCGATGGAACAGACCGACGATGACGTGCGACCGCGCGACCAACTGGGACGCCCGGGTGGGCTCGTCCGGCTCCATCCCAGGATGCCCTGTGTTGTAGTCCCCGACGTGCACGCTCGCGCGGATCTGGTGTTGGCGGTGCTCGCGATGCCCGAGCCCGGCGGCGGCCTGCCGACGGGGTCCGGCTGCGTCGTCGACGCGCTTGCTGCCGGACGCGTGCAGCTGGTGTTCGTAGGCGACTACGTGCACGCCGAAGGACGCGCGCGGGGCCGGTGGTTCGACGCGTTCGACGAATACCAGGGCGGGTTCGAGCGGCACGACGCGATGGACCGGGAGATGGCCGAAAGCCTCAACACGCTCGAAATCGTCGCTCGGCTCAAGGCCGCGTTTCCGCAGAACGTGCACGCGTTGAAGGGCAACCACGAAAACATCGCGAATGAGGAGCGCGACGGAAACATGCCGTTCGGCAAGTTCGTCTACGAAGGCGCGATGGTCGCCGAATACATGGACCTGTTCTACCAGGGCGCTGCGTTCGACTCGGTCTACCGGTTTGAAAAGACGCTTCCCCTGATCGCGATCGGCGACTTCTACATCGTCGGGCACGCTGAGCCCGAACGGTTCTACGCGGTCGACGAGGTCGTCGGCTACCGCGATCGCCCGGAAGTGGTTCGCGGGCTCACCTGGACCGCGAACGACGAAGCCGAACCCGACAGCGTGACCCGGATGCTCGACGCCTATTTGCCCGACGTGGTCTGCGAAGAGCGGGTCTACCTGGGAGGACACCGGCCGGTCGGCGGACGCTACCACCTGAGAGCGGGTGGGCGCTACGTCCAGATCCACAACCCCGACCGCTCGATCGTCGCGATCCTGGACCGACCACCGTTCGATCCGGAGCGCGACGTCGTAGAGGTGCCGCCGATCGCGCGCGGCCCCGAAGAGACAGACTGATGGCAAAGCAACCCGACTCGATCGGAAAGTACCAGGTGATCAGACAGATCGCGCAGGGCGGGATGGGAGCGGTCTACGTTGCCGCGCATCCAACGCTCGACCGCTCGGTCATCATCAAGAAGCTCACGCTTCGGGGCAACGCAGATATCCGCGAGCGGTTCCGTCGTGAGGCGCAGATCATGATGGATCTGCGGAACGACGCGATCGTCGACGTCTACGACCACTTTCGCGAAGGCACGTCGTACTACATCGTGCTCGAGTACGTCGACGGCATGTCGCTTGAGGAGCTCATCCGCCGGCGGCGCTACCTGCCGAATCACATCGCGCTGCTGATCTTTCGCGAGGTGTGCCGCGCGCTTGCGTACGCGCACTCGCGTGGCGTCGTCCACCGCGACATCAAGCCGGCGAACATCCTTATCTCACACCGCGGCGACGTGAAACTCGTCGACTTCGGCATCGCGACGATCCACGGCGACGAGCAGTCGGATCTCACCAGAGAAGGTATGACGCTCGGTACTCCGAGCTACATGGCACCCGAACAGTTCCAGAACACCAGAAACGTCGATTACCGCGCCGACGTCTATTCGATGGGCGTGGTTCTCTACGAGATGGCCACCGGCAAACGGCCTTACCCCGGATCGTTCACACCGGAGGTGCTCGCGCGTATCCAGAAGGGACGGTACGACGCGCCGCGACGAGTCAATCCGAAGGTCCACCCGTTCGCGGCAAGGCTGATCCGCGCGATGCTGCGCCCGAAGCCGGCGCGGCGCCCGTCCGACCTGGGCAAGCTGATCCAGCGGATCGACCGACGCCTTCGACTCAAGCCGCACGCGCCGTCGCGCGCGACCGTGGAGAAGTACCTCGGCGGCGATGAACACGCAGACATGCCGCGAAGGCCGCGCCGTGCACGGATCGTTGTCGCGGCGATAGCACTGCTGGCCGTCGGGTCGGGAGTCGGCGCGATCTACCTGTCCGGACTCTATAATGAAGTGATCCTTCCCGACCGGAGCGCGGCGCTTGAGGTCAGCGTCAGGATCCCGCGCTCAGTCGCGCAGCTCGACCGAGTTTCGGTGGCAGGAGCGGTCGCGCTACAAGCGTCGCCGGGCCACGGCGTCAACGCCAGCCCGATCACGCTGCGGTTCACGCGCGACCACGCCGAAGACTCGGTACGCTTCATCGCGTACCGCTCGCAGCGCGTCTACACTGCTGCGGGGCAGTACCGGCTCGACGTGGAAGCCGAATCGACGCTCTGGTCGCAGCTTCTGGAGCTTCGATCGCTGCGCGATGAGCATGGCGACGGGTTCATCGTCCCCGGCAGTCCGTCGGCCGCGCGGATCGTCCGGGTGGAGCTACCCGACCCTCCGCGTTCGGCGGTCGATGTCGTGTTTCGGGCAACCGACCGCGATACACTCCGGGAGATACCGGGCGCGCGACTTTCGGTCAACGTCGACGGTGTCTGGCGCGCCTGGGGCCCGTTCTCGTCGGCTGTCGTCCGGTCGGGCGGAACGTACCGGTTCAGGTTCGATCACCCGCTCTACCGGTCGGAGTCGATCGACGTGACCGTCCGTCCGTTTCAGAGCCGGGTGTTCCTGGACGCAACGATGGCGCGCCGGTAGGACTGAAGGGGTACCAGATGTCACGACTGATCCGTAAGTTAATCTTCATCGCAATCGGAACGCTCGCGGGAATAGCCGCATGGCCGGTGCTCGAGCTGTCGCTGCACCTCCAGGGGAGCTTTCCGACCTACCTGTTGTTCAGCCTCTTCGCCGGAGCCACCTTCGGAGCTGTATTCGGAGCGTTCTTCGGGGCCGCCGAAGGCATCATCGCCGGTAACTATCGACGCATCGCGACTGGGGCCGGGTTCGGCCTCCTGTACGCGGCCGCCGGCGGTGCAATCGGGTTCGTGCTCGGACAGGCGGCGCTCTTCGTCGCCGGAGAAGGGTTCCTGCGCGGCGCGAGTGACTTTGAGCTCGTCGGGAGACCCGTCGCGCGGATCATCGGTTGGACGGTTCTTGGTATCTTCGTCGGGTCGAGCGAAGGAGTCCGCCGCCGATCGGGCCTGAAGGTCGGCATCGGCGTGCTTGGCGGAGCTATCGGCGGAGCGGTTGGCGGCGCGGCTATCGAGTACGCGCCGTTTTTGATCTCCCCGGCTATCGCCCGTCCGGTGGGTCTGGTCGTGTTTGGCGCGCTGATCGCGACCGCGTACGGGCTGATCGAGCATCGCCTGTGCTCGGGGGTGATGCGGGTCCTCAACGGTCCGGCCAAAGGAAGAGAGTTCATCCTGAACCAGCGAAACCTCCGCGTCGGAACCGCGTCGGGATCGGACGTCTACCTCCGCGACTACCGCACCGTGGCCGATCGCCACGCGCTGCTCGCCGAGCGACGCCGCGAGCTCTACCTGATCCCGGAAGCGGACTCGGTCGTCCGTATCAACGATCTGCCGGTCCCGCAGACTGGATCGGGCGTGCTCAAGTACGACGATGTGATTCAGGTGGGGTCGGCGAAGCTGCTCTACCGGCCGCTGGTGATGGCGCTGTTTGCGCTGCTGTTCGCGCTTGGCGGCGCAGGATCGACGGCCGCGCAGTCGGTGCGAATCGCGCAGATCGACAGCTCGCGGCTGCTCACGCAGCAGCGCGTCGATCTTTACCTGAGTGTCAGCGACGCTGCAGGTCGACCGATCACGAACCTGCAGCGGTCGGCCTTCGACGTGTTCGAATCGGCCGACGGAGTCACCTTCGACCAGGTCGAGATCACCGGCTTCGTCCCATCGGCGAACGTCGATCAGGGGGTCACGTTCTACCTGCTGGTGGACAACTCCGGCAGCATGTACGACACGCTCGACGGACAACCGACCGACGACCCGGAACAGATGCGGATGACTATGGCTGTGCGCGCGATCAGGCGGTTCCTGGACCAGATCGACAATCCCCGTGACCGCGTCGCGCTCGCGACGTTCAACACGTTTTTCACGGTTCTTGCCGAGCCGACCACGTCGATCGGGACGATCGACCTGCTGCTCGGCGATATCGAGCGACCCGATCGTGACGCGTCGTACACCGAGCTCTACCGATCGGTCAAGCTCGCGGCCGAACAGCTCGAAGCGGTCCGGGGCAGAAAGGTCGTGATCATCCTCTCCGACGGAGAAGATTACCCGTTCGCGCGGTACAGCGGACGCCCGCACCCGATCCACGGCGACGAACTGGTCGGCGTCAGACAAACGGTCGATGCGCTGCAACGCACCGGCTCTGGTGCCTTTGGCATCAACTTCGCCACGGTCGGCGATCCTGCGTTCACCCAGATCGTCACCGAAAACGGCGGACTCGTCTACGACGCAGACGACGAGGCCGCGCTCGCAGCGGTATATCTGGACATCCGCGAGCGGGTGCTCAGCGAGTACCGCGTGTCGTACCGCGCGGGTATCCGACCGACCGACGAACGCTCGGTGCGCGCGCTCGTCCGTACACGCGACGGCGATGCTCGCTCGACGCGCCGCTACTTCGCCGGAACGATCTTCGGTCTCCCGGGCGAATCGCTTGGAGCGGGGCTGCTGATCCCGTTCGCGATCGCGCTCCTCCTTGCCGCCGGGCTGACGCTGCTGCGTTTCCGCAACCGAAGGACAACGGCCAACGTCGAAGTCCTGAACGCGCGCGGCCGTGCCACTCAGGTGATCGATCTGACCTCGCCGCAGACGGTCATCGGGTCGAGCGACGCGGCCGACGTGACGATCGCCGGCAACCCCGACATGAAGGACCGACACGCGACGATCGTGTTCGACCAGACCACGCACCAGTACACCGTCGTGAGCGACCAGCCGATCAGCGTGAACAACCAGCTCACGACCCGGAGGAGACTCACTCCCGGAGACGTCGTCCAGCTTCCCGGTGCAACGGTCGTATTCGACGCGCCAGAGGACGCCCACGACGGTTCCCCGGGCAGCGCAGAGGGAAAGCAGCGCGGGAATCCGAGCAGTTAGCCGGGCGCGCGCCCGCGAACACAATACCCAAACGGAGGCACTGATGACGACGTTGATCGTGGAAGATGATTTTTCGAGCAGGCTGATTCTGCAGAAGCGACTCGAGCAGTACGGGCCGGTCGAACTCGCGTTCGACGGCAAGGAGGCGATCGAAGCCGTCACCGCGCGACTGAAGTCGGACGGCTGTTACGATCTGATCTGCCTCGACATTATGCTCCCTGAGATGGACGGGCAGGAAGCGCTCGAGCGCATCCGGGCCGCAGAGGCGCAGGCAGGCTTCCCGGTCGGACGCGGCGCGAAGGTTGTCATGACCACAGCGCTCGGGGACGCCGACAACATCATGGCTGCGTTTCGGCGGGAAGCCGACGGCTACCTGGTGAAGCCGATCGAAAAGGAGAAGCTCGAAGAGCAGCTGCGAAAGGTCGGGCTGATAGGGGCCGACAACGCGGAGTAGTCGAGCACAGAAGGCCAGCGTCGGACAGCCCGCGTCGGACGGCTACCGCTCCTCCGCCGCGGGCGGCAGGATCACGAGTCGACCGTCCTCTTCGACGACGCGCAAGCGGCTGTCGGGCTTGATACCCATCCGGCGCATTTCTTCGTGAGGAAGTTGGAGTCGCCCCGCCTTATCGACCAGGACGTATTCGTCGTGCGTGCTGTCCGATTCCGGGAAGAGCGATGCATCCTCGGCGGCGCGGTCGTGCTCGAACGCTTCGCGGTACGACTGGCGCTTGAGGAACTCGCTCGATGTCTTCCCGTCGCGGATCGCGACCACGCGGTCGACGTTCCGCGAAAGACGCCGGTCGTGCGTCACGATGACGATCGTGACCCCGATCTCGCGGTTGAACCGCTGAAAGACCGTCATGATTCGCTCGGTCGTCTCAGAGTCGACCGCTCCGGTCGGCTCATCGGCAAGCAGGAGCGGTGGATTGTTGGCAAGCCCGATCGCGATCGCGACGCGCTGCTGCTCTCCCCCTGACAGCTGATCGAGCCTGCTGCGCTCGCGGTGCGACAGACCGACCATGTCCAGGAGTTCGCGCGCCCAGCTTCGCTTGCGCCGCCGCGCGATCTGCATCGGCAGCTCCACATTCTCCAGCGCGGTGAGATATGGGATCAGGTTGCGCGCGGAGTTCTGCCAGACGAATCCGATCGTGCTGCGTCGATACTCGATCATCTGTCGATCGTCGAGCTGCAGGATGTTCACGCCGTTCACGGAAACCGTTCCTGCTGACGGTACGTCGAGCGCGCCCAGGATGTTGAGCAGCGTGCTCTTCCCGCTTCCGCTGTTGCCGATGATACCCATCAGCTGACCGTCGGGCACCTCCAGATCCAGGCCCTGGAGCGCGAGCACTTCGGTGTCGAGCGTCTTGTAGATCTTGACCAGGTTCTCACAGTGGATCATCGACATGCTCCACAACGCGACCACCGTCCATTTCGACAACGTTATCGGCCAGCTCCATCATCGCAGGATCGTGCGTCGTCATCACGACGGTGATCCCCTCTTCCTCGATCAGCCGCTTGAAGATCGCGACGATGTGTACGCCGGTCATCGTATCAAGCTCCGCTGTTGGCTCGTCGGCGTAGATCACGCGGGGCGAGTGCGCGATCGCGCGCGCAATCGCAACGCGCTGCTGTTCGCCGCCCGACATCTCGGCGGGAAAGTGCGACATCCGCTTTTCTAGCCCGACAAGCGCCAGGCACTCGCTCACGCGCCGGGAGCGCTCGGCGGCCTTCATTCCCGCCACCCGCATCTGGAAGTCGACGTTCTCAGCGGCCGACATCGCCGCAACAAGCGCGATCGTCTGATACACGAATCCGATCTCATGCCGACGGAACCGGTCGCGATCAGGATCGCTCATCCTGAGAACGTCGACCTGCCCGTAGGCAAGCGCGCCGGCGTCGGGCCGATCCAGGAGCCCCAGAATGTTGAGCAGCGTTGTCTTGCCGGAGCCCGACCTCCCCTTCACGACGGTGAGCCGCCCGGCTGGAATCTCTATCGACACTCCGTCGACCGCCCGCACCTCAGTTCCTCCGGCGCGAAACCGCCGGTGGAGGTCGCGAACGTGAAGCGCGATATCACCGCGCGCGGGTGAGGCGCCCGCCGGCATGCCGCCTGGATTCGATCCGCTCATCACTCCTCTCCCAGCTTGACGGCCTGATGGATCTTGATGCGCGACAGAACAACCGACAGGATCCCGAAGCCGAACAGAAGCATCACGGTCACGAAGATCGTAATTCGTAGTTGATCGACACCCAGCGATACGACCCGGAACGGCGGTACCGCCTGCTCTGCGCTGCGAACCGCCTGGAGCAACGGCACGAAGAGTTCGCTCGCGATCCGTCCAATCGCAAAACCCGCCGCGACCGCGGCTCCCGACACGAACAGCTGCTCGAGTCCGAGCATCCCGATTATCGACGACTTGCTCATCCCCATCGCACGGAACAGCCCGAACTGGAGCGTCCGGTCGCGGATCGAAAACACCCAGTAGAGCAGAAAGCCGACGAAGCAGATCCCCAGACTGACAAGGAAGCCGAGCGACAGCGTCCCGTTCGTGCCCTGGAGCATCGGGTCGTTACGACGTCGGATCAGCTCCTGGCTCGCGTCCTGAACCCGCGTCGGATTTACGCGGCCTACGGTGAGCGCTTCGTAGAACTCGGCGCTCGTCACGCCGTCGTCGAGCGCGAACCAGACCTGGTAGGGCTCGAGCGCGGTCGTCGCGTGCATGTAGTTGAGGTTGACGACCGCCAGATGCTGGCGCGCGCCCGCGCCACCGCCGGCGAACGGATTGTACCCGGGCCAGTAGTCAACGACACCGTAGACATAGTAGAGCGTCAGCGGCTGATCGCCCCACCGCAGATAGATCGGATCTCCTGGCGACAGGTCGGCTTCTTCGGCAAGCGACCGCGAGATCAGCGCGGCCGCGGGGCTGTGCGATAACAGGTTCAGGTAGTTGAACCAGTGCGACGGCAGCAGGCCATCACGGAACCACGCGACGCGACCGAACTCGTGCGGAACGATCCCGTAGAGCGC
>RECL01000435.1 GCA_007694025.1 Spirochaetaceae bacterium
TCGTGGTCGGTCTGATCCTGGTCGCCGGACTCGGGTTTCTGGGGTACATCTGGATATCCGGCGGGTCGGGACAGGCATCGGCTCCGGTCGAGGCGCTCAGGCTTGAGCCGCAGGAGCCCGAGTCCACCGTGTTCGAGGTCGACCAATCGCGTTCCGAGGCTCGCTTCATCATCGAGGAGGTTCTCCGCGGGCGACCGAACACCGTCGTCGGCGTCACGAACCAGATCGACGGTTCGATCGCGGTAGGGTTCGACCCGATCGCGCTTGAGATCGGCGAGTTCGTGATCAACGTGCGGACCGTGCGCACCGACGATGAGGTGCGAGACCGGACGATCCGGTCGATGATCCTCGAGTCGAACCGCGACGAGTTCGAGTTTTCGCGTTTCGCGCCGCGGTCGATCTCCGGGCTGCCCGAATCGGTAGCCCACGGTGTCACGTTCTCATTCGACGTGCTCGGCGATCTGACGATTCGCGATGTGACCGCACCTGTCACCTTTCAGATGACCGCCCAGATAGTCTCCGATACCGAGTTGCGTGGCACCGCTCAGACGGTTGTACTGTGGGACGACTTTGACATCGTCATCCCGTACGTCGGCGGCAACTCGATCGTCGCGAGCGTCGGAGACTCGGTCACGCTCGAGATGGAGTATTTCGCGATAGCGCGCGATTAGGCACCAGCCCACGGGCCGGCCACAGCCGGCGCACGGGCCGGCCACAGCCGGCGCAGGGTCATCCGACCGGGTGCATCGGTGTGTCGCCGATCCGGAGCATCTCCGCGTTGAGCTTCGCCGTCATCTCGCGCACCGCGTCGGCGTACGCCGGGTCGTTGTACACGTTGAACAGCTCGAGCGGATCCTTCTCCAGGTCGAAGAGCTCCCATTCGGGTTGATCGGTGCCCGGGTTTGCGCCGATCTCACGGCAGTCCTCGTTGTACCAGTAGATCAGCTTGTAGCGGTGCGTGCGGATTCCGTAGTGCGCGTACGCGTTGTGGATGTCGTCCTGGTTCATCCAGTAGCGGTGGTACGCCAGATCGGTCCAGTCATCGGGTGTCCTGCCCTGCAGCAGCGGCTCGATCGACCTGCCCTGCATGTAGTTCGGCTCGGGCAGCTTCGCGAGCGACAGGAAGGTCTGCGCGAAGTCGACGTTACTGACCATGTCGGTGCAGACCGATCCCGGCTTCACCAGCTGCGGATAGCGCACCAGGAACGGCATCCTGAAGCTCTCTTCGTAGATGAACCGCTTGTCGAACCACCCGTGTTCGCCCAGGTAGAACCCCTGATCGGACGTGTAGATTACGACCGTATTGTCCACCAGACCCTTTGTGTCCAGGTAGTCGAGTAGCCGGCCGACGTTCTCATCGACCGAGTGGATGCACTGCAGGTACTTCTGGAGATAGCGCTGGTACTTGAACCGTTTCAGCTCATCGCGGCTTGAAAACGTGAAACGCTCGCCGGTATTGCGGCAGCGTAGCGAAAAGCCTGCCAGCTCGTCGTCGCTCGGCTCCGGGACCAGCTTGTGTGAACTCCAGCCGAGGGTCTCGCCCGGCGCCTCAGGAACCTGGACCAGGTCGAGGTCGTCGTACGTCATGTCGCGCGCGATGCGCATGTGCGCGGCCTCTGCCGCGCGCGCGCGGTTACGGTAGTCGTCGTCGAACGTGTCGGGGATCGCGATCGGATCGGTGTAGAGCGACCGATGCTCTGGTTTTGGGTCCCACGGCCGATGCGGCGCCTTGTGGTGGCACATCAGGAAGAACGGCTTCGAGTCGTCGCGCCGGTCGAGCCAGTCGATGCAGTCGTCGGTGATCACGTCGGTCACGTAGCCGGGCTTGACGACCTGCTCTCCCATCTCAGCGAAGCGCGGGTCGTGGTAGATGCCCTGACCGGGCAGGACGCACCAGTGGTCGAACCCGGTCGGCCAGTGGTCGGGTCCCTGACCCAGGTGCCACTTGCCGAAGATCGCGGTCTGGTAGCCGCCGGTCTGGAGGTGCTTCGCGACGTTCGGCAACCGGTTGTCCAGGTGCGTCGCGAGCGTCGTCACGCGGTTCACGTGGTTGTGCGTGCCGGTGAGGATCGTCGCGCGGCTTGGCGTACAGATCGAGTTGGTCACGTAGCAGTGGTCGAACCGCATGCCCTCATTCCCGATCCGGTCCAGGTTCGGCGTCGAGTTGATCTTGCTCCCGTAGCAGCTTATCGCCTGCGCGGCGTGATCGTCGGTCATGATGAACAGGATGTTTGGACGTGCGCTCACTGATATCTCCGGGGTGGTTTTGGCGATTCTAACCGATCACGCGCGGTGTGTACATCAGATCGTGGGGCGATATGATAGGTTGTCAACCGGCGCACGGCCTGCCGCATCGGCGGCGGCGGGCGGCGGCGGGCCCCCGCTACGTCGCGTTCAGCACCTTGTCGGCGGCGAGCGCGAGGATCAGGAAGTCGGTCGTGCCGCCACCGAGCACGTACTCGGTCTGCTGCCAGAGGTAGGGCCACTCGAGCAACTCGGGGTAGTCGGGCCTGATGAGCGCGGTGCCCGACGCGCTACCGCCGGGGATGTACGACCAGTCGGCGCGGTTGAACCCGTACGCGACGGTGAGCGACCGCGATCCGACTCCCGACACGAACGACGATGTGTTCGCTCCCGGGTGACAGCCGAGCACAAAGTTGAGCGCGTGCAGCATGAAGCGCGCCGGGAAAAGGTCGGGGTACGCGCTGTGCAGGAAGTACTGCCTCATGCCGAACGCCTGGATGCCCCAGCCGGCGCCCCAGATGTCCGGTTCGTACGGGAGTCCGTACGGTGTTCTGCGCTCGAGGTCATCGATTTGCGCACGGTGCGCGGCCGCGGCGCGTTCGACGATCGCGGTGAAGCGCTCGTCGTCGACCCGGGACACCGCGCGCGCGGCGATCCACCCGACGCGGTCAAAGTGCGCTTCGATCGATCCGCTGCGATCGATCAGCGCGTCGGCATAGCGCCGTTCGCCGGTTGTGAGCAGCAGCTCAACAGCCGCCGCGACGCGGTCGACAGGCTCCTCGCCGTCGGTTGAGTCCCACAGAGCGCGCGCGATCGCGATGCATTCGCCCGACAGCGCCGTGTCGTACGACGCGAGCGCACGACCGGCTGAAGCGAGCGCTGCTGCGGTTGCAAGCTCGCGCCGCGGGTTCTCCTCGGTGAAGACCCACCGGTCGTCGGGAGAGCCCGGAAGCCCGATCGGCGGGGCAGGATCCGACGCCGACGCCGGGTCGAACACGCGACCGTCGGTCTGGTTCACAGGGTCCCCAAGGATCGTGTATTGCCGCAGCGTCGGGCAGATGATCCCGCGGTAGAGTCGTCCCATCGCCCGGTATCCGCCGACGATCGTGAGCACGCCGTGCTCGATCTGCTGGAGGATGTCGGGCTTGCCGTCGGGCGCATGGATTTCCACGACCCGTGTCGCTTGATCGACCGTCGTGTTGTCGTACTCTACGCCGAACTCCTCGTACGCGAGCGACAGCCCGTGAACCGTCGACGCCTGCGTTTCGATCCGCAGATCGTGGTCGCCCGCGTCGTGCCATCCGCCCACGTTGAGGCCGGGTACCGGCTCTCCCGGCTTGAAGTCGCAGAGCGTCGATCCACCCTGCACGTACCCGTCGAAGTGATTGAGGTCTACCGGCGCCATCCGGGCGTCGTCACGGTGGCACTCTCCGTGCCAGACGCGCGATCGCTCGTTGACCCGCATATGGCACATCTGGATCGGAAGGAAATACTCGAGCGTCGGCTGCCACACGTCGCGTGCAAAGACATCGCGGTCGATCCGAAACGGATCCGAGCAGACGTCGCCGTAGCGGACGATGTAGGTTCCCGGTTCGGTCACGCCGGTGAACTCGAGCCTCAGGTAGCGGTAGCGCAGGAAGTCGCCCCAGTCGGCCGGCGTCTCCTGGATGACCGTCTCTCTCTGGCCCGACGGTTTGATCCGTTCGACGACGATTGGCATCCGTCGCTCGTCCGACGGGTCGAGCTCGACGATCGCGTACTTCGGCTGCGTCGGATGGTAGCCGACCTGCGATACCTGCACGACCGGGTCGGTCATGAATCCGGGGACCGGGTAGGGAGCCACGCGCCACTCTATCGCACGGTCGGTAACGCCGGCGGGAACCGCAGAGCGAACGATGTACCAGCCGTTGTTGTGTCGGCTGCGCCCGTCGAGTAGCTCGAGGTCTCCACCGGCGAGGGCGTCGATCGTCATTCGGTGGCGGTCCGACTCCGGAGCGATGGTGAGCACGCGCCCGGTGGCGAGCGAATCGATCTGGTACTCGCCGTATTCGTCGTAACGGCCGGGGCCGTTGGGCTGGCGCGGGAAGATCCCGGAGCGGTCGTCGATCGCGTACGACCGTCCGAACAGGAACCCGGGGAAGAGCTCGATCAGAAAGGCGACGCGCCCAACCCACTCGGTGGGTACCGGCCGCTCCAGATCGACGACGATCCGGAACGCCGCTCCGTCGGGCTGCACGCGCACCGTGTACGCGAGCGACAGGTCAGGGTAGTCGATCGGGTTGAAGCCCTTTCGGTTCTTGTCGGCGTCGGGGAACTCCATCCGGACCGAGATCTCACCCGATGTGGGGTCTACCACCCGGGGGCCCACCTTCGGCACCGGCGACCACTGACCCGGGGCACGGTCGAGCCGGAGGTCACCGTTGGTCGCCACGCGCAGCCCGTTCTGGATGATTCCGACGCCACCCTGGTGGCTTTCCGGGTAGTAGTCGTGCGCGAGCATTACGTTGAGCCCCGGCATCTGGAGGTACTCCCGGTCGTTCAGCCGAAGCGTGTCTGCGCTGCCGTTCCCGTTTGCGTTGCTATTCATGGTCGCGCACTGTAGCACGGGTCACGAGCGCCCGGAAGCCCTATGGGTCGGGGTGGGGGGCAGATCGCGTGGCGATCAGCTCGCGTAGTCGCGCCTGTTTCGCGTCGATCTCATCGGAGAGCTTCTGAAGCCGCGCACGGTTCCACGCGCTGCGATACACACTGTTCAGAATGCGCGCCTGCAGATGCGCGATGTCGGCCTGCAGCGAGCGGATCTCCTTCATCGGGTCGTCAGACACCGCTCAATCTGCCTCAATACGCGTGCGAAGTCCAGACCGGAGCTCCGATGCCGACGAACGCAGGTCTGCGACACGAATCAGGAAAACATGAGGACCATCTATCCCGCTACTATTGCTGGAAAACATTATTCGTGCTATAAGTCCAATAATGATGATGAGCACCCTGTCGAGTTCGGTGTTGACGATCCTGCTCGCGACCGCGCTCCTCGCGTCGGTCTTTCTCTACCTCTACCTTCGCCACCGGGAGCGCAGCCTGTTCCACTGGTTCGTCGGCTGGAGTTGTGTCGCCGCGGGGCTCGCGTTCCGGTTCGCCGGAACGGTCGGCGTCGCGGCTCCGGTCGCGATGCTCGGAGACACGATCCCGTCGGTGTGCGGGGCGGCCTTCTTGCTGGCCGGGGGGTATCGGTTTATCGGGCGCCGGACGCCGCGCGTCGCGTACGTCGCGCTCAGCCTGGTGGTCGCGTGGACCGTCGCCGCGGTAGCACTCGACCTGGCGTTCGTGTGGCAGTCCGCGCCCGCATTCGTCGGTCGAGGTATCGTCTACATCGCGATGGGGGTGCTGTTGGTGACCGGCGGGCGCGGGCGGCTGCTCGGTAACCGGATCTCCGGTGTCGCGTTGATGCTGTGGGGCACCCACGCGATGAACTACCCGCTCCTTGCGCCCGTCGCATGGTTCGCACCGATCGGCCACGCGATAGGGACCGCGCTGAGCTTCCTGGTCGGGATCGGTCTGATCATCGCGTACTGCGACCGGCTCTGGGCGCGCGCGACCGCGTCGGAGCAGACGTTTCGCGCGGTTGTCCGTTCGGTCGACGACGTGATGGCCGCGGTCACACCCGACGGTGTCATCACGGCGGTCTACGGCACCTGGCTTGCGCGTCACGGCCTGCGCGCCGATTGCCTCCTTGGCCGCTCGGTCGATGCGATCGTACCAGCCGACCGGCTGGCGGAGGTCGCCGCCGCGGGCGCGACCGCGCTCGGCGGTGGGGTTGCCGAGGTGACGCTCCATCTCAGCCACGGTGAGCTCGAGCGCGACCTGCTTTTCCGGGTCGCTCCGGTTCGCGGCGATTCGGGTTCGGTGACCGGGGTGGTCGCGACCGGACGCGATATCACCGGCTTCCTGGAGACCGAGCGCGCGCTGCACGCGAAGCTCGCGGAAAACCGCGTGCTGCTGCAGGAGGTTCACCATCGCGTGAAGAACAACATGCAGATCATGGCGAGCCTGCTCAGTCTTCAGGCGATGCGGCTTAAGCATCGCGACGATCTCCCGCTGTTCGAAGAGAGCGCCCGCCGCATCGAAACGATGGCGAGCGTGCACGAGCTGCTGTACAACACGAACGACCTGTCGCACGTGCCGATGCGGCCCTTCGTACACGATCTGACGACCCGGCTTCGCGAGACATACTGTGGTGTGCTCGACTCTATCGAGCTGCGTGTCGATGTGGACGACGTCGATCTCATTCTCGATCAGGCGGTCCCGTGTGGGCAGCTGATGCACGAAGTGGTATCGAACGCGTTCAAGCACGCGTTTACCGATCGATCGTCGGGGACGGTTTCGGTCACTCTCAAGGAGACCGACGGCGAAGCGCTCGAACTGCGCGTGACCGACGACGGCGTCGGGATCTCCGCCGACCTGAGGCCGACGGCGAACAGCCTGGGGGTGCAGCTCATCGAGCTGCTCGGGCACCAGCTCGGCGGCGCCGGCGGCTATTCGAACGGAAACGGGACGACGTACACCTTGCGCTTCCGGCGCGAGTGTTCGACCCGCGCAGCGACGGCAGGCCCAAAGGTTCTTGTGTAGCCGGAGTCCGAAAAGCGCTACGACGCGTCGGTGATTATACCGACGATATGACGGGGGAGCCATGACCTCGTCTCAGATAAGCGTCCTGATCGTAGAGGACGAGCTGATCGTCGCGCACAGCCTCCAGGCAAGACTCGAGCGGCACGGGTACCGCGTCATCGCGCTCGCGCGTAGCGGCGACGACGCGATCGCCGCCGTGTCGCGGTCGCGCCCCGATCTGATCCTGATGGACATCCGGATCGCGGGTGATATCGACGGGATCGCCGTCGCCGAGCGAATCCGCGCCGAGCACGACGTTCCGGTCATCTTCCTGACCGCGTACTCCGACGATGAGACGCTTGCGCGAGCGAAGATCACCGAGCCGTTCGGCTATATCATCAAGCCGTTCGAGACGCGCGAGCTCATCAACAACATAGAGATCGCTGTCTATCGCAAGCGCATCACCGACCAGCTCGCGGCGAGCGAGGCGCGGTTTCGGGGGCTCTTCGAAAACGCGGTCATCGGGCTGATTCTGTCGGGCCCGGACGATGAGGTGATCGACACGAATCGTGCGATGCTCGGCATGGTCGGTTCTCAGGCCCGCAAGGCGCCGGAGCCGGCACCGATCGACCCGCGGATTCGTGAGATCGCGCGGATCGAGCCGTCCGCCAAGCCGGTCGAGCACGCGATCACGACGGCCACAGGTGAGCGCCGGATACTGGAGATCACATCGGCGAGAATTCCGAAGGGGCCGACGTCGGATGCGCTGACCGCTCGCTTCGTCCAGGACGTGACCGAGCTTCGCCGCTATCAACGGGAGCTCGAAGAGCGGCAGCGCGGCCTGCGGACGCTCTTTCTCAACGAGGAGTCGATCCGTGAGCAGGAACGGACCCGGCTGTCGCGCGATCTGCACGACGTCCTGGGCCAGATGCTGACCGCGCTGAAGATGGATCTTCACTGGCTTGGGTCGCACACGACCGATGATGCCACCGCGACGGGTGCCAAGGAGATGATCGGCCAGGTCGACGAGATGATCGTATTCACGAAGAAGGTGTGTTCGCAGCTGCGCGACAATGTGCTCGATGTGTTCGGGTTCGAGGTTGCGCTTGACGAGCATCTGAGTCAGTTTCAGACCCGGACCGGGATCTCTGTCGATCGCCGATACGACTGCTCGTCGCACGGGCTCGCGCGCGACGTTGAAGTCTCGCTGCTTCGCATAATCCAGGAATCGCTCACGAACGTCACTCGACACGCTCACGCCACTACCGTGACTGTTGAGTGCGGACGGACCACGACCGGCGTCGTGTGGAGGGTTCGCGACGACGGAGTCGGGTTCGATCCGGCATCCTCGCGCCCGGCGGGGTCGCTCGGGTTGATCGGCATGAACGAACGCGCGGCAGCGTGGGGCGGTCGCGTGACGATCGTGAGCGCCCCCGGTAACGGCACAGCGGTAGAGGTCGAGGTTCCGTGCCTGGAGCGTGGGGAATGATCCGCGTCGTGATCGCGGACGACCACGCGGTCGTTCGGGGCGGACTCGCCCGGATCGTACGCGACGCCGCGGGGATGCAGGTCGTTGCGGAGGCCTCAAGCGTTCCAGAGGTTCTTGACGCCGTTCGATCGACCGAATGCGACGTGCTGCTGCTCGACGTGAACTTCCAGGGGCAGACCAGCCTTGATGCGATGAAGACGATCAGGGTCGAGCTCCCGTCGGTGCGGATTCTGGTCCTGTCGATGTACCCGGAGGAGCACTACGCGATCCGCTTCCTGAAGGCAGGCGCATCCGGGTACCTGACCAAGGACGCAGCACCCGATGAGCTGATCGTCGCGATCAGCCGCGTCGCGTCGGGCAAGCGATACCTCACCGCCGAGCTCGCCGAGGCCGCGCTGCTTGGCGCGGTGGAGGGTGAACGTCCGCCTCACAACGATCTGTCCGACCGCGAGTACGAGGTCATGATCGGTATAGCATCGGGACGGCGAATCCGCGACATCGCAGAGTCGTTGAACTTGAGCGACAAGACGATCAGCACCTACCGTGCGCGCATCCTCCGCAAGCTCGGCTGCGAGTCCACCGCCGACATCGTTGCGTACGCGCTCGGGCACGATCTGCTTTCCGACGTGTAGGGATTCCCCTACAGAAAGTACAGCCGTTCCCTGATCGCCACGAACCCACTGTCTGACTATGCTCGGTACCAGGAGATACGCCGTCTATGCGAGCAGGTATGGTCCGGGGAGCAGACAATGAAGGACGCGACACCGGACAGAACCCTCATCCGCAGCTCGACGTGGCGGGCAATAGCCGTTCGGGCGGCCGACGGGTGAGCGTTGCGATCGTCGATGACTCGCTGCCGCTGCAGAAGCGGCTCGCCGCGCTCATTCCTCAGGATGGATCGGCGGAGGTGATAGCGTTCGCGTCGTCGGTGTTCGAGGCGGTGCAGCTTGTGTGGGATCGGTCTCCCGACGTAGTCGTCCTGGACTTCCAGCTGCAGGACGGTACTGCGCTTAACGTCCTGGAGGCGATCGAGGAGAAGGTGCCGCACCCGGCGGTGATAGTGCTGACCAACTATCCCGAGCCGATATACCGGTCCAAGTGTCTCGAGGCCGGTGCATACCGGTTTCTGGACAAGTCGACGGAGTTTGATAGACTTACAGAGACGATTCACGAGATAATGGGGGGAAGAAATGGCGAATGAAGTAGATCAGCAGGAAGACGACCTGTTCCTCGTCGGCGATGATGCCGAAGGCGAAGTCGAAGACAAGCACCTGCTCTTCCGGCTCGGTTCGGAGGAGTACGGGGTTCCAATCGACAAGGTCCAGTCGATCGAAGAACTGCAGAAGATTGTCGCGGTACCCGACATGCCCGAGTACGTCCGGGGCGTGATCAACCTCCGCGGCCACGTGATCCCGGTAGTCGATCTGAGGCTCCGGTTCGGAATGCCCGACCGGGAGTACGACGATCGTACCTGTATCATCATCATCAACGCCGCGTCGCGCGTCGTCGGTTTCATCGTCGACACCGTGAGCGAGGTTCACCAGATACCCGCGAAGAGCATCCAGCCGGCGCCGGAGTTCAAGACTCGGTCTAGCCAGGATCAGTTCGTGACCGGGCTCGGAACGGTCGGTGGGGAAGTCAAGATCCTGCTCGACATCGAGCGGCTCGCGCGCAAGGAAGAGGTTCCCGAAGAGGCGCTCGCGCTTGCCGCCGCGAAGCTTGAGCCGGCCGGGACGACCGGGGCGTAGGCCGGCCCCTCTGCGATGCGAGTAACGATCACCCTTCTGCTTGTCACCATCCTGTGTCTCTTGTTGACCGCAGCGGTGTTCGGGCATCGGGTGCTGATCGTTCTATCCGCAGCGGTGACGCTCGCATCGATCGTGATTGTCATCGGGCCGTTCGGCAGGTCGACTCCGCGTACGGTCGCAGACTCCGACCGCGACCGGGCCGACGCCGCGGCCCTGAAGAGGATCGCTGACCTTGCCCTGTCGCTGTCCACCGCCGAGCGCGAACGCGAGGCCGCGCGCGCCGACGCGCGGAAGGCCGCGGCCGACCTGGCGACGGTGATGGAGTCGCTCTGCCTGGTTCGGGAGACCGTGCCGGTCCTGTCGGCGCTTGCCGATATAGCGATCGACAAGAGTCGAAGCGGTTCGACGACGCTGACCGACGATATCTACCGGATCGCCGACGAAAGCCGCAAGCTCGGGGAGTCGATCGCCGCGTTCCTGACGCGGCTTTCCACCGGTGACGCGTCGCTGCAGCATCGGCTGCACGACCTGACCGAGGACAACCGGCGGCTCGAAACCGTTCGGGAGACCTTCGATCAGACCGACCGGATGCTCTCGGCGTCGATCGACACGATCTCAACGTCGGTCATGGTCACGGGCGACCTGCTGTCCCACGTCACGGAGATCGCCGAGCAGACGAGTATCCTTGCGATCAACGCGGCGATCTACGCGGCGAAGGCGGGCGACCATGGCAAGGGGTTCACCGTCATTGCGTCGGAGATCCAGCGCCTGGCGTCCACGTCCAAGGAGGTCGCGCAGAAGATCGGCGAGAACACGAGCGCGATCGAGCGTCACGTGGCCGACCTGACGCGACGGTACCAGGATCTGATCGCAGAGTCGCGCGGCAGCCTCGAAGAGACAAGCGCGTCGCTTTCGGCGACGATCGAAGGGCTGTCTCCCGAAATGGACCGGATGGAGGAATCGATCCGGCAGGCGTCGTCGGTAAGCGCCGCGATGACCGGCCGCTTGAGCGAGTGCAGTATGGCCATGCAGGAGCAGGATGCGATCCAGCAGATCGTCGGGCACATGGTCGATATCCTTCAGACCGCGTTCGACGAGGCGGTTTCGTCGGGCGCGTCACCGGTCGCGAGCGAAGCAGAGAGCGAACGGATGGGCGCTGCCGCTCGAGAGCGGGTTCGAGCGATCGCCACGGCGTGCTTCAGTATGAAAGACGAGTTCGACGCGATCGAGCACGATGGCTACGTCGAGGAGGCCGCCCGCGAGCGCGTGACCCTCACTGACGGCACCGCGCTCGATGGCGACATCACGCTGTTCTAGAGACCGAGGAGTGAGAGATGGGTAAACGCGTACTGTGTATCGATGATTCCCCTACGATCCGGAAGCTTGTGCACAAGGCGCTCGATTCGGCTGGCTATCAGGTTGATGACGCAGAGAACGGCGCGCAGGCGCTCGAGGTTGCATCCGCCGACCACGATCTGTTCATCGTCGATGTTAACATGCCGGAGATGGACGGCTTCGAGTTCGTCGAAGCGGTCAAGGCCAAGCCGAATCTGGCCGGGAAGCCGGTCGTGTTTCTGACGACCGAGAGCAGCGACGACAAGAAGGCGCGTGGCAAGGCGCTCGGAGTAAACGGCTGGATCGTCAAGCCGTTCGAGCCCGAGTCGTTCGCCAAAGTCGTCGCAATGCTCACGGGAAACTGAGATGTCGGATCTCCGCGACCTTCTGCGCGACTACTGTGACGGCGACCTGATCGCGATCGCGGGGATCATCGACGCGGCATCCGATGCGCTGTCGGACGCGGACCTGTCGGATCGGCGCCGCCAGACGTACGAGCAGATTCGCGACGCGCTTACTCAGTCTGTCCGTTCGGGCGACACCGACTCGGTAGACGCTCTGATCGCGGAGTGGCTGCGCGAGCTCGACGATGACAAACCGTCTTCAGGAGACCGACCGGTGGAGTCGGTGGAGCCCGCCGCGGCGCTGTCGTTCCTTGCGAATGCCGTTGGCCACCTGTCGACGATCGTCGATCTACTGAAGCGCTATCGTCCCGGTGATCTGACGCTGGCGACCGAGATCCTTGCGGAGACGCAGCAGCTCGCCTCCGACGACCGTACTCCCGAGTCGGCACAGCCGATAATCCACAGTATTCGCGACACGTTCTTCGAGTATGTCCGGTCGGGCGTCGTGGATGGGCCGGACGAACCGGACGAGCCCGCTCCGGGCCCTGCGGTCGAGCCGACCGTCGCCGCCCTTGCGGCCTCAGCCCCCCCGGCCGTCGCCGCCTCTGCAGTGGAGCCGGTTGGCGAGTCGCCGGCCTCAGCCCCCGCGGATGCGCCGCCGACGAGCGATCGGGTCGTCCGCGTGGATGACATGGACATCGTCCGGTCGTTCATCGAAGAGTCGGTCGACCACCTGGACAGTATCGAAACGAGGGTGCTCAAGCTCGAACACGAGTACAGCGACGATCTGGTCAACACGATCTTCCGTTCAATGCATACGATCAAGGGCGTAGCGTCGTTTGTCGGGTTCCAGTACGTGAGCGAACTCAGCCATGAGCTGGAGACGATCCTTGACGATGTGAGGACCGGGGTCCGCGAGGTTGACGACACGCTCGTGACGACGCTCCTGGACGGAACCGACGTCGTTGCGCAGATCGTTCGCAGCATCGAAGAACAGGTTCGTGCCGCCGACGGACCGGTCGACGCGCTCGTCGAGCAGAGCCTGGGGCACCGCGAACTGGTCCTGCGGATCCGACGACTGCGCGGAATCGCGGTTGAGCCAATATCCGCCACCGGGAGCGCGCCTGCGCCCGAGTCGGTACAGTTCGTCGATACGGCGTCGGAAGCTGGTGAGGAGTCCGACGCGACGCGAGCCGACGCTCCGATTGTCACACCGGACATGGTCGACGCATTCGTCGAAGAGTCGTCCGATCTGCTCGATCAGGTCGAGCAGGCGCTCCTTGCTGCTGAGAACAACCCGGTCAGCGGTCCGGCCGTCGACCACGTCTTCAGAAGCATTCACACGATCAAGGGAAACGCCGGGTTCTTCTGGTTCGCCAAGGTCGAACAGCGGTGCATGACGATGGAGTCGGCGCTCGATGCGTTCCGTAAGGCTGGAGCACCGATCGACCATCCCGCGGCAAGCGAGTTCCTGGAGATGGTCGACGCGATCCGTCAGGACGTTGCCGCGATAGCCGATGCGTCTGCGCGGGACGACTCCGCGGCGGTCGCGCGCCAGCAGCAGCCCGATGCGGTCGCGCCCGGCTACTCGGATGCGCTCGGCGACATCCTGGTCGAGATGGGCGCACTGACGCACGAACAGCTGCAGTCGGCGCTGACGAGTCAGCAACGCCGGCTTGGTGAGATCCTGGTGACCGAAGAGCACATCGCGCCGGATTCGGTCGCGAAGGCGTTGGAGGTCCAGGCGCAGCGACGGATGCAGAGCGGGACGACCGGAGAGACGACGGTCGCACGCAAGGACATCAGGGTCGATACGACCAAGCTCGACAAGCTGTTCGAGCTCGTCGGGGAACTCATTACCGCGGAGTCGATGGTCATCGGAGGGCTGTCCGGCGTGACTAACGGAGCCGGCCAGGGTGACGGTGGTTCTTCTACCGTGCAGAAAGCGGCGTCGTACCTGCAGAAGATCACCCGGGAGATGCAGGAGATCACGCTCAGCATTCGGATGATTCCGCTTGAAGCGACCTTCGGAAAGATGCGCCGGCTTGTCCGCGACCTCGCGCGCAAGTTCGAAAAGGAGGTCCAGATCCAGATCTCCGGTGAGCAGACGGAGATGGACAAGAACGTCATCGAGGAAGTCTCCGATCCGCTCGTCCACATCATTCGCAACGCCGTCGATCATGGAATCGAACCTCCCGATGAGCGCGTCGCCGCCGGAAAGCCAGCCGCCGGAACGATCGACCTGACCGCGCGACACGAGGGGAACGAGATCTGGATCACGATCCGCGACGACGGGCGTGGCCTCAGGCGCGACCGAATCCTTGCCAAGGCGCGCGAACGCGGCCTCCTTGCCGACGGCGATCCCGATCCGCCCGACGAAACCGTATGGCGCTACATCTTCGAGCCGGCGTTTTCGACCGCGGATCAGGTTTCCGAGATTTCGGGCCGCGGCGTCGGTATGGACGTAGTCCGGCAGAACGTTGAGAAGCTGCGTGGGAAGATCGACATCGACAGCGCGCCAGGATCAGGGACGACGATCGTCCTCCGGATTCCGCTGACGCTTGCGATCCTCGACGGCGTCACGTTCACGATCGGATCGACCCAGTATTCGGTACCGACCGGTGAGCTGGTGACCTTCCAGGGCTACCACCCCGACGCGATCACGCGCACCGGTCCCGATCACCACGGATTCCGGTTGCGAGACGAGGTGATCCCGATCGTGCAGTATGAAAACAGAGGTCCGATTCCCGAGCACGGTGTGATCATCGTCGTCCAGTCCGGCGTTCGCCGCGCCGCGATCGTCGTCGATCGTATCATCGGATACCGGCAGTTCGTCGTTCGTGCGGTTCCCGACTACATCCAGAACATGCGCGCGGTCTCCGGGTGCAGCATTCAGGGCGACGGCAGCATTTCGTTCATTATCGATGTCGGTGAGCTGATGGATCAGGAGCTCGTGCATGTCGGATCTCGTTGACATCACCGACGCCGAGTTTGAGCGCATTCAGAGTACGGTCTACCACCGTTTCGGGATCGATCTGTCCAAGAAGCGTACGCTGATCCGCGGTCGGCTCAACGGAACGCTACGGAAGCTCGGCTACCGGTCGTTTGGCGACTACCTAGAGGCGGTCGACACCGACGAAACCGGCGCCCGCCTGACCGAGATGATCGATATCCTGTCGACGAACCACACGTTCTTCTTTCGTGAAGCCGATCACCTGGACTATCTGGTTACCGCCGCGCTACCGGCAATTTACGGGGGGGCGGTCGACCTGTCGGAGACGCGGGTCTGGTGCGCCGGATGCTCAACAGGCGAAGAGCCGTACTCGATCCTCATCGCGCTCGCCGATGCGTTCGGTATGAAGGCGCTTCCTGCGCATCCGCTCATCCTGGCGAGCGACATCTCCACTCGCGTCCTTGCGACCGCGAAGGCGGGCGTCTACCCGGTCTCCAGGACCCGCGAGGCCGGTGACATAGTCAAACGCGGCTACGCGCGGCAGCTGGACTCCGAGCGGATCGAGATGAGCCAGGAGATGAGGCGGCGTCTCCTGTTCCGCAGGATCAACCTGATGGATGCCGAGTTCCCCTTCCGCCATCAGTTCAACGTGATCTTCTGCCGGAACGTGATGATCTACTTCGACGTTCCGACGCGCGTGCGGCTCGTCGCGGCGTTTCGGCGGCACCTGCGGATCGGTGGCTTTCTGTTTCTGGGTCACTCCGAGTCGATGGGGCGCAACGTTGCCGGCTTCCAGTACCTCCAGCCCGCGGTTTACCGGAGGACCGAGTGACGCGCAAGGTACGGGTCCTCGTTGTTGATGATTCGGCGCTCGCGCGCAAGATCCTGACCGCGGGCCTCGCGCAGGACGACCGGATCGAGGTCGTCGGCGCCGCTCCCGATGTGTACGTCGCGCGTGACAGGATCGTCGAGTTACGGCCCGACGTTCTGACGCTCGACATCGAGATGCCCAGGATGGACGGCGTGCAGTTCCTGCGCCGGTTGATGCCGCAGTATCCGATGCCGGTGATCGTCGTGTCGGCGCTCAGCAAGGCGGGCGCGGAGATCGTCGTACCCTGCTGCTGCGCGATTTCGCTGCG
>RECL01000352.1 GCA_007694025.1 Spirochaetaceae bacterium
CGACACCGGTACGATGTCGGCCGGCAGCGGTCGCCTGCCCTGCTCTACGATGCCGTAGCGCGCCAGGAAGCGTTCGTCCTGGTAGCGGTAGAGACCGTTCGCGCCGAACGCTCCTGTTTCGCTTTCGGTGACGAGCGTCCCGCCGCGCTCGACGAACCGGTCGATCGCATCGGCCTGATGCGGCTCAACGACGATCGCACGCGGCATGAACAGGACCGACAGCGCGTCGAGCGCGGCGGTGTGATCCTCTTCGACGATCGTGTACGGGATGCTGTTGCGTAGCAGCGCTCGCGTCAGCCCCTGAAGCGCGTGCATCGGGCGCGCGGCGTCTCCGTCTTCGCACCAGCTGTGATAGTACGTGCGCGGGCTGAACCAGACCCCGACGCGCGCCGGTTCGGGCGCGTACGATTCAAGGAGCGCGCCTTCGCGCGTGAGGATTTCGCGCATTGCGACGAGCGCGCGGACGCGTTCGTCGGCGCGACCGTCGGCGCCGATGATCCCGAATCCGCCCGACTCACGACCGAAGATCTCGTCGCGCCAACACCAGAAGAGAATCGTCTTTGCTCCGGTTGCGAGCCCGGTCCAGATCCATCGCTGCTGGACCGACGCGCTCACCGCGTGCTGCGGCGTGAAACCGTCGGCCGAACGGCCACCCTGCAACTCGCTCAGCCAGAGCGCCTTGCCGTGCTGCTCAGCCGCAGCGCGCACGAAGTCGATCCGACTCGTGAAGTCGGTGTGGTCGATGTCCTCCCAGACCGGAAAGCTCGATGTCCCGACGCCGTCGATGACCTCGGCGAATCCCCAGTCGTTGCCGCGGTGCAGCGCGGTCGTCGACTCGTCGGCGTGGTAGCTGTCTGTACCGTAGAGCACCGTCGGCTTGCCGCCGTGGACGGTCACCGGCTTACCCGGATTGAGATCCTTGACGATCCGGTAGCGCCACCGCGCGTGCTCGACGCTCCGATCGGAGATGAACTCCTCGAACGCCATCATTTCGGTGTAGACCCGACCCGGGCGCTTACCGGGCAGCACCTCGTCCCACCGCGCGTAGCGCCGCTCCCACGCTGCGTTCAGCTCGGCAAGGCTACCGTAGCGTTCCTCCAACCACGCACGAAACGCCGCGACGGTGTGTTCGCAGTAGCAGACGAGTCCGTCGGCGTGCACGTTCCACCGCAGCTCATTCCAGACGTCCCAGCCGATCACCGCGTCGGTCGACGCGTACCGCTCGGCGCACGCCGACAGGAACCGCCCCATCCGGTCGCGAACGCCGGGATGGTCGATGCAGCCCCCCGGGGTGATCCCGTAATGGATCTCGCGCCGATTCGTTGACACGACCTTCTGCCCCATGTTCGTGACCATTTCGGAGTCGGGAACCTCGCGATGGATCCAGTACGGATGAACCGCCGCGATCGTGCTGAGCACGACCGACAGCCCGTTGCGACCGGCTGCGTCAACCAATCGATCGTAATCGGAGAAGTCGAACCGGCCGCAGTCGGCCTCGATCCAGCCCCAGACCATCCACAACTGAACGGTATCGAGACCGGACTCCTTCATCCGCCGCAGGTCGTCTTCCCAGTAGCCGTCGCGGGGAAAGGGAGGGCGGTAGTACTGCGCGCCGATTGTGATTGCCATGGCTCTGCATAGCACGGAGCCCGCCCGCGGTCAACGATCTACGGCCAGATCAGCGTTCCATCGGGTGATCGCGTCCGGGTCCACTTCGGCGGTACGAGAGCCGGCGGGAACTCGGCGGCCGCCGCCTCATCAAAGTCGATCCCGAGCCCCGGCCGTTCGGGCGGGTAGACCGCACCGTCGGTGACCGTGAGCACGCCGGGAAAGACTCGATCCATGACCGGCGCCGGCTGGTACATCTCCTGGATCCCGAAGTTCGGCACTGCGAAGTCCAGATGCACGTTCGCGGCGTGTCCGAACGGAGAGCAGTCACCGGGGCCGTGCCACGCGGTACGCACACCGTACGCGTCGCAGAGCGCTGCGAGCCGCCGCGCCGGGGTGATCCCGCCGATGTGACTGATGTGGACGCGGATGAAGTCGATCAGTCGATCCTGAATGATCTGCAGCCACTGCTCGGGCGATGTGAACAACTCGCCAAGCGCGATCGGGGTCACGCTCGCGTCGCGGATGTTCCGAAGCCATGCAGACTGATCGGGCGGGACCGGATCTTCCAGGAAGAAGAGGCCGACATCGTCGAGCCCCTTCGCGAACCGCGGAAGCTCGCCGACCGGGACGCGCTCGTGAATATCGTGGAGTAGCTCTACATCGGGACCGAGCTCACCGCGGACGTGGTGGAGCATTTCGGTCGCGAGCGCCATGTAGCGGCGCGGATCGATCGGAACGCGATCGTCAACCGGGTCGACCGCGCGGCCATCGGTGCTGCTCTCCGCGTTCGCCGACTTCGTCATCGCGCCGGCGGCTCCGTATCCGCCGATCTGACACCGCACGTAGCGGTGTCCGCTCGCGACCAGGCGTTTCGCGCTCGCCACGACTTCCGCGAGCGACGATCCGTCGGCGTGCCGATACACGTCGACCCGATCGCGGCACGCGCCGCCGAGGAGCTGGTAGAGCGGCATGCCCGCCTGCTTTCCCTTGATGTCCCACAGCGCCATGTCGACACCACCGATCGCGTTGTTCAACACCGGCCCGCTTCGCCAGTACGAGTTGGCCATCATCAACCGCCAGAGATCCTCGATCCGGGACACGTCGCGCCCGGCCAACAGCGGCGACAGGTAGCGCTCGACAACGTCGTGCACCGCGCTCGCGCGCTGCGTAAACGTCGCGCAGCCGTACCCGGTGAGCCCCGGCTCAGACGTCTCAACCACCACGATCACCAGATCAATGCCTTCCGGCGCCGTCATCACGGCGCGGACCGAACGTATTGTCGTCATAGTCACGGAGCGTATCACGACACCCGGGCGCGGTCCAGAGCTCATCTCGCAAGCGGGCCGATCGGACAGAACGAACCAGCGCGAACTACAGAGACGCGACCGGCAACAGGTAGCCGGCGGCGACGGTGATCACGTAGGCGACCAGGAGCGCGATCGCGGCGGGTCGGCCGAGTCGGTCGCGCGAACTGCTGATCCCGAAGCGGAGGACGGCGATCACGAAGATCATCGACGGGTAGTAGAGCGTGAAGAACTCGGGCGGAACGAGCAACCCGCCCGGAGTGAGGGCGGCACTCGCACCGGCGACAAACAGAACGTTCAGAATATCGGCTCCGATCACGTTGCCCAGAGCGAGTTCGCCGTGGCCCTTTTTGACCGCTGTAATCGCTGTGACCAGCTCGGGAAGAGATGTCCCGAACGCGACGAGCGTCGCGGC
>RECL01000424.1 GCA_007694025.1 Spirochaetaceae bacterium
CGGGACTCGGCCTTGGCGCGCGATGCGTAACCGCCGGCACCGCGCTCACGCCGCCAGGCGGTCCTTACCCGCCGCACGCGATGCGCCATCCGCACCGGTACCGCTCGGTGAGCTCGGAAGGACGCGTGCTGCACGAGCGCCAGCTGGTACTGATCGGCGACGACCGCGAAGGCCAGGCGCGCGACGGCCAGGCGCACGACGGCCATGCGCACGACGGCCATGCGCGCGACGGCAACGCGCGCGGCACGCTGTACTACGGCGAGTCGGGACCGCTGCCGATCGAGTCGTGGTCGATTCTGGTGCTTGCACCCGGCGTGTGGCACCGGTACTCGCCCGATCCGCAGACCGGATGGCGCGAGTACTGGGTCGGCGTAACCGGCGCCGCGGTCGAAAGCGCTGCGCGCGCGCTGAAGCTCGACGATCGCTCCCCGGTCCGCCGTCTGGCCGATCCCGACGAGGTCACCGCGCTGTTTGCGTCGATTCTGGATCTGGCCCCGCAGAACGACGCCGCGTCGCACATCGGGATCGTCGCCGAGGTGTTCCGGATGCTTGTCGCGGTCGCCAAGGGGCGGTTCTCCACCCGGCAGGGGGCGGCCACCGTCGTCGATCGCGCGATCGCGATCATGCAGGCTCGAGTTTGCTCGGGCCTGTCTATCGCCACGATCGCACAGGAGCTCGATCTCAGCTCGTCGGCTTTACGTCGGCGCTTCACGGCCGAGACCGGGCTGCCACCGTACCGCTTCCTGATGACGCTCAAGGTCAACGCGCTCAAGCAGGAACTCGCGCACACCGCGGCACCGCTGTCGGTCCTGGCCGAGCGGTTCGCGTTTACCGATCAGTATCACCTGTCGAGGGTGTTCCGCCAGTACGCGGGCGTCTCACCGTCCGAATGGCGACGCCGTGGCGGGTAGGGATCACGTGGCAGAGTACCCGCGATGCAAGGCGGTGAGCCTCGGTGTCGTCTATATGTGAAAGATTCGACGGAACTCCGCGTTCTGGTCGCGAAGCCGTTTGTTTATGAATATCGTCAAGAAGAAGATCGAGATCGTACACGCGAGCGCGACGAGCGACCAGCTCACCGGAGCCGATTGCTCGACGTACGCGGTGATGATCAGCTCGAGTCCGACGACGAACACCCCGGCTGCCAGGACCACCGTTCCAGCGACGACCAGGCGCGCGAGCCGAACGGTCGCGACGATGACCGTTTCGGCGACGGCGACTACGCCCAGCAGCACCGTGATCGGTAGCGCGAGCCCGACAAACCAGTCGGTGCCGCCGCTGAACGCGCTGATCGCCAGGAGAAACCCCGCCACGATCGCCGTTTCGTAGCCGATGAGAAGCACCCGTCGGCGCACGAGCGGTATGGTTCCGGTCACCGCGAGCCAGACGAAGCCGATCGACACGAGCGGATAGACCGACCACGTGATCGAGAAGCCGAACGCGAAGTCGGCCGCGAAGAGCACGATCGCGACCGTGAATGCGACCAGCGACGTCATCTCAAAGAGCCACCACTTCGCGCTGCGGACCGTCTCTTCGCGCGGCGGCGCGAAGTCGGCAGCGCGCTGAACGACCGGCGCGGCTCCTGATCGCGCCGCCGTCGACATCGACTGCGAGTCGCGCGGTTCACCCGTCGGACCGGCTTTGTCCCGGGCGAGATTCTGCGGCAACGGATTGCCGCAGAGCGGACAGCTGTCGGCCGCTTCGACGATGACCCCGCAGTGTGCGCACGTCGTCATTTACGCCTCCGTAACGATCACAGGAATCCCGTCGGCGGCGAGTCGTCGAAAGACGTTCCGCTCGACGGTGCGGTCCGCGACAACGCTGCCGATCGTGACGATGAGCTCGTCGCCAAGGCTCACGACCGACACGCCGACCTTGTACGCTGAGTTCGGGCCGAGCACGAACCCTATCCGCTCGATCTGCTCCTCGGCCGCCTTCGGGACGATGAAGCGGCCCAGGTTGGATACGACTCCCGAGTACGAGCGATCGCCGATCGTGCGCCTGAGGTGGCGCATGTACGCGTCCTTGATCGGTCGTGGTATAACGCGCACCAGCCGGTTCCGTTCGCCGCCGACGTTGCGCGAGATCTGGCGCAACAGCTGGTTCCGGTCGAGCTGAATCTGCATGTCGTGGTGAACACGTCGTACGATCTGGTCGAACGAATAGTCGCCGAGCGACAGGTCGAGCTCCGGTCCGACGAAGAGTGAGAAGTTCCGCATCGACCGAGTAGGGTAGACGCGGCGCATGTTGACGGGAACCTCGATCCGTATGATCGAGGGCTGCGGCGTGATCACGCGCCGAAGCTGCTCGTCGTGGACATCCTTGATCGCCGCGATCTTCGTCGCGACAATGTATTCGGTCAGCGTTGCTCCGCGTTCTTTCGCCTTCGCGAGCGCTGCAGCGAGCGGCATCCGTCCGACGATCAGGCGGTACCGGTTCACGTGCGCAAGCCCTGGGACGTGATACGCCGGCGCGAGCGTCACCGCCGGGCGCACACCGCGGCTGTACATCCTCTGGTACGCGTCGTCGTACTCCTCCGGGTCAGGCGGCTCAGTCGGATTGAGCAGCGGCTGTTCGGGTTCGACGTTGTGTCCCAGCCTGCGCAGGTACTCGACCAGAAGCGATCCGAGGAACACCATCCCGCCGTACCCGTCGGTCAGCACGTGCGATACGTCCAACGCGATCGTGCGGTCGCGGATCAGCACGCGGATCAACTGCTCTCGACGGCGATGCAGCGATATGCTTGTGATCGGCCTGTCCGGCAGCAGCTCGAGCGTCGGATAATCGCGGTGGCGTTCCAGGTAGTACCAGAATACACCGCGGCGGATATAGACCTGATAGTACGGGGTCCGTTCAACGATTCGCTTCAGCGCGTCGTTGAGCTGGCGGTAGCGGATCGGGTCCTTGAGCGTTACCGACAGCCGAAAGACCGGTGTAACGGCACCGGGGCCCGCGACCGGATAGATCTTCGCGGCGTTATCCAGCCGCATCCAGTCGACACCTCCCGCAGAGGCGTCGGCATCCTCAACGGGTCTTTCGGATCCCATACGGTAACCTACCCCGGCTACCATCTGAATGCAACGGCAAGGAGCGGTTCAAGCGGGTCGACTTCCATGACCAGGAAGTAGAAGAGCGTCGCGAACCAGCCGTGGAGCAACCCGGGCATCCAGATGTTTCGCGTCCGGAAGAAGATCAGCGTCGTCGCCGACCCCAGGAAGAAGGTCGCGACCATCAGCGGAATCTCGGGGAAGTGGATCGCGCTGAACAACAGCGCGGTGAACATCACGACCGCGAACTCCTGCGAACG
>RECL01000426.1 GCA_007694025.1 Spirochaetaceae bacterium
GGCGAGACGCAGACCCCGTACTACGTCGCGATCGCCGCGAGCTTCTTCCGCTTCTACAAGGATTCGCCGCACGCGATCCGCCTGGTGCTCTTCGACGAGGCGTTCAACAAGATGGACGACGAGCGGATCGGCCGGATGGTCGACTTCTTCCGCAAGCTTTCGATGCAGGTCGTCACCGCCGTTCCGACCGAAAAGCTCGAGTCGATCGCACCGTACATGCACCGAACGAACTTGGTCCTCCGCACGAACTACCGCGCGTTCGTCCGCGAGTACACGATCACCGACCCGTCGTCCGCCGCGCCCGATCGCGACGCGCAGAGCGCGTCGTGAGCCGCGCGGCCGACCGTAACGAGCCCTACCTCAGCACGACGGCACGCGCGATCCTCACCGAGTTCGCCGAGTCGTTCCCCGAGAGCGCGCACTACCGCGGCGGCCGGAAGCTCCGCAAGGGCGAGTGGCAGCGCGTTTTCCCCCGCCTTGACACCGACGTCGAAGAGAAAGAGCGCTTCCTGGACGCGGTCGAAGAGCTGGAGTCGCTCGGCGTTGTGTCGGTGAAGTGGGTGCGCCATCGCGTGAGGACCGATGTCGATGCGCTCTATCTGGAGGACGCCGAGCGCCTGTTCGCGCTCATCGGGCGCACGTCTCCCGAAGAGAACCGCGCGCAGATGCTCGATGTTCTGTGCGGCGATGCGTGGAGCGCTCCGGTGGACGCGGAACTTCGCGGTCTGTTCGCGGCTGTAAGAACGCACGCGACGGCCGCGCTCGAGGAGCGCCATCCGCTACCGGTGAGCGCGCCGGCGGACCTCCGCGATCTGGCGCGCCTGTCAGCGGTCACGCCGCACGATGCACGCCTGGTGCCGCTTCGCGCGCTCAGCGTTCGGCTGTTCGGCAACAGCAAGCGGCTTGAGGAGCTGCTGCCGGTTGCCGACCGTCTGACGCAGCGCGCGGCGGGCGTCGCGTTGTCGGCCGAGCTCGGGCTCGCGCGCGCGTACCCCGACGCATCGATCGCGCTCAACGGACGCATCCTCTTCGACGGAGACCAACGCCGCGCCTGGACGTGCGACGCAGAGATTCTCACGCTGCCGGCGGTCACGATCGACCGGATCCGCGCGGTCGAGTTCGGGTCACCAACGCCCGCGCTCCTGTCGGTCGAAAACAAGGAGACGTTCTACTCGCTCGCAGAGCGGCTGCAGAGCGGGATGCTGCCGCCATTCGACGCGGTCGCGTACTGTGGCGGTCATCCGCACGCGGCGTACGCGAAGCTCCTGTCGCGCTGCGCGGAAGCCGGCGCGGATATTTCCCACTTCGGCGACCTGGACCCCGACGGGCTCATGATCGTGGCAGAACTCGCACGAATGCTCGACTCGCCGGTCCATCCGTTCCTGATGGACGTCGCGACGTACCGTGCCTACCTCCCGTACGCGTACGATCCACCCCCATCGCGGATCGATCTCCTGTCGGCATCGGTCGCATCGCTGCCGCCCGCGCTCCGCCCGCTCGCCGCCGAGATTGTCGCGCACCGCAAGGGAGTCGAGCAGGAGGTGATCGATACCGGTCCGCCGACCGATCGAAGTCGCGATTCGGCGTGACCGCGCTGTGGATCGATTCTGACGGCCGATTCGGTATATATTGAAGCAGGAGCGCGTATTCCTGCGATAGAGTGGTCAGGAGCATGCGCATGGGATCGACAATGGAACTGACCAGGGAGCATCTTGACCAGATCGGCGAGTACGTTCAGGAGCGACTCGGGCTGTGGATCCGCTCGATGAGTCCTCCGCTGACCGTCCAGATGGACCCGATCTACATCGAGCGGATGGTCAGAATCGAGGAAGAACTCAAGTCGAGTATCGAGCTCACCCGCGAGGGCTTTGCCCGCATGGACAAGCGATTCGAGGAACAGCGTGCCGACATGCACGCCCGGTTCGAGGCCGTCGACACACGGCTTGAAGAGCAGCGCGCTGACATGAACGCGCGATTCGAAGCGGTCGACAAGCGATTCGAGCTGCAACGCGCCGACATGAACGCCCGATTCGAGGTGGTCGACAAGCGATTCGAGGAACAGCGCGCCGACATGCACGCCCGGTTCGAGGCCGTCGACACACGGTTTGAAGAGCAGCGCGCTGACATGAACGCGCGGTTCGAAGTGGTCGACCGGCGATTCGCGGAGCAGCGAGCCGACATGAACCTGCGATTCGATCAGTCGCGAGCGGACACCACCACGCGGTTCGACGAACTGAGAGCCGACATGAACGCCCGCTTCGACCAGGCGCAGTCCCACTCGAACCGCTGGATGACGATCCTGAGCGTCTTCATGGGGTTGATCACGATCGCGATAACCGTCACGACGGTGCTGTAGTCTATTGGCGACCTTTTTTGACGCGAGTCTTCTCCTGAGCTATACTCGGCGTTAAAGATTAGCTAAGGAGTCATCAATGCGCCATCTCCGTATCGCCGTCGCCGCGTTGGTCGCGGTCGCGATAGCCGCGTGCCAGTTTGGGGTTTCGAGCGACGCGAGTATCGTCTCGTTTTCGCTCGACGGAATCACCGTCGACGCAAGCATCGACCCGGATGCCCGCACAGTCGTCGTCTCCGCCCCACCGGTCGATCTGAGCAAGATTTCCGCATCGATCGCTGTATCATCCGGTGCGGACCTGGACTCGGTCCCGACCTTCGTCGACGGCGTACCGACGCCTGTCACGGTCATAGCCGAAGACGGCACCGAAATCACCTGGACAGTAACCGTCAACCTCCAGCTGGGCGTCTCCTTCAAACTTGACGGTGAGTGGGTGTTCCTGTTGGCGGGGTTCGTGAATACCGAGAATGCCGAGGAGAATGAGGACTTGGGCAACGGGGAACCTGGGGGCAGTCGCACGGGGTCCGATCTGCAGGTTCAGGTCGTCCGCGACGTCCAGGACGTCTCTGTCTCATACTCTCCCGAGGCGAACTGCATCTCGATGGACATCTACGGGTTTGCTGTTGGGACATTCACCACCGTAAGCGATGGTTACGGAGACTTCTACCTCGACTACAATTCAGACGACGAGTTCTACTATCTGTCAGAAGGCACGATCGACGTGACTCACGCCGCATCCTCCGTCGGTGACCTCATCGTGGCAACGTTCGCCGCTCTCCTGGAGTACAATGACGGACAGTTCAGCGCCGACCTGACGAACGGGTTCATGAAGCTTCGTCGGATCGCGGATGACGTGTGGGGGTTCCCCGCATGATGGGATGTCCTTCGGCGCGCCACCGATCCGCGTGAGGGATCGGAGGGGCGCCGCGGCGTCGCTTCGACGACGCG
>RECL01000200.1 GCA_007694025.1 Spirochaetaceae bacterium
TCGTCGTTGGTCTGCATAGTCTCTATCCTCCTGTTCGAGCAGCTGCCGCAGCCGCCGCCGGGCGTGGTAGAGCCGCGACATCACCGTTCCGATCGGGATGTCGAGGATCTCCGCGATCTCCCTGTACGAGCACTCCTCAAAGTGGTTGAGCTCGATGATCGTCCGAAACTGCTCGGGCAGCGACGCCACCGCGCATCGAACGTCGCGTTCGTCCTGCGCGATCATCGCACTCTCCTCCGGTCCGCTAATCGTCGACTCGATCGTGTCGAACTCCGGGAGCGACGTCTCTCGGCCCCGCGACCGTTCGATCCGGTTCAGGCTGAGATTGCGCGCGATCCTGTAGAGCCACGGAAACACCGGCCGGTCGGGATCGAAGCGGTTGATCCCGCGATACGCGCGCAGGAACGTGTCCTGCGCGATTTCCGCCGCGTCGTCGTGGTTCCTGAGGATCCCGTGCGCAACCCGGTAGACCCGTTCGAGGTAGCAGCGAACGATCACGCCGAATGCGTCGGCGTCGCCGCGTTGGGCGCGGATCATCAGCTGTTGTTCATCGAGCTCGCTCATGACTCTCCATGTACTACCCGCTCCCGCGAGCGTTATTCACCCGCTCATCCTTTATTGCATTCCGATTGCCCGCATGCTACGATATTTTGGTGAGAGTAGCGATCCGGCTGGTCGTCAAGTTCATGCTGTGGTACGCCGCGGCGATCTTCAGCATCGGGATCGTCCTGCTCGCCCGCGAGTACGGTCCGGGACTCGCCGCCGATCGCGCGATTCCGCTCGTGCACGCGGCGGTTCGATCGTTTGCCTACGCATCGCTGCCCGCGGTTGTGCTCGCGGCGTGTGTGTCTCTGTTCGCGGTCGTACGGCTGGCGGTCGCGCCGGCTGCGTCGCTTGCGCTGCTCGCTCTCTGCTGGACAGCCCTGATCGCTGTCTCCGGGCTGGTCGTAACGCTTCCGGTAATCGACGATTCGCCGCCGCGCGCGACCGTGCCGGTTGGCCGTATCGCCCGCGCCGGCTCGGCGGCGGTCTACGTGGTCGAACCCGATCCCGGCAACTCCCGATCCGTGGTCGTTCGCGACGGCGCGCACGGTTTCGCGGTCTACGACGCTGCTCCTGGCGACGGATGGCCGGCGCAGCTGCCCGCGGGGCTCCTGGCCGATACCGCAGCCGGGGTCGGTCCGGTCGGATCGCTTGCGCCCTCGGTCACCCGGACGGTCGGCGACGTATCCGCGGTCTACCGCGCGATCCGGCTCGATACCGTGTCGATCCCTGGTCTCCTGCAGATAGGGGCGCTGTCGATCTTCATGCTCGGGTGCTGGACCTTTGCTCGCCTCACGCGGTGGCCGCTGTTCAACGCAATCCTGGTCGTCGTCGCGCTGCGCGCGGCGGTCTGGTTCGTTGCTGCATCGCGTACGGGCACGATCCGCGATCTGGTGATTCTGGGCTTCAGTTCGCAGGTAGTGCCGTACGTGGGGAGCGCGGTTCTTGGGTTCACCGGGCTTGCCGTCCTGTCGATCGCCGTGTTGCTTCCGCCGCTCGATACCTGGAAGCGGGAACTGGTCGATGGGTAGCGCTCCGGGGAGACTCGTCCTTATATCGGCGATCTGTCACGCGCTCACGTTTGCCGCCGCGATGCTCGCTGCGATCTTCGCGTTCAGCGGGAAGACCGTGCTCGCCGTCTTCCAGTGGGACTGGATCGTCGCACGCGCCATTGTCGACTATCTGGGGTACGCCGCGGTCGCGCAGGCCTGGGCGGTTCTGGTGTCGTTTGGTCTGTTGATGCCGATGTCGGCGGCGTCGCGCGGGATCTCCAACTCCCGGCGGTTCAGCCGCCCCATCATCACGGTGCTCGTCATCGGGCTGGTCTTCACCGCCGCGTATCTGATCGGGCGGCCCGCCGCGCACGCCGAGGTGGAGCGGCTCCAGTTCACGACCGAGCTTGCGAAGCGGCTCGACGAGTCGGCCCGGCGCGCGACCACCGACGGTGACTACCGCCGAGCGGAGGCGTACCTGAGTCAGTACACTGCGCTCGTCGGTGAGAAACCGGAAGTGACCGCCCGGATCCTGGATCTGCAGATCCGGATCCGCAGCAATGAGGCGACGCACCACGATGCCGAAGGCGTCGAGTTCGCGGTTCGGGCCGGCGCGACCGCGGGCGATCTGGTAGACCGGGCGACCGTTGCGCGGCGCGACGGCGACTACTCGACGGCTCACTACATGGCGGTGCTCGCGCTCGCGCTCGAGCCGCAGAACGCGGAAGCCGCCCGCATCGGCGCCGACTCGCTCGGACGGCTGGGGTCGCTCGCGCCGTCGGAGAGCGAGACGCTGGCGTTCGAGCTGTTCAGACGCAAGCAGGAGGCCAGGCGCCTGATAACCGAAGGCGCCTACATAACCGCGTACCACCAGCTGATCGCGCTGTCGCGCGACGTTCCCGGCGATCGCGACGTAGGCCGCTACCGCGCGATTGCCGAAGACAAGGTCCGGCAACAGGCGGTGCTCCGCAGCGAGGTGGAACAGGCGATCGCGCTTCCGGGAGTCGTCGATATCGTGTTCGTCAATCGCAGCGGCGGCGAACGGATCGAGCTCATATCGATCGGGAAGCTCGTTGTCACGGCCACCGGTCTGTTCGTGCAGGATGTCGAGGTCTTTGAGATCACGCTCGCCGGCGCGCCGACGTACCATGCGATCGCGTACTTCGGCAGGGTCGTCGATGGTCAACTGGTGATGACCGTCGTGGACGACGACGGGTCTCGGCTGGTCTGGACGCCGGAGGTTCGAGTGGCCGATCCGGCGAGAGAGAACCCGGGGATCCTGCGCCTGGGACCGTCCGCCGACGAGCTTGTTCTGATCGGTCAGGTGTCGCGGAATGTGGAAAGCGCGCCGCTCACCGATCTGATCCGCGGGCAGGAGGCCGTCGTCAGGTTCGGGTTGCCTGGCGAGCCGCTGCAGATTGAACTGATCGACCGGCTCCTTGCACCGTTCTTCTTCGTCGCCCTCTCGGTCATAATGCTTGGCGCCGGGTGGCGGCTTCGCAGCCGCTATCTGCACCGCCCCCCGCTTGGGACCTTTCTGATACTTCCGGCGATCCCCTTCGTGCTCATGCCGATTGCCGGCGTGTTCGCGTCGGCGCAGCGGTACCTGATCGGCGCGATCCTGCCGATCGGGCTGGGCCTGACGCTGATCGGGGCGCTCGTGCTGCAGGCGGTCGTATTGTTCGCCGCGCTGCTGTTCGTCGCGCTCGTCCCGCGCCAATGAGGCAGTTCTGGGGCACCGCGTGCGGCGCTCTGATCGGACTGCTCGGAGGTGTGTGGGGAGCTGCTTTTGGTGCGTTCATTGGGCTGCTTGCCGATCTGGTGTTCTGTGATCTGCGCGTCCAGCGCGAGTCGCTGCGCTTCCTGGCGACGGGCGAACGGCCCGGATGGCTACCGCCCGCGCTGCCGGTCGCCGGGGCGGTCGCTGGAGCATTGGCGGCGCGGGTTCGGGGTGCGCTACCTGCGGACGCATCCGATGTCGAATCGATCGAGTCGGCCCTGGCCGAATTTCGGGTTGACCGCTACGCGTCTCGACTCTGCGAACGGATGATCGCAGCCGGCGCACGCTCGGAGGTCGACGAACAGGCGATCGTCGATCGGGCACGCTCTTCGCTGACCGAGTCGGAGCGCGAGCACGTGATGACGGCGGTCTGGAACTCGTACGGAGCCGACGTGCCCGTCGTCGTCCGTGATCGCGCCCGACGGCTCGCACGGGCTCTGGGTCTCAACGACGCGTACATCAACGACACGCTCAGCGTGCACCGGGTTCTGGACGCAACCGCGTGCGAAGTGCTCGGCGTCGCGCGGGATGCGACCCGCGAGCAGGTTCGTGACGCGTATCGCGCGCTCGTGACGCAGTTCCACCCCGACACCGCGACACACCTGTCGCAGGCGCAGCAGCGCGAGGCGACCGAGGCGTTCGTCAGGATCCACGCCGCGTACGAGGTTCTGCGCTCTCAGCTGGACGCGTGAGCATCGACACCGGGCGTGATCCGGCGCTGCGCTGCCTAATCCCCGATCCGCTCGATCTGCGCGCCAAGGCTGCGTAGTCGTCCGACAAGGTTCTCGTATCCGCGCTCGATCTGATAGACGTTGTGGATTACGCTCTTTCCTTCGGCGCAGAGCGCCGCAATCACCATCGCCATGCCCGCCCGAACATCCGGGGAGGTCATCTCGCTACCGGTCAGCCGTGATGGCCCGCTGATGACCGCACGGTGCGGGTCGCACAGAACGATCCGCGCGCCCATCGCGATGAGTTTGTCGACGAAGAACATCCTGGCGTCGAACATCTTTTCGTGGATCAGCACGGTCCCTTCGACCTGCGTCGCGACCACGGTGATGATACTGGTCAGATCTGGCGGAAATCCGGGCCACGGAGCATCGTCGATCTTGGGGATCATGCCACCCATGTCCGGGACGACCCGCAGCGACTGGCCTGCCGGGATGCGGATGTCCTCGCCGTCGCGCTCCCAGCGGATACCAAGTCGCGCAAACGCGAGTCGCGTCATCTTTAGATGCGCGGGTGACGCGTCCTCGATCTCCAGCTCGCTGCGGGTGACCGCGGCGAGTCCGATCAGGCTGCCGACCTCCATGAAGTCCGAGCCGATCTTGAACTCCGCCCCGCCAAGGCGCTTGACCCCGTCGATCGTCAGGATGTTCGACCCGATGCCCGTTATGCGTGCTCCCATCGCGATGAGCAGGTTGCAGAGGTCCTGGACGTGCGGCTCGCTCGCCGCGTTCTGGATCACCGTCTTGCCTTCGGCGAGCACCGCCGCCATGATCGCGTTTTCGGTCGCGGTCACCGACGCCTCGTCCAGGAAGATCTCGACCCCGACCAGTTTGTTCGCGGCGATCGTGAACACCCCGTCCACTTCCACCTGTGCCCCAAGCGCGCTCAGCGCCAGGAAGTGCGTGTCGAGCCGACGCCGACCGATCACGTCTCCGCCCGGCGGTGGCAGGACGACCTTCCCGGTACGCGCAAGGAGCGGCCCGGCGAGCAGGATCGACGCCCTTATCTTGCGCGCGAGCTCGGCCGGGACCTCCGACGTCGTGATATTCGTCGTCGTGATCTCCCAGGTGTTGGGGTTCTTGCGTCGCTTGACCGTAGCGCCGAGCTCGCCGAGGATCGCGAGCATCACGCCTACGTCTTCGATGTCCGGGATGTTGCTGAGCACGACGGTTTCTTCGGTGAGGAGCGCCGCCGCGATGCACGGAAGCGCAGCGTTCTTGTTCCCGCTTGCGCGCACGCGGCCCCGCAGCGGGTAGCTGCCCTGGATGATGTACTGGCTCACATCTGCGATGCTACTGCCCGCTCTCCCACTCTGTCAACAAAGCGAATGCGTCACCATCAAACGGATTATCGCGGAACACGATCCGCGCCACGTAGAAGCGATTTTCCCCTTCGCAGCACTCGACGCGAAACCTCATCACCGTCGTCTGTCCAAGGAAGGGTTCCGGGAACGGGTTGTCGGCTATCGTCGCAAACACAACGCGATCGACGATGAACCCGTCGTCATACGCGACGTCGTGACCGTCGGTGTCGGGATCGGTCACGTCGCGAAACGCCCGCTCCAGGTCTGAGCGCAGATCGCCGGACCGGACCGCGAGCCTGTTGCCGAGCGCTGTCCAGTCGCGCGCGGCGATCTCAAGCGACATCTGGGTAAGAAACGCGGAGAGCTCGCGCACGACGGCGACCGTCGCCGTTCGCGCGTAGCCGGTGCGTCCAAGCTCGAAGAGCTCGACGAAGGTCTCGAAACCGCGGCCGGCGTCGGGAACACGGCGTGATACGACCGCGTCGAGCGCACCGTTGCCGGTCACGTCGCGCAGATACCCGAGTTCACTTCGGTCTTCGGACAGCCGGAACCGGGAGATCCCTCCGTCGTGCTTGAACACGACGAGCTCGCTCGTACGCCCACGCACGCTCCTGAATCGTGCCAGCACACCGATCGCCGTCTCGTCGGCTGTCAGCGGGACGATGTCAAGGCCGTCGAAGACGACGTGACGCCCAAGTTCGACCGATACGAGCGTTCCGGTGGCCGGCAGAAACGCCTCGAGTACGAAGAGCGCCGCCACGCTACCGGGCTGGTACAGCCGGCTCGGCTGCGACAACGTCGACTCGCGCGGATCGACCCGCGGGTCGGCACCGACGACTATCATTGCGACGTCGCTGTGTGAGTCGCCGTTGAGATCCGCGAAGCGTACGACCGGCCGGCCGGCGGCGTCCACTACGGCCATCGTGTAGCCGGGCGATGCACGCAGCGCGGCATCGACGATCGCGTCCATTTCGGTTGCGCGCGTCTGCGCCGTCGCATGCAGCGACGCGAACACGATGATCGCGCTGCACAGGAGTCGGTGGAACTGTGTCTGCGCGAGCGTGTTGCTCATCGGGTGCCCTTCATCATACTCTGGGGTTCCGCTTGGAGTCACGATGAAGGTAATGAAATTCGGAGGCAGCTCGGTATCCGATTCGGTCCGGATTGCCTCGATGATAGAGATAGTCGAGTCTACGCATCGGGCGCATCCGGTGTGCGCGGTGTTCTCCGCGATGAAGGGCGTCACCGACACCCTGCTGTTCGCTGCGCGCGAAGCAGCGGTGGGCGATCCCGGGTATTGCGCCCGACTACGCGACATCGAAGAGCGGTCGCAGGAGACGTGCCGCGCGCTGTGCACTGGTGACCTCCTGGATGCGACCGAATCAGCGATACACGCGCTGTGCGTCGAGCTCGGGCAGCTGCTCCACGGCGTGGATCTGGTCCGCGAGTGCACACCACGCACGCTCGATCTGATCGCCGGCTTTGGCGAGCGCCTCAGCTGCACGATCATCGCAAACGCGATGGTCTGCCGCGGTCTGCCGGCGCGCTACGTTGACGCGCGGACGTTGATCCGAACCGACGAGACACACGGCAATGCGATGGTGGATTTCGCCGCCAGCTACGATCTGATTCGTGCGCAGCTTGCTGGCCGTCCCGACGACGAAGTCCAGGTCGTAACCGGCTTCATTGCCGCGACCGATACCGGAGTGTCGACGACGCTCGGACGAAACGGGAGCGATTACACCGCGTCGATCGTCGGTGCGGGGCTTGATGTCGGGTCGATCGAAATCTGGACCGACGTGGACGGCGTGTACAGCGCCGATCCCCGGTTCGTTTCCGGCGCGTTCGTTCTGCCGGAGATCAGCTACCGCGAAGCGATGGAGCTCTCCTACTTTGGCGCGAAGGTGATCCACCCGTATACGATGATCCCGGCGGTCGAACGCGGGATCGAACTGCGCATCCGCAATACGCTCAACCCCGATGCGCCGGGAACCCGGATAACCGCGACGAGCAGCAACGCGCAGACGATCACCGGGATCGCATCGATCGAGTCGGTCGCGCTCGTCAACGTGGAGGGCGGAGGTATGGTCGGGCTCCCGGGTATAGCCGGGCGATTGTTCTCCCGGCTCGCGCGCGAGCGGATCAACACGATCATGATCTCACAGGCGTCGTCCGAGCACAGCATCTGCTTCGTCGTGCGCGACGACGACGCCGAGCGCGCCGCGAAGGCGCTGCGCGACGAGTTCGCGCGGGAGCTCCATCAGAAGCAGATCGAGCGCGTCGCGCTCGAACGGCGGCTCGAGATCGTCGCGGTGATTGGTGAAAACATGCGCGGGAAGCCGGGGATCTCCGGCAGGGTGTTCACCGCGGTGGGTGACATCGGGCTCAATATCCTGGCGATCGCGCAGGGTTCGTCGGAGATGAATATTTCGTTCATTGTGCCGCAGGAAGACCGGCAGAAGGCGCTGAACGCCGTTCACCATGCGTTCTTCCCGGGAGGAGTCTGATGGAGTTCTACAGCACCCGCGACCGGGCGTCGCGCGTGAGCTTTCGTGACGCGATATTCTCCGGGCTCGCCTCTGACGGCGGGCTCTACCATCCTGTGGGCGAACCGTCGCTCGCGGCGTTGTTCCGAGGGTTGGCTCCCGACGCGCCATTCGTGAACATGGCGAGCGAGGTCATCGCGGCGCTGTTGCCCCGGACCTTCAACGCAGACGCGGCGCGGCGTATCTGCGAGCGCGCGTTTTCATTCACGCCCGAGCTGCGCACGATCACGCCGCAACTGCGGTTGCTCGAGCTCTACCACGGCCCGTCGTGCGCGTTCAAGGACTTCGGCGCGTCGTTTCTGGCGGCCGCGATGGAGTATCTGCTCCAGGAGGATCAGGAACGCGCGGTCATCCTGACCGCGACGTCCGGCGATACCGGGAGCGCGGTCGCGCGTGCGTTCCACAACCGACCCGGCATCGACGTCGTGATCCTCTACCCGTCGGGACGCGTGAGCCCGCTCCAGGAGCGGCAGCTGACGACCGTCGGCGGAAACGTCGTCGCGCTCGAAGTGAGCGGTTCGTTCGACGACTGCCAGCGGATGGTCAAGGAGGCCTTCATCGACCGCTCGCTCAACGAGCAAGTTCGGCTGACGTCGGCCAACTCGATCAACGTCGGACGGCTGTTGCCGCAGGCGCTCTACTACATCTACGCGTTTTCGCGGCTGCACGCCGACGTCGCGAGTGAGATTGTCTTCTGCGTGCCGAGTGGCAACTTCGGCAACCTGACCGCCGGGATCCTCGCGTGGCGATGGGGGCTGCCGGTCACCGGGTTCATCGCCGCGACCAACGCGAACGACGTCGTCCCCGAGTACCTCCGGTCGGGCGAGTTCACACCGCGACCGAGCGTCCAGACGCTCGCGAACGCGATGGACGTCGGCAACCCCAGCAACTTTGAACGGATGCTCGAAGTGTTTGGCGCAGACGTGAAGCTGATGCGCGCGATGGTCGGTGGAGAGGTCGTCACCGACGACCTGATCCTGGACGCGATTCGCCGCTACCACCGCGACCACGGCGTCTTCGTCGATCCGCATACCGCGGCGGGCCTGGTTGCCGCCGAACGGTATCTGGAAGGTGAGGGAGCCGGTGACGCGACTGTCGTGACGCTCGCAACCGCGCACCCGGCCAAGTTTGTAGAAAGCGTCGAGCGCGCGACCGGTGTCAGGCCCGAACTGCCTGACCGGCTCGCGCGCGTGATGGAGCTGCCCAAACAGGCTATCCCGATCGAACCCACGACCGCGGCGCTCCGCGACTACCTTCTGAGCCGATGATTCTCGCGATAGACGCCGGAAACTCTACCATCGCGTTCGGCCTGATCAACGGCGACTCGGTCGTCGGGCACTGGCGGCTGTCGAGCAAGTCGGTCTGGACGTCGGATGAGTTGCTGCTTCACCTGGAGGGGCTGCTTCGGATCGGCGGTGCCGATATCGCCGCTGTAGAACAGGTCGTGATGTCGAGCGTGGTGCCCGCGCTGACCAATCTGATCCGCGACGGCGTCCGCAAGCTCTTCGACAGCGAACCGGTCGTGGTGTCCGCAGCGCTCCCGGTTCCGGTGAAGGTCGTGACCGATCATCCGGGCGAGCTTGGTGGGGACCTCCTGGCGAACGCGGTTGCAGGCCACTCCCTCGCCGGCGGCGCGGCGATCGTCGTCGATTTCGGCACTGCGCTTACGTTTACCGCGGTCGATGCGAAGGCGCGCGTGCGCGGCGCGGCGATTGCCCCGGGGCTGAGCACTGGATTCCGCGGGCTGGTTGCTCACACGGCGTCGCTCCCGATGGTCGAGCTGTCGGATCCGGGCCGCTTCATCGGAACCGATACGACGTCGGCGCTCCGGTCGGGTATGGTCAACGGGTACGCGGGACTCGTCGACCGGATCGTCGGCGGAATGCGCGAGGAGCTCGGCGGGACGGTCACCGCGTTCGGAACCGGCGGTGAAGTCGCGCAGGTGGCACCGCTGTGCCGTCAGATCGACCGTGTCGAGCCGTGGCTGACGCTCCGCGGGCTTGCGGAGATCGGGCGCATGGTCTCCGGCGCGCGGGATCAGTCGACGTAGAGCCGCACCAGTTTCTTACCGTCAGCATCCCGGAACGGGTTCGCGTTGTGCTTCAGAAAGTCGCGGTAGACCTTGCACGCGCGGTAGTAGCCTTCGGGGCCGCGATAGGTCGATTCCAGGTCACACCGGTAGAGCTCAAGCAGGAGCGGAAAGAGCCGATGCGACATGAGCCGCTCCGTTCGGAACGTCGGAAGCTTGTGGATCGCTCCCGGGAACATGTGTTTCTCAACAAGCCACGCGACGTCTTCGACGACGTTCTCAGAGAACTCGAGCCGGCGCAGGAGTCGTCGAGCCAGACGGGTCCCGATCTCCGCGTGGCCGTCGAACCGACGCCCTGCTACCGGAATGGCGGTCGGTTTGCCCGCGTCGTGCAGCAGCAGACCCAGCGTCAGCCTCAGATCGAGGCTGCGACGGTAGCCGAACGTCTGGATCGAGTGCGCCCACACATCGCCTTCCGGGTGGTGTTCCTTTGAGTGCTGGGTCCCGTCCATCGCAGAGAGCTCGGGGAGGTAGGCGTCGACAAACCCGTGCCGCTTGAGTAGCGCAACGCCGCGCTCGGCGTAGCGACCGGTCAGCACGCCGATAAGTACCGTCTTCAGCGTCTCGGGCTCAAGCGCCGGAAACGACTCGATCGGATCGAGCTCCCGGTCGAGCGTATGAGGGTAGCGCGCGAGCGCTACTGCGGCGTCGATCAACCGGTGAAGCGGGCTGTGCGGCTCGGTCGTTGCCTCGAGTACGGGACCTCGGATCGAACGATAGTCGTCGTAAGGGTCCAGATAGCGCGTGCGCCGCTCGTCGTACAGCAGATTGAGCGGCCGAAACGTCTGGGGCGGGAGCTTGCTGCCCGGCTCGATGCAGCGGAAGTAGATCCGCCGATCGCCGTCCCAGGTTGCAGCGTCCGCAAAGTGGACTCCCGGGAAGTCCAGGTCAGCGACCGCGCGAGCGAGGTCGACCAGGTCGCCCTCAAACGATACGTGAAGCGGGCCGTCGGTATCGGTACGGAAGTAGCGGTCGAGAGCCGAGAACGAAGCGTAGTACCACGGCGCAGCGTGCGCGAGCTTCTCCAAGGCCTGCATACCCGTAAGGTAGCGCCTGCCGCCCGACGCGTCCAACCGCGGGCTGTCTCTCCCGCGCGGAATTCGGTAGATTCCGCCGATGGAGTACACGATCCGGCGCCCGGATGACTTCCACGTCCACCTCCGTCAGGACGCGCTCCTGGGGCCCGTCGTGCGCGAGACCGCGCGGTCGTTCGGTCGCGTGCTCGTCATGCCCAATACCGTGCCGCCGATAACGACGGCAGCGCAGCTCTGCGACTACCGCCGCGCTATCCTGGCCGAGCTCGGCGCCCCCGGTCGTGCAGTCAGCGCGACAGGCTCGTTCGAGCCGCTGATGACGTTCAAGGTGGTCCAGGATATCGATCCGCGAAGCGTACCCGACCTTGCGGCGGCCGGCGCGGTTGGCGGCAAGCTCTACCCGCACGGAGTGACGACGAACTCGTCCGACGGCGCCCGGACTATCGATCCGCTTCTGCCGGTGATCGAGGCGATGGAGGCGGCCGACCTGGTGCTGGAAATCCACGCCGAGTCTCCCGACGCGTTCTGCCTGGACCGCGAAGCGTCGTATCTGCCCGTCATCGAGTCGCTGGTGTTCCGCTATCCACGTCTTCGCGTCGTGATCGAGCACGTCAGTTCGGCGGAGACGGTCGCGTTTCTGTCCGACATGCCGGCGCGCGTCGGGGCGACGGTCACCGTCCATCATCTGCTGCTGACGCTCGACGACGTGATCGGCGGGGAGCTGCGCCCGCATCACTTCTGCAAGCCGATCGCGAAGCGCCCCGAAGATCGCGATGCGCTGATAGATAGGGTGCTCGCGGGCGATCCGCGTTACTTTTTCGGGTCCGACAGCGCGCCACACCTCCGGGGGGACAAGGAGAGCGATTGCGGCTGCGCGGGTATCTACACCGCTCCCGTCGCGATACCGCTCCTGGTCGACCTGTTCGAGCGTCACGGTGTTCCGATCCGGGAGTCCGACGCGGGCACCGGTGACGGCCCGAGCATGGAGCGTTTCGTGTCGCGGCTGGGAGCCGAGTTCTACCGGCTTGCACCGTCGACGGGGTCGCTGACCGTCGAACGGGTCGCGTGGACGGTTCCATCGGTTTGTGAAGGCGTGGTACCTTTCCACGCAGGGCACGACCTGGCGTGGGCCGTGCGCGATCCGATCTAGGAGAAGGTATGAGCATTGTGGATCTGGTTCATCTGTCGCGCAGCTATGGAAGCGACCCCGAGTGGGTGCTCGCCGGCGGCGGGAACACGTCGTACAAGGACGACGCGCTCCTGTATATCAAGGCGTCCGGGTTTCCACTTGCGACGATCACCGAGGCAGGGTTTGCCCGGATGGACCGCCAATCATTGCAGCGGATCTGGGATGCGTCGTATCCGCGGGAGACCCAGGAGAGAGAGGCCGCGGCGCTCGCCGATCTGATGGCGGCGCGTGTCGCGGGAGAGGAGAAGCGACCGAGCGTGGAAACGTTGATGCACGAGCTCTTCCCGTACGCGCTCGTCGTCCACACGCATCCGGCGCTGGTGAACGGGCTGACCTGTTCGCACGACGGAGAGGCCGCGTGCCGCAGGCTGTTTGGAGACGACGCGCTCTGGGTTCCGGCGATCGAGCCGGGCTACGTGCTCGCACAGGCGATGCACACGGCGGCGGCGTCGTACGCCGAACGCCACGGGCACGCTCCACGGATAGCGATCCTGCAGAATCACGGCCTGGTCGTGGCCGCCGACACCGGCGATGAGATCGACCGCCTTCAGCGCCACGTTGTCGATACGGTGCGTCGTGAGCTCGCGCGAGAGCCCGACATGAGCGTCCGCCTGATGGACGCAGAGCTTGGCTCGTGGGTCAACCGGACGCGTCAGGCCATCACCGCCGCGATCGACGCGACTACGGACACCGAAGATGTCGTGTTTGGTACGTGCCCGGAGGTCGCCGCCCGGCTTGAGTCGCGCTCCACGTTCGCGCCCTTGGCAGGCGCGTTCACGCCCGACCATATCGTCTATTCGGGGAGCATGCCGTTGTGGATCGACGATGAGTCGGACCTGGACGCGACGCTCCCGGCCGCTATTGCTCGCTACCGCGACGAATACCGCGTCGATCCGCGGATCATCGCGGTGCGCCGCCGGGGCGTTTTCGCGGTCGCCGGATCGAAGTCGGGGTCGCAGACCGCGTACGAGCTCTTTCTGGACCAGGTCAAGATCGCCGCGTACGCTGAGGCATTCGGCGGGGCGCGCCACCTTGATCCGCATCTGGTTGCGTTCATCGAAAGCTGGGAAGTCGAGCGCTATCGCAAGAAAATGAGCACGGGGGGGCAGTAATGGACCGATGCGTCGCGGTTGTCGATATCGGCAAGACCAACAAGAAGGTTCATGTCTACTCGAACGACCTCAGGCTGGTCGCCAGCGAATCGACGTCGTTTGACACTGTCGAGCGCGACGGAATCCTGTGGGTCGATTCGGACGCGCTCGAAACGTGGCTGCTCGACACGCTGTTGCACCTGGCGCCGCGGCATGCAATCGCCGCGGTATCGGTGACTACGCACGGCGCGACCTTCGCGTGCGTCGATGAGTCGGGGTATCTCGCGTTTCCGGTCATTGACTACACGCACGAGCCCGGCGGCAGCTTCCACGACGAGTTCTTCGAGATCGCAGGAGATCCAGCGGAGCTGCAGCGCACGACAGCGACGCTCGAACTGTCAGCGTTGTTGAACGTCGCTCAGGGCGTACGGTTTCTGCAGGTCCACGACCCCGACCGGTTCGCCCGGGTCCGGCACATCCTGTTCTACCCGCAGTACATCGCGTATAGACTGACCGGACGGATCGCGGCCGATTTCACGTACGCCGGCTGTCACACGTACCTGTACGACTTTGCCAGGCGTGACTATTCGGTCGTTGCCGACCGGTTGGGCATCCGGGCGCTGCTGCCCGAGCGGATGGACCATCCGCAGACCGTGCTCGGCCGGGTCGACCCCGCGGTCGCGGGGCGGACCGGCCTGTCGCCGGAGACGGTCGTCACGCTCGGTATCCACGACTCGAACGCGTCGCTGCTGCCGTATCTGATCAAGCGGCCCGATGAGGATCTGATCGTCAATTCGACCGGAACGTGGTGCGTCGCGATGCACCCGGAACCCGAGGTAAGCTTCTCCGACGACGAGATCGGCAAGGCGGTCTTCTACAACATCTGCGCGTTCGGGACCCCGGTCAAGACGTCTATCCTGATGGGCGGTCTGGAGTTCGAGACGTACACGAGGCTGCTGCGCGATCGTTTCGGAATGCGCGACTACCCGGACTTCGACCCTCAGCTCTACCGTGACGTGATCAAGGAGAAGGCGGAGTTCATCCTTCCGGCGGTCGTTCCCGGGACCGGGCAGTTCCCCGACTCGACCGCGCGCGTCGTTGATCACGGAGAGGTGTTCGGGCTCGATCAGATCCGCGATGGTTCGCGAGTCCCCGAGCTGTTCTCCAACTCGCGGCGCGCGTACGCGGTGCTGAACCTGAGCCTTGCGGTTCAGACGCTGGTTGCATTGCGCCGAGTGGGTCTGCGAGCCGGGACGACCGTCTACACCGAAGGCGGGTTCCGGAACAACGCCGACTACAACGCACTGCTCGCGGCGCTTGTCCCCGATTCGCGGTTTCTGCTGAGCGGAATGCCCGAGGCGACATCGTTTGGCGCGGCGCTGATCGGCCGGGCCGCGCTCGAAGGCGTCGATCTTTCCACGCTCGCCGGCCGGTTCGATCTCCAGCAGGATTCGGTTCCGCAGTCGGATTTACCGGGGATCGATGCGTACGCGTCGGCGTTTCTGGATCTTGTTGCAGCGGGTTGAACGGGAGGCTTGCACAATGACGGTAATACCAGCGATCGACATCCTTGGCGGCGAGTGCGTCAGGCTCGTGCGTGGCGACTACAACGAAGCGACCGTCTACGAGAAGGACCCGGTCGTGATGGCGCGGAGGTTTGCCGACGCCGGCGCGCGTCGACTCCACGTCGTGGACCTTGACGCCGCGCACGGCGACAGCAAGACGAATCGCAAGAAGATCCGCAAGATCAGACGCGCGGTCGACTCGGTGATCCAGCTCGGGGGAGGAATCCGCCGGGATGAGGATATCGAAGAGCTTCTGGACCTGGGCATCGACCGCCTGGTGATTGGCACCGCGTTCGCTCGCCACCCGGAGCGCGTCGCCGGCTGGGTCGCGCACTACGGCGACGTGTTCCTGGTCGGAGTCGACGCGCTCGACGGTCAGGTGAAGATATCGGGCTGGGAGCGCGACACTCAGCTCACCGACATCGACCTTGCGACGAAGGCGAAGGACGCGCGGGTGAGCGGGATCATCTACACGAGCATCGACCGCGATGGAACGATGAACGGACCCGACATCGAGCGAACCAATGCGGTCGCCGCCGCGTCGGGGTTGCCGGTGATCTTGAGCGGAGGGATCGGATCACTCGCAGATATCGAGGCGGTGCGCGCGTCGTCCGCGGCAAACGTCGTCGGCGTGATCGTCGGCAAGGCGATCTACGAAGGTGCGATCGACATAACGAAGGTCTTTGGCGATCCGGTTGCCGCCGGCACCGACGCGATGGAGTGGTAGTGGACGCGACAAAGCCGCTCGTGATCTGCGACGAATCGGGCCACCCGATCGGAGTCGCGCGCGAAAGCCGCAAAGGCTACACGAAATCGCTCGA
>RECL01000209.1 GCA_007694025.1 Spirochaetaceae bacterium
GTCGACGCGACCGTTTTGGTGATCGCCGCGGTCAATGTATCGAGCCCTTCGCCGGTCACCGCGCTGACTTCGATCGCATCGGGGAAGTCGATCCCGACGTCGCGCCGCGCGTCGCTCGTCAGCCGGTCGATCTTGTTGAGCACCGTGATCGTCGGCTTGGAGTCCGACCCGATCTCATCGAGCACCTCGTGCGTTGTGGCAGCGTGAGCGCGGGCCGACGCGTCCGACGCGTCGATCACGTGGATCAGGAAGGCCGCGTAGAGCGTCTCTTCAAGGGTGCTTCGAAACGCGTCTACCAGACCGTGCGGGAGGCGCCGGATGAAGCCGACGGTGTCGGTCAGGAGCACCTCCTGGCCCCCTTCAAGCTCGAGCCGACGCGTTGCCGGGTCGAGCGTCGCAAAGAGCTTGTCCGCAACCAGGACGTCGCTGCCGGTCAGCGCGCGCAGCAGGCAGCTCTTGCCCGCGTTCGTGTACCCGACGATCGATCCGGTCGGAACCGGGAGCTTTTCGCGCTGGTGGCGCATCGTCGATCGCTGCGATCCGACGTCGCGCAGCTCCCGTTTGACCGTCGCGATCCGCTGCTGGACCGTCCTTCGGTCGACTTCGAGCTGCGTCTCACCCTCACCGCGCGTACCGCGTCGACCGCCACGCTGGCGCGAAAGGTGCGACCACGCGCTCGTCAGCCGTGGAAGGTTGTACTCCATCCGTGCAAGCTCGACCTGCAGGTGAGCTTCTCTGGTGTGCGCCCGCTCTGCGAAGATCTCCAGGATGATGCCCTGACGGTCGGTCACGGAGCGTTCGCACAGTTGCTCCCAGTTGCGCTGCTGCGACGGCGACAGTTCCTGGTCGAACACGATCACGTCGGCTTCGACGTCGGCCGCTCGCGCGGCGATCTCCTGCGCCTTGCCGCTGCCCAGATAGTAGCGCGACGTGACCTCGCGCACCGTCGCGATCTCCTGGCCGACCGTTTCCAGGCCGAGCGTCTCGGTCAGCGCGCGCAGCTCGGCGAGCAGCGCCGCGGCTTCCACCGACGAGTCGCCGGCCATCGGTACTCCGACCAGGTACGCGCGTTCTTCGGGCCCTTGATATTCGATCACGACGAACAGTATGGCGCTCCCGCGTCGCCGCATCAAGGGCGAGTGCATGCCAATCTCGCCGCTGGACGTGCAGCGCAGCGCGATCCTGGTGTACACTCGACCCGATGAGAATACGACCCGGATCGGGCCTGCCCGACCTTGATCGAGTGCTCGGCGGGATTCGCGGCGGCGACAACGTCGTCTGGAAGGTCGACGGGATCGCGTCGTACCGGCCGTTTGTGGCCGCCTTTGCCCGGCACGTCGAGCAGTCGGGCGATCGTGTGATTTACTTCCGCTTTGCCCGCCACGAGCCGGTGCTCGAGCCGGGGCCCGGTGTGATCGTGCACGAGACGCATCCTGAACCGGGGTTTGAGTCGTTCATCACCGAGATCCACCGCTGTATCAAGGAGCATGGGCCCGGCGGGTGCTACGTGTTCGACTCGCTGTCCGATCTGTCGAGCACCTGCTACAGCGACCGCATGATCGGAAACTTCTTCAGGCTGACGTGCCCGTTTCTGCGGAGTCTGGATACGATCGCGTTCTTCGCGATGTACCGGTACTTCCATTCGTACCACGCCGCGCAGCCGATCGCGCAGACCACGCAGATTCTGATCGACGTCTATTCGTACCAGGAGTCGATCTACGTCCAGCCGTCGAAGGTGGAAGGACGCAGGTCGCCGTTCATGTTCATGCTCCACCACTGGGCGAACGGAACGTTCGTCCCGGTCAAGTCGAGCGCGCATATCGCGAAGGTGATCGGATCGTCGGAGTGGCCGGGCCTGGCAAGCGCGAGCTACCGGATGATCGGCGTCTGGGACAAGACGTTCATGCGCGCGGAGTCGGTCGTGGACGCGGTTCGCGACGGAACGATGTCGCCGGAGTACGAGGTCGAGATGTTCGCCGAGGTGCTGCGCCTTGCGGTGTCCACCGATGAGCACATCGTACCGCTCGTGGAGCGCTATCTGACGCTGCCCGACGTGATCCACATCTGGAAACGGATGATCGGAACCGGGATGATCGGCGGGAAGTCGGTCGGGATGCTTCTGGCGCGCGCGATCCTCTGCAAGCACGATCCAAAGTGGAAGGAGCTGCTCGAACCGCACGACTCGTTCTACATCGGAAGCGACGTATTCTACACGTTTCTGGTCGCGAACGACTGCTGGTGGGAGCGCCAGCGGCAGAAGGATCCACAGGCGTTCATGGACGGCAACGACGAAGTGCGCGCGAAGATCCTCACCGGAGACTTCCCCGACTACATCGTCGCTCGGTTTCTGGACATGCTCGACTACTTCGGGCAGGCACCGATCATCGTTCGCTCGTCGAGCCTGCTGGAGGACAACTTCGGCAACGCGTTCTCCGGCAAGTACGACTCGGTCTTCTGCGCGAACCAGGGGACCAGGGAGGAGCGCCTGTCCGACTTCCTTGACGCGGTCAGGCGGATCTACGCGAGCACGATCTCCGACGACGCGCTGTCGTATCGGGAGCTTCGCGGCGTGCTCGACCGCGACGAACAGATGGCGCTCTTGGTCCAGCGCGTGTCGGGCAAGCCGTACGGGCGGCTGTTCTATCCGCAGCTTGCCGGGGTTGCCTATTCGTTCAATCCGTACGCGTGGAGCAGGGAGATCGTCGCAGAGGCCGGGATGCTCAGGCTCGTGTTCGGGCTTGGCACGCGCGCGGTCGACCGCTCCGACGATGACTACACGCGCGTCGTTCCACTGAACGCCCCACGGTTGCGTCCCGACTCGAGCGCCGACGACCGGAGGCGCCACTCGCAGCGGAAGGTCGACGTGATAGACCTGGAGCGGAACGAGTTCACGCAGATGCACTTTCTTGACGTCGTCGCGGAGGCGACCGAACTCGACGTTGACCTGTTCGCGTCGCGCGATGCCGAGCTCGCGCGCAGCCTGCGCGATCAGGGCAAAGACGACCGCAACGCGCGCGTGCTCGCGCTCGACAAGGTGCTTGCGGAGACCGACTTCGTCGCGGTGATGAGCGAGATGCTTCAGACGATTCGCGACGCGTACGGGACGCACGTCGACGTTGAGTTCACCGCGAACTTCGACCCGACCTGGGGCTTCAGCATTCACCTGCTCCAGTGTCGCCCGCTGCAGGTCCAGAGCGACGCGCGAACCGCGGAGGCCAGGAAGGAGGGGCTGTCTCCTGCGCCGGAGATCGACGACGACCGGGTGATCATGCGATCGCACGGCGGCGTGATCGG
>RECL01000427.1 GCA_007694025.1 Spirochaetaceae bacterium
TCCTGATCGGCTGGCACTACCCGAAACTCGACCGCGACACCTGGGACCACAAGGAGTGCGTCTGGGATCTCTACGAGTCACCGACGCCGTGGGGACCGTGGCGTCACTTCGATTCGGTCACGTGGAACCCGCTCGGGCTCTACAACCCGGTGATCCCGTCGAAGTTCGTCTCCGCCGACGGACGGAACATGTGGGTGCTCGCGTGCGGCGACTTCGACACGTGGAGCCTGCCGCCACAGGAGCAGCTCTACACGCTGCATCAGGTGCCGCTGACCCTGTCGTAGTCCGGGCCGCCGCGTCTGACCGCTCACATCGGCTTCTTTGGTCGTCAATCTGTCGATGATCTGCTGGAGTCGCTTCTTCCAGAGCCTCAGCAGCCGGAAGGCCGAGACGTTCTGGTGAGGTAGACGCGCTGCCGGACGCGGGTTATACTCATGGTATGAAAGTCGCCGTGTCGATTCCCGATCGCATCTTCGAGGATGCTGAGCGCCTGGCGACTGAGGCGCACCGAAGTCGAAGCGAGCTCTACGCGCGGGCGCTTGCAGAGTACGTCGCACGACACGCGCCTGACCGGGTCACGGAATCGATGAACGCGGCCATAGCGGCGCTCGAGGGTGACCGCCCGGATGACTTCGCCGTGATAGCAGGCAGGCGACGGTTGGAGAGTTCTGACTGGTGACCGTCGAGCAGGGCGAGGTGTGGTGGGCAGATCTGGGACTCCCGAGCGGATCCGCGCCGGGTCTCCGCCGGCCCGTGGTGGTAGTCCAGGGCGATCCGGTGAACCGGAGCCGCATCTCCACAGTCGTCTGCGTCGCACTCACGAGCAACCTCACATGGGAGAGCGCACCGGGGAACGTGATACTGCGGTCCGCGGACACCGGGCTTCCACGCGACTCGGTCGCCAACGTGTCGCAGATCGCCACGCTCGACCGGACCGATCTCACGGAGCGGACCGGCAAGCTCCCGCCAGCGGCTCTGGAACAGGTGCTGACCGGGATTGACGTCGTGCTGGACCGGCGGTGACCTGCCCCTGCGTCCGGCCCGCGAGGAGGAGCCGCGTGGTGGAGATCGTGGGCGCGGCGTGGTGCTGGCCGGAGGTCAGGACGCTCCCCCACCAGATCCGGGAGACCAATCGTGCTTGTACTACTGAGCCCATCGAAGACGCAGGACTTTCACAGCGATGTTCGGCTGCCGTCTGGCGTCGGTCCGACGGGGCCCCGGACGCTGGAGTCGGCCCGGCGGGTGATGGGTGCGGTGCGCGCACTGCCGCGCGCGGAGCTCCACCGGCGGCTCAAGCTCACAGCCGGACTCGTCGAAGATGTCGACCGGGCGATCGAAGCCTGGTCGGGGCGGGGCGGAAGGCCGGCCGCGTTCGCGTATACCGGTGAGACGTACCGCGGCGTGGCGATCCGGTCGCTCGCGGACGGTGCGCTTGCGGCGGCCGGGCGGCAGATCCGGATCCTGTCTGCGCTCTACGGCGTGCTTCGACCGCTCGACCGGATCGAGCCGTACCGGCTGGACTTTTCGGTGAGTCTGCGGGTTGGTCAGACGCGATCGCTCTACGAGTTCTGGCGCGAGCAGGTGACCGCGCATCTGGCCGATGACGTTCGCGAGACCGGCGCGCTGGCGGTGGTGAACCTGGCATCAGGAGAGTTCGCTCGCGCGGTTGATGCGACCGCGCTGGGGGTGCCGGTGATCACACCGGAGTTCAGGCAGCGCGAGCGTGGGACGCTCAAGGGCGTGACCGTCTTCAGCAAGCAGGCTCGCGGCGCGATGGCGCGGTGGATCGTTACCACGGGTGTGCAGAGACCCGATGAGCTGGCGCGGTTTGCCGAAGAGGGGTACTCGCTCCTGACCGACGCCCGGCAGCCGGGGGCGCTGATCTTTGCGCGGGAGGCGGGCTGTAGCGGCAGAAGCGGTTGACTCGCTACTGGGCGCGTGCGCTACCACGCGACGGGGACCAGCCCGGAATCGTGAATCGTTGCGTCGCGCGTGACGAGCGCCGCGTCGAGCGCAAGTGCGGTCGCGACAAAGACGCGATCGAACGGGTCGCCTTGCGGCAGCGGGAGGTCCATCGCGCGGACGGCAATCGCCGCGTCGAGCGGAACAACCGTGAAGCGGCGAGATAGACCATCAACGAACGCGGTCGGCTCGGTCTTGACCGTGACCCGTCCCTTCCTGATGAGCATCGCGAGTTCGAGCAGCAGCAGATCGGAGATGAGCAGGTCGCTTCGCTCTGCGCTCTCGATCCTCCGGCGCGCCGCGTCGCCGAGGCGTGCGTCCCCCTGGACCAGCCAGAGCGCGGCGTGAGTGTCCAGGAGCAGCCTCACAGCGATGCGTTCCACTCGGTCGTGGGCAGAGTCGGGATGTCGAGGTCGTCCGCCGATGACTCGACGTCGTCCTTCATCGAGCCGTATAGGCTCGTTGCCGGCGGCCGCTCGGCGACGATCCGCAGGTTGCCTTCGCGGGTCTCCACGATCACCTCCTCTCCGGCAAGCGCAGCCCGCCGTACCGTCGGGAAGTCCCTGAGCAGACCGCTGACGTTGGTTTTCATGTCAAATAATATGTCATACAATTGGCGAGCTGTCAATTACTGGACTAGACATGGACCCTGCCGGGCGGCAGAGCCATGGACACGCAGACTCGGTTCGGTCAGAATCCTGTGGAGCGTATATGGAACTGACGAAAGCGACATTCGGCGAGCCGGTTCTCTACAACCGGGAAGGGCAGTTTGTGCTCGGCGACACCTGGTCGTGCGCGTGGAGCGACGACGACAACGTCTACTGCGTCATCGACGACACCCCAGGATTCGACATGGTGTTGCGGCCAAGCCGTGACCGCAACGTCGCAATCGGCAGCTTTGGCGCGACAGCCTGCCCCGATCTCAAGGGCGAGGTGGTAAACGGCATGGAGGCGTTCGGACGATCGAGCCAGCTCGGCGCCGACGGCGCCTGCTGGAAAGGGAACGGCATCACATCGGTCGGCGGCGACCTCTACCTGAGCGTCAGCCGCCATTGGTACCACGTCAAGCCGTACGATCACCGCCAGGTCTCGCGCGACGCGTCGATCCTGCGCAGCACCGACAAGGGCAAGAGCTGGTCGTCGACCCCGTACAACGCCGAACCGCTTCCCAATCCGCTCTTTCCCGGGCCACGCTTCGCTGTGCCGTGGTTTCTGGATACCGGAAAGGACGGCGGGCTCTCCGCGCCTACGCCGCACGGCATCGATCAGTACGTGTACGCGGTCTCCAACGACGGCTACTGGAACAACGGCAACGCGATCCACCTTGGCA
>RECL01000307.1 GCA_007694025.1 Spirochaetaceae bacterium
GTCCAGATTGACGCCAGTCGCCTCAAAGAGCGCTCGGTCGCGGATGTTCACGTCGGGGTTCCACTGCTTCGTGTACCACCCTTCGTGCATATACAGGCCCAGGGTCACCGGCGTCGTATCCCATGTCCAGCTCGGGCCTGTGCCCGTGCGGACGACCGCCGCCTGCTGCTGCTGCCCACCGCCGGCCATCACCAGCGACGCGGGGACGAGCAGCAATGCGATCAGTGCGATTGTGAATGCTTTCTTCATTGCATCCTCCTTACTATTCTTAAGACTCGCAACGCGAGCCTTTCGGCGGCACCGCCGCCTAATCAACCTTTTATGGATCCGAGCATGATCCCCTTGACGAAGTAGCGCTGCAGGAAGGGATAGAGCACCAGGATCGGCGCAACCGCGACGATCATCGTCGCCATCTGAATCGTGAGCGGGTTGATCTCATCCTGCGGCACGCCGAGCCCTGCGGCGCGTGTTGCCATGCCCGATGCCGCCTCGCGCGTGCGAATCGTCCGCAGCAGCAGGAGCGGCAAGGTCTCAAAGCGGCGTGATGTCGTGAAGATCAGCGGCTGGAAGAAATCGTTCCAGTGCCACACCGCGGTGAACAACCCAATCGCGGCGAACACCGCCGCAGACAACGGCACGATGAGCTGGACGAAGATCCGGTACTCCCCCGCCCCGTCTATCTTCGCCGACTCGCTTATCGAGTCGGGAATCTCGGCGAAGAACGCTCGGAAGATGATCACGTTCCAGAAGTTGATCATCGCGGGAATGATCAGGACCCAAAAGGTGTTCAGGAGTCCGAGCGCCTGCCGCACCAGGTACGCCGGGATGACACCGCCGGAGAAGAACAACGTGATCATACCGATCGTCGCGTAGACCTTCCGCCCGACCAGGTTCCGTTTGGAAAACGCGTACGCAAACAGCGATGTCACCACCAGATGGGTAACCGTACCGACGAGCGTCCGATAGATCGTCATTCTGAACGCGGAAGCAATTCCAGGCTCGCGGAACACCACCTGGTAGTTCGCCAACGTCGCTCCGACCGGCCACCAGAAGACGCCGCGCGCACGGGTGTACGCGACTCCTCCGCTCAGCGACCCGACCAGAACGAACCAGAACGGGTAAAGCGTCACGAAAATCAGGAGCAGCATCCCCAGGACGTTGAGCGAGTCAAAGATATGATCGCCGGTTGATCGTGCTTTCAGCATATGCGCTCCTTAGAACAGCCCTTTCTCGGTGATCCGCGTGGAGAGCGTATTGGCGCCCACCACGAGCATCACTGCGAGGATCGAGCGAAGGAATCCGACCGCGGTCGCAAACGAGAACCGCATCTGCTGGAGTCCTACCTTGTACACGTAGGTGTCGATGACCTCCGACCTGGACACGTTGAGCGAGTTCTGCAGGACCCAGATCTGCTCGAATCCGTTGCTCAGCATGCCTGATATCGCGAAGATCAGCAGAATGACCGTCGTCCCCATGATACACGGCAGCGTGATATGCCACATCCGCTTGAATCGACCCGCCCCATCGACGATCGCAGCCTCATATAATTGAGGATCCACACCCGCCATGGCCGCAAGATAGAGAATCGCACCCCAGCCGAACCCCTTAAGGATTCCCGATAGCACCGCGATGAACCAGAAGTAATCGGGGCGACCCATGAAGAAGATCGCGTCATCGATCAGCCCAAGGTTCATCAGCACGCGGTTGATCGCGCCGGTCGACGGAGAAAGGAGGTTGATCACGAGCCCGCCAAAGACGACCCACGACACGAAGTGCGGCAGATACGACACGGTCTGCGTGAACTTCTTGAACTTCTGATTGCGGAGTTCGGTCAGGAAGAGCGCGAACAAGAGCGGCGCGGGAAATCCCAGAATAAGCCCCAGGACGTTGATGCCCAGCGTGTTCCGGACGATGGTCCACAGGTTCGGATCCACCAGGAGACGCTGGAAGTGCCGGAATCCGACCCAGGGGGCATCAAAGAATCCGCTGACGAGCGTGTAGTCGCGGAACGCGATCTGCAGCCCGAACATCGGTCCGTACTCGAACACCAGGAAGACGAGCAGACCGGGCAGTATCATCGATTGCAGCGCGATCTGGCTCTTGAATTTGCTGGCCCGGCTCGTCTGATGACGTCTAGCCGTGACGGCCGTGTCGACGGTCATGTCTGCCATTCGGCCTCCTCGCAATCATGATGAGGCCGAACCTGCCGCTGCACAAGTCGCCGCGATTTGCCATTGCTACCCATTTTTTGCGGTGATGCCGATACGGTACGCCAACACCCGCTTCGGACCTGAGTCGCTGCTGACACGCCTCTTCGAGTGTGCTACGGTCGCGCAGGAGAACCGATGAGACTCAGAAGGCGTGCGGTACCATGGGCGCTGGTCGCCGCGGCGGCGCTGACCATGACGTCGTGCGCCGGGTTTTCGTCACGAGCCACAATTGACGACACAACCGACTCCGCGTCGCGCTTTCGGCCGCGATCGCAGCCCGACTGGCAGCTCGTCTGGTCCGATGAGTTCGACACCGACGGTCTGCCCGATCCGGAGCGCTGGAACTACGAGGCGGGATTTGTCCGCAACCAGGAAGCGCAGTTCTACACGACGAGCCGCCTGAGGAACTCCCGCGTCGAAGACGGCCACCTGATCATCGAGGCCCATAGGGAGCGGTTCGTGCAGGCCGACTACACCTCGGCAAGCCTTCACACGCGGTTCACGCAGACCTGGACGTATGGTCGTTTTGAGGTTCGCGCGAAGATCCCGACTGGCCTGGGCACGTGGCCCGCGATCTGGCTGCTCGGGGCCAACATTCGGGACGTCGGGTGGCCTGCGTCAGGAGAGATCGACATCATGGAGAACGTCGGCTGGGATCCGCAGCGCCTGCACGGAACCGTGCACACGAACGCGTACAACCACATGCTCGGAACCGCGCGAGGCGGTTCGATAGTGCTTGCCCGGCCGTGGGAGCAGTTCCACGTCTACGCGATCGAATGGCACCCCGACCGTATCGACTTCTTTGTCGACGACCGGCGCTATTTCACGTACCGCAACGACGGGAGCGGCAACGATTCCTGGCCGTTCGACAACCCGCACTATCTGATCGTCAACCTCGCGATCGGCGGCTCGTGGGGCGGTATGCAGGGCATCGACGACCGGATCTTCCCGCAGCAATTCGTGATCGACTACGTGCGGGTATACCAGGACGCGAACGTCGCTCGTCGGTGACGCGGTCGCTGCCGGCCCGTCACCGACGACCGGCAACCGGGCGACCGGGGAGTCACTCCCGGTCCGC
>RECL01000327.1 GCA_007694025.1 Spirochaetaceae bacterium
TTCATGAACGCGCCGCGGCCGGTCTTCACGTCGAACACGAGCGCGTCGGCGCCTTCGGCAAACTTCTTGCTCATGATGCTCGCGGTGATGAGCGGGATCGATTCGACCGTCGCCGTCACATCGCGTAGCGCGTAGAGCAGCCGGTCTGCGGGAACGATCTCGGCGCTCTGACCGGTCATCGCGTACCCGCACTCATCGATGATCCGCCTGAACCGCTCGGCCGACAGCGCGGTCGAATAGCCGGCGATGCTTTCGAGCTTGTCGAGTGTCCCCCCGGTGTGCCCGAGCGCGCGCCCGCTCATCATCGGCACCTGCACGCCGCACGCCGCGGCGAGCGGGGCGAGGATCAACGACACCTTGTCGCCAACTCCTCCGGTCGAGTGCTTGTCCACGAGCGGACCGGCCAGAGACGAAAGATCAATGGTCGATCCGGAATCGATCATCGCACCGGTGAGCGCTCCGGTTTCGTCGCCGGTCATTCCGACCAGACAGACCGCCATCAGCCACGCGGCGATCTGGTAGTCGGGGATCTCCCCTGCGACGTACCCGTTGACCAGAAACTCGATTTCGGCGCGCGTATGCGTCCCGCCGTCCCGCTTCTTCGCTATCAGCTCCACCGCCCGCATCGGATGCAGCATAGCACACGGGTACCGGTTGATACAGGCCCTACAGAATGCCCGCGCCGGTGGTCAGCGAGTTCAGCGGCGCGTCCACCAGATCGAGCAGCACCCCGAAGAGCACGCGCTTGATTCGCGCGGGCGCTCCATCCGGGGGGCGAACCCGAAGCGCATCGCAGAGCGGCAGGCTCCCCGCGTAGCGCATGAATGCAGCAGTGGCCGGTTGCCACGCGATCATCTGATCGTGCGCGTTCGATTTCGAGCAGAAGCCGTTGTCCGCCGGACTGTAGAAGATCGGCTCGCGTTCGGCCAGAAACTCGCCGGTCGCCGCGCAGTGCGCCAGGTCGGGCTGCATGCCGCTGATCGCAAGAAATCTCCAGATGAAGTGAATGTTCAGCAGCTCCGCCGACGAGCCCGGCCGCGTGTCGAGCTCCGTAAGCGCGTCGATCAGCAGCGTATGGAGACGGTCGAAGTCGCCGCCGAGCGCCTGCGTCTTGACGACGCTCTCCGCCCAGAGGCTAGCGGTGTAGAATCGGCTGATGTCCTCACGGATGCCGGAGAAGTACGACGAGACGTCCATATCGGTCAGCTTGATCGTCCCGCGTATCGGATTTGCGTAGAGGTACGCGGTTCCCGCGCACAGGAAGTTCGTCGTGCCGCGAAGCTTGCCGCGATGCGAGTACGCGCCGTGCGCGATCGCGTGAACCAGTCCGTCGTCGCGGCTGAGCATCACGACACCCTTGTGGATGTCCGCGATCCGGTAGTTCTTCAGGATAATCGCCGATGTCGAGTACGACCTGTTCACCGCTCACCCCGATCGGCTTGACCCGGCGTCCGGGCCGCCCATACCCTATCGATAACACGCGCAATCGAGGTCATATGGCGAACCAGACACAGCAGATGATCATACCGGCTGAGAGCATTCTACCGAACCGTCTTGTGATTGTCCCGATCACGGGCAAACCGATGTTTCCCGGGGTGTTCACGCCGGTGATGATCCGCGACCGCGACGACATCGCTGCGATCGAGCAGGCGATCAGCTCCGACGGGATGATCGGGCTCGTACTCACCCGTACCGAGGACGTCGAGCAGGCCACCGGCGACGATCTGCACACGGTGGGTACCGCGGCAAAGATCGCCAAACGCATCAACCTCCCCGACGGCGGGTACAACATCTTCATCTCCACGGTGAAGCGGTTCCGGATCAAGAAGATCCTCCACACTGCGACGCCGATCGTCGCCGCGGTCGAACACCTCGAAGACGTCAACGACACCAGCGACGAGGTCAAAGCGCTCACACGCAGCCTCATCAGCGAGATGAAGCAGATCAGCGAAAACAACAACCTCTTCTCCGAGGAAATGCGCCTGAACATGGTCAACATCGACCATCCGGGAAAGATCGCCGATTTCATCACGAGCATCCTCAACATCGACCGCGCAGAACAGCAGCGCGTCCTTGAAACGGTCGACGTCTACGAGCGGATGGAACTCGTACTCGTGCATATCAAGCGCGAACAGGAGCTGCTGCGGATCCAGAAGCGGATCCAGAGCCAGATCAACGAAAAGATCGAGAAGAGCCAGCGCGAGTACTTCCTGAAGGAGGAACTCAAGGCGATCAAGCAGGAGCTCGGCATGCCGACCGACAGCAAGTCGGGCGAGTACCAGCGCCTCTCCGAGCAGATCGCGGAGCTCGACCTGAAGGGCGAAGTGAAAGAGCAGGTCGACAAGGAGCTCGAGAAGTTCAACCTGATGGATCCGAACTCGAGCGAGTTCCAGGTCACGCGCAACTACCTCGACACGATCGTGAGTCTCCCGTGGAAGGAGCCCGAGCGCAGGCAGGTCGACATCGGCAAGGCTCGCTCGGTTCTCGACTCCGATCACTACGGGCTCGAAGACGTGAAGGAACGGATACTCGAGTTCCTTGCGGTCAGGAAGCTGCGCAATGACTTCAAGGGGTCGATCATCTGCCTGGTCGGACCTCCAGGAGTCGGGAAGACGTCGGTCGGACGGTCGATCGCGGCGGCGCTCGGAAAGGAGTTTTTCCGGTTCTCCGTGGGTGGTATGCGCGATGAGGCGGAGATCAAGGGTCACCGCCGTACCTACGTCGGCGCGATGCCGGGGAAGATCATTCAGGGGCTGAAGATCGTGCAGACCCGCGACCCGGTGTTCATGATCGACGAGATCGACAAGCTCGGCGTGAGCTATCAGGGCGATCCGAGCTCGGCGCTGCTGGAGGTGCTCGACCCCGAACAGAACGTGAGCTTCCGCGACCACTACCTGGACCTGCCGTTCGACATATCGGACATCCTGTTCATCGCGACCGCGAACACCCTCGACTCGATCCCGCTTCCGCTGCTCGACCGGATGGAGATCATCCGGCTCGCGGGATACATCGACGAAGAGAAGATTGCGATCGCGACGCGCTATCTGATACCGCGCAGTCTGGAACGTGCGGGGATTGGCAAGCGGCAGGTCACCTACACGAAAAAGGCGCTGCGCTCGATAGCGAATGACTACGCGCGTGAGGCTGGTATGCGCAACTACGAGAAGGCGCTCGACAGGATTCACCGCAAGATCGCACGATCGATCGTCATGGAAGAGGCCTCACCGCCGTTCAAGCTCGACGTTCCCGATCTGGAGCGCTACCTGGGCAAGCCGGTATTCGTCGA
>RECL01000170.1 GCA_007694025.1 Spirochaetaceae bacterium
GACGTGATCGTCGTGTCGCAGACGCCGGCGGCCGCGCTGATCCGCGAGTGGGCCGAGCAGGAGATCGACGGCTACGTGAGCCTGATCGCCGGACAGGAACTCGGCACGAAGGACGAACACCTCGCCGCGACCGCAGGCCCTCGACCGGGTGCGGTCTACGAGAGCGACCACGTGCTGATGATCGGCGACGCACCGGGGGACCACAGCGCCGCGAAGAGCGTCGGCGCGCTCTTCTTCCCGATCCTGCCGGGACAGGAACAGGAGAGCTGGAAGCGCTTCGTGTCGGAGGGCATCGACCGATTCTTCAACGGCACCTTCGCAGGCGACTATCAGCAGGAGCTCCTGAAGGAGTTCGACGCGGTGCTCCCCGACTCTCCTCCGTGGAGCCGGTCGTGATCTACTACGAAGCAGGCGGCAAGGATACCGATCTTTCGCCCGCAGAGCTGGCCGCGGGGCTGTCGACCGCGCTCGACGCGCTCGGTCCTCGTAAGCGCGTGATCGCGGTCCCTCCCGACATCACGCGCCTCCCTTCGCAGGCGGGTCCGCTCACGCGCGCGGCGTACGAGTACTACGGCGACCGGCTGACCGACATCCTTCCGGCGATCGGCACGCATCACCCGATGAGCGAAGCGCAGATAGAATTGATGTACGGCGACCTGCCGCGATCGCTCTTCCGCGTCCACGACTGGCAGCATGGCCTGGCAACGCTCGGCAGGCTTCCGGCGAGCCGAATCGAAGCACTGAGCGAAGGCAAGCTATCGTACGACTGGCCCGCGCAGGTGAGCGAGCGGATCGCGACCGGGGGCCACGACCTGATCCTGAGCATCGGCCAGGTAGTGCCGCACGAAGTGATCGGCATGGCCAACTACAACAAGAACATCTTCGTCGGGACCGGCGGGACCGAGGGCATCGCGAAAAGCCACTACCTGGGCGCCGTGTACGGGATGGAGCGGATCATGGGCCGGGCAGACAGCCCGGTGCGCGCGGTTCTCAACGACGCGTCCGAGCGGTTCGCGCAGCACCTGCCCATTGTGTACGCGCTGACCGTGGTCGAATCGGTCGCAGCCGAAGACGGTGGCGCGGGCTCCCGCCTGGCGGTGCGGGGCCTCTTCGTCGGCGACGACCACGAGGTCTTCTACCGCGCGTCGGCGCTCGCGCGCGAGGTCAACGTCTTCCTGATCGACGAGCCGCTCCCGAAGGTTGTCGCGTACATGGACCCACGCGAGTACTCGAGCACCTGGGTCGGCAACAAGGCGATCTACCGGACGCGGATGGCGATCGCCGACGGTGGCGAACTGGTCGTGATCGCGCCGGGAGTCAGGCAGTTCGGAGAGAACGAGCTCTTTGACCGGCTCATCGCGAAGCACGGCTACCGAGGCACCGACGCAACGCTCGAAGCGGTCCGCACCGACCCCGAACTCGGCTCGACGTTGAGCGCCGCGGCGCACCTGATCCACGGATCGTCGGAGGGGCGGTTCACGATCCGCTACGCGGCCGGGGAAATGAGCGCAGATCAGATCGCGTCGGTTGGCTTCACCCCCGCAGACATCGACGCGACGCTCGCGCGCTACGATGTGACCGCAATGACCGACGGTTGGAACACGATGAGCGACGGCGAGCGCGTCTTCTTCATCTCCAACCCCGCGCTCGGCCTGTGGGCCGTCCGCGACCGATTCACGGATTGACCACCGCCGGCGCAACGCGCCGCACAACGCAAGGAGCTACCATGGCCGACATCGGACTGATCGGACTCGCAGTAATGGGACAGAACCTGGTCCTCAACATGGCCGACCACGGGTTCACCGTCGCGGTCTACAACCGCACGACATCGCGCGTCGATGACTTCATCGCAGGGCCCGCGGCCGGCAAGTCGATCGTCGGCACGCACAGCGTCGAAGAGCTGGTCTCCAAACTCGACCGTCCGCGCCGCGTGATGCTGATGGTCAAGGCCGGCTCGGTGGTGGACGACTTCATCGCGCAGGTCGTCCCGCACCTGGAGGCGGGAGACATCATCATCGACGGCGGTAACTCGCACTTCCCCGACACGGTCCGCCGAGTCGACGAGCTCGCGCAGAAGGGGTTGCTCTTCATCGGCACGGGTGTCTCGGGCGGCGAAGAGGGCGCGCGTAACGGCCCGTCGATCATGCCCGGAGGTAACCGCGACGCCTGGCCGCACGTGAAGAAGATCTTCCAGTCGATCTGTGCGCACACGCCCGACGGCGAGCCGTGCTGCGACTGGGTCGGCGACGGCGGCGCCGGACACTACGTCAAGATGGTGCACAACGGGATCGAGTACGGCGACATGCAGCTCATCGGCGAGGCGTACCACCTGATGCACGCCGGATTGGGCATGAACTACGACGATCTGCACGAGGTGTTCTCTGCGTGGAACACGACCGAGCTCGACTCGTTCCTGATAGAGATCACGCGCGACATCATGGCGTTCAAGGACGAGGACGGCCGGCCACTGGTGGAGAAGATCCTGGATGCCGCCGGACAGAAGGGCACGGGGAAGTGGACCGCGATCAGCGCGCTGGACATGGGGATGCCGGTCACGCTGATCGGAGAGGCGGTCTTCGCGCGGACGCTGAGCGCGATCAAGGACGAACGCGTTGAGGCGTCGAAGCGCCTGGCCGGACCGGTTGCCGGTGCGCCGTACGGCGCCTACGACGGCGACCGCACGGCGTTCGTCGAGGACATCCGCAAGGCGCTCCTTGCGAGCAAGATCATCTCGTACGCGCAGGGCTACATGCTGATGGCCGCCGCGGCGGCCGAGTACGGGTGGAGCATCGACTACGGCGCGGTCGCGAACATGTGGCGCGGCGGCTGCATTATCCGCAGCGTCTTCTTAGGCGACATCAACAAGGCGTACGTCACGAACCCGGTTCTGAAGAACCTGATCCTCGCCGACTATTTCCGGGACAAGCTCGCCGACGCGCAGGGCTCATGGCGGCGGGTCGTCGCGACCGCGGCTCAGATCGGGATCCCGATCCCGGCGTTCGCCACCGCGCTGTCGTTCTACGACGGCTATCGCAGCGCGGTCGTCCCGGCAAACCTGATCCAGGCGCAACGCGACTACTTCGGCGCGCACACGTACGAGCGCACCGACAAGCCGCGGGGCGAGTACTTCCACACGAACTGGACCGGCACCGGAGGCGATGTCAGTTCGTCGACGTATAACGCGTAAGAACTGGTGCGTGAATTGTTGACGAAGATGAAGCAGGAGAGCAAAAGCACGCGTTAAGAGTATCGGAGGTCAGTCTCCGATGCGAATGCTCCCTGATGC
>RECL01000416.1 GCA_007694025.1 Spirochaetaceae bacterium
GATCGCCTCCACATCATCGTGCTTGAACCACGGCACTCCCAGGACTCGCTTGGCGAGTCCTTCGCTCACCGGAAGCGTTCCAGAACCCTGGCGCACGTCACGCTGGCCGAAGGCGATTGCGGTGGGCTCTCCGTGGCCGAAGATGTCGGCCTCATGGAAGAATGGGTGGAGGTGGAGCGCACTGTTGAGGCCCGGCGTACACATGGGCACACCCTCCGCCACCACCGCCTCGCAGAACCGCTCAACCGGGAGATCGTTGAGTTCCTCCGGGCGGTAGAGTCCCCGGGGGAAGTACCAGCCGCCCATCGTGGAGTCGCTCAGATCGATCCGGTGCGGACGGAGCCCCGGCACGCCGTCCAGAAGCGACCAGAAGCGATTCATCGCCGACTGGATCTCCGCGATACGTCCGGGGTACGCCGCGAGTTGAACGCGGCCCATCGCCGAACACGTCTGGTTGATGCGGTGTTTCACCGCGCCGAGCGGGAGCCCACGGAACCGAACGAGCGCCTCTTCGGTTATGACCTGGTCGGCAGGGTTGTAGCTGGACGCCACGCCGGTCCGCTCGTAGTGGCCGAAGGAGACACAGCGCTCGTAGAGGTGGCGGTCGTCGGTGGTGATCATCCCGCCCTCGCCTATCGCGAGCGACTTGCCTCCCATGAGGCTCGCCGCGGCGATGTCGCCAATCGCACCGGTCATCCTGCCCTTGTAGAGCGCCCCATGCGCGTGCGAGTTGTCCTCGATCACAAGGACGCCGTGCTTCCGGGCGATGGGGAAGATCCGGTCGTAGTCCGCCGGGTGCCCGGCGTAGTTCACGACGACAATCGCTTTCGTCCTTGGGCCGATTCGATGCTCGATATCGTTGGGGTCGATACAGAGCGATTCCGGATCGACATCGGCGAAGTTCACCGTTGCGCCAAGGGTAAGCGCGGGGGCGGCGCTCGCCCAGTACGTGATGCTCGGGCAGATGATCTCGTCGCCGGCGCCGACCCCGCACGCCCACATCGCGGCCAGAAGCGCTGCGGTGCCGTTGCACGTTGCCAGGGCGAACGTCGAACCCTGCCACGCGGCGTACTCGGTCTCAAAGAGCTTCGTGATGTCAGTGCCCGATGTGGTGCCTGCGCGGAGGACCGCGATGACGGCAGCCTCGTCTTCGCTGGTGACGATGGGCCAGTGGAAGAGCGCGTCGTCGGTGGCGGGTACGGCGGGCACCCCGCCAAAGAGTGCCAGGCAGCCTGAACTTGTGGTGGTTGTCTTGGGCATCGTTCCTCCTCGTCGCTGCGCGAACGGCAGGGCGTGACACCACAACTATAACAGGTTCCGCGCAAGCCCGTACACGCTCAGGCGGTGCGTGGCGCGCTCTCTGGCGACACTTGTTGACAGCCGCCGGCCCGGCGCGCGACGATGCGGCAATGACGCGACGCGAGAACACGCTGCGGGCGATCCGCTTTGAACGGCCGGACCTGATTCCGATGGCGTTCCATCTGAACGCCGCGTGCTGGAACCACTACGACCAGGCCGCGCTGCAGGACCTGTTGGCGGCGCATCCCCTCCTCTTTCCCAACTTCGAACGGCAGGAGCACGTGGAGGCGGCGTACCTCCTGAACCAGCGACGCGACGTTCCCTACACCGATCCGTGGGGCTGCACGTGGAGGACCTACGACGACGGCATCACCGGTTCGGTGACGGGCCATCCGCTGGACGACTGGAGCGCGTTCGCGTCGTACCGCGCACCCGACCCCGAGGTGACCGACGGCACCTACCCGGTGGACTGGAAGGCGATCCATCGGCGCGTCGCCGAAGCGAAGGCTACGGGTGGGCTTGTTTCAGGTGGCCTCCCGCACGGGCACACGTTCCTCCGCCTCCAGGACATCCGTGGCTACGAGAATCTGATCTTCGACATGATCGACGGAGAGCCTCGCGTGACCAGGCTCATCGCGATGGTGGAGGAGTTCAACGCGGGCTATGTTCGGCGGTGGCTCGACCTGGAGCCCGACCTGATGAGCTTTCCGGAGGACCTGGGGATGCAGGTTGGTCCGATGATATCGCCCGAGCTTTTCCGCCGCTACATCAAGCCGGTATACCAGCGGCTCATGGCGCCCGCGCGCGAGCAGGGATGCATCGTCCACATGCACTCCGACGGCGACATCCGGTCGCTCGTGGATGACCTCATCGACGGCGGCGTGGAGGTGATCAACCTCCAGGACCTGGTCAACGGCATCGACTGGATCGCGTCACGGTTCCGGGGCACGGTGTGCGTCGACCTCGACATCGACCGGCAACGGGTAACCGCGACAGGCACGCCAAGCGAGATCGACGCGCTCATCCGCAAGGAGGTGCAGACGATCGGCACGCGCGAAGGCGGGCTCATGATGGTCTACGGGCTCTACCCCGGCGTCCCGCTCGCGAACGCGGCCGCGGTGATGGACGCGATGGAGCGGTACGCGGGGTACTACTCGTAGGGGCCGAGCCGCAGCGGCACAAGCCGCTGCGCGTTCTTCGAAAGCACCTGCTCCATCACCTCCGACGCGAGCGGGAGCCCGCGAAGAAACTCCTGGAGGTCACCTCCGTAATAGTCGCGCCCGAAGAGGAAGCGGTCGGCGAAGGTGGTGATAAGCCGGGCCGACAGCTCCGGATCGCGCCTGAGCGCGTGCAGCGCCGATCCGGCTGAGAGGTCGGCCCAGAGATTTGGATGCGTCTCGAAGAGGCGGAACAGCCGCCCGCCCGGTGCGACCGGACCCGACGGATAGACCTCCGGCGACTCGTCGGCATCACCGGAGATCTCACGCCAGAAGCCGGGTGCGTGGCCGATAAAAACCGTGTCCGGACACGCGATCAAAGCTCGCTCCAGGTTCTCCGTCGTTCCGCCGTACCACGCCTGGTAGGTCAGCTTCCCGGTCTCGCGGTCGGCGATCCACGGCGGGTCAAGGTGAAGCACCACCGGGCAGCCGAGACGCCCTGCGACGCGAAAGAGCTCGATACAACGAGGGTCGTCGATGAGCATGCGGAACTTCCACTCGCCGCAGACCCGGATGCCGTGCATTGCCACCGCGTTCTCGAACCAGACGCACGCGTTGCTGACCCGCGGATCCGGACAGTAGCCGGGCACGAAGCGGTCGGGATACCGGCGGCACGCGGCGAGTACGTCGGAAAGCGGCAGCCCCGGATGCGACCCGTCGGCTCTCAGATGCTCGGGGTTGAGCGCGGCAAGGTAACTCACGGTATCCTCTGGCGGCGGATTCTCCCACGTCAGGAGCCACGCCCGGTCGATTCCGT
>RECL01000142.1 GCA_007694025.1 Spirochaetaceae bacterium
GTCTTCCCCAATCCGGTTACAGCCGAGGCCGATAACAGAGACGGACACATCGCTTGAGCCGAGCTTTCGGTGTGGTATGTCGTAGTGCATGAGTGATCGTACCACGAAGGCGGGTCATATAGACACACGACACCCGTGACCTCTCCGGCGTGGCCCTGCAACTGCCTGATCGATCATCTATGATAGATCTCTGCTGCAACCCTCGCGGCATCACTCGTCGGTAGGCCCGTTCTGGTTCGGTGATGATCCGGCGTCGGAAAGCTGACACATACGCGGCGTTAAACTATACTGGGGTCGAAGACGCCATGGTCACACGACTCGAGCGAGCCGAGATTCTCTCGTACCTTCATCACCATAGGGATCGTCTACTGGGCCAATACTCGTTGGAGACCATCGGCGTGTTTGGTTCTGTAGCGCGTAGCTCCTATACCGAGGATAGCGACGTCGACTTGGTCGTTCGGTTTTTGCCGGGAACACGCCGCATACACGCACTGAAGTCGGCCCTTCGATCCGAACTCGAGGAAGCCTTCGGGCGTCCCGTTCAGGTCGCGTCGGAGAAGTACATCAAGCCCTACTATCGATCGAAGATTCTCTCAGAGACCGTCTATGTCTGAGCGTGATCGAGCGAGCCTCCTCGCCATGCTCGATGCAGTTACCCAGATCGAGATCTACACCACCAGCGTAGCCGACGCGTCTGAGTTCCACTCAGACCGACTGGTGTTCGATGGAACGCTGATGAACTTCGTTCTGCTCGGTGAGATGTGCGCGAGGGTATCGGAGGAACTGCGCGCACGCAACACTGACATCGAATGGAGCCAGATCAAGGACTTTCGAAACCTTGTGGCCCACAACTATATGGGCATCGACGCAGAAGAGGTCTGGCAGATCATACAGGACGATCTACCACCACTGAAGGCACGCCTCCGCGACTTGACGAGCGATGATACTGGCGTCCCGTTACCCGACGGGTCCGATGCACCGTTTGGTGGCGCTTCGTAGACAACGTGTTCCAGCAGAAGCCGGTCTTCCCCTTCGCGCGTAACCAAGACTGACAAGTCGGCATCGGAGGTGCCTGCGTAACCCTGTTCATGGACAGTCTCCGCGTCGTAACTATGCTCGACGAGCAGGCCGGCAACCTCCCAGGGAAGGTTCTCGTCGATGTTGAATTGGAGCATGCTCAGGCTGTCCGGTCGAGATACACGGTACGCTCGTGAGCGAGTTCCGCAGCGTAGGCGATCCCCGTGCGTCAGATGGTTATACGCAGACGTACTCGCCAGCTGGTGCCGATTGTCCATTCGGCACCGTAGCCGGCAACCAAAAGGAATGGCAGGCCTTTCTTCAGCCGATCGTCAGGAACCCGGTGTCTGCATCCTCAAGGAACGCCGTGATTCGGCCATAGTGCCTCAGGAGCAAGTCGATTACGGTGGTAGTCGTGCAGTTCCCTCGCTGAATCCAGATCACCTTCGGGGGGTGTCCGAACACAAGAATCCTTTGATGAAAGTCCGCGTCCTTCGTGACGATCGCGTAGCCGTTTGTTTTCGCGAATCGCCACACCGTGCCGTCGAGCGAAGTGGAGAGTTCCACATCGCGTACGTGGATAGACCCGGGAAAGTCGTCGCGTATCCGATCAACGATCCGAGGAGACAGATTCTGATCGAGCAGGAGCTTCACTCTTGCGGGATCGAGACCATTCTGCGTTCTCGATCAGCTGCAAATTGGAGGCAGGCGAGGATGTCCTCATGCTCGAGATCCGGGAAGTCTTCGAGAACTTGCTCGGCAGTCATGCCCGACGCGAGGTACTCGAGGACATCGTAGACGGTAATGCGCATGCCGCGGATGCACGGCTTCCCGCTGCGTTTGCCGTCTTCGATCGTGATTCGATCCAGATGGTTCACACGACTATTCTACGTCGGCGAGCAACCTGGGTCAATTGAACGATGCGCCGGTACGGCGGTGGCATCCCCAGCGACTGGCCGACGAGGGGGTAGCGGGAGCGTGCGCGTTTGGGCGGCCCCGTGGCACGGGGCCGCCCAGACGCCACGCGGGAGCGAGGGGGAGCCGCGTGGTCACGATCGTCGGTGGGGTGGTGCGTCGTCCCGCGTTGCGGATGCTCCCCCACCCGACCCTGCTCCTCACCCGGAACAAGGCGACGGATTCCGGTGTACAATGGTACGATGAAGACGATAGCACTTGGCGACAGCGGCATCGATGTCAGCACCCTCTGCCTGGGAATCCTGCCGTTCGGCACGAAGGTCGACCGCGACACGAGCTTCGCGATCCTGGACGCGTACTACGACGCGGGCGGGCGGTTCATCGACACCGCGAACAACTACTCGAAGTGGCACGCGAACGGCGTTGGGACCGAAAGCGAGACCGTGCTCGGCGAATGGATGGCCGCGCGCCGCAACCGCGACGATCTGGTCATTGCGACCAAGGTGGGTTTCAATCGGGCCGACATCGGACCGAGCCTGTCGCGCACGACGATCGAAGCCGAGTCGGCCGGGAGCCTCAAGCGGCTGCAGACCGACCGAATCGATCTCTACTACGCGCACGCCGACATCCGTAGCGACCCGCTCGACCAGACGCTTCGTGCATTCGACGCGCTTGTCCGGTCGGGCAAGGTACGCGCGATCGGCTGCTCCAACTACCGCGCGTGGAGAATCGCCGAAGCGCGCGCGCACAGCGCAGCGAACGGGTGGGCGTCGTACTGTTGCGTGCAGCAGCGGCACTCCTACCTGCGGCCGCGACCCGGCGCGAGCTTTGGGGCACAGACCAGTTCGAACGAGGATCTGATCGACTATTGCCGCGAACGGCCAGAGGTCCGGCTCCTGGCGTACAGCCCGCTGCTCAACGGCGCGTACACGCGCGCCGATCGCGACTTTCCGCGCCAGTATCCGGGAGCCGAAACCGACGCGCGAATCGCGGTGCTGCGACGGATCGCCGGAGACCTGGGTGCGACCGAAAACCAGGTGATCTACGCGTGGATGCTCGCGGGCAACCCCGCCGTGATTCCGCTAACCGCGCCGACGACGCTGGACCAGCTTACGGAGAATCTGGGAGCGCTCACGGTAGCCTTGACCGAAGAGCTGGTCACCGAGCTCGACACCGCCGGCAACCCGTAGGAGTCTCTACTCATTCCCGGCGATGCCGACGAGCGCGTCGGCGAGCGTGTCGGGTGACTGTCCGGCGAGCGGTATCAGCGCGAGAACGACAGATCCGTCGAACAGTGCGACTGCCCCGTCGAACTCTCCTCCGTGGAGGTGGAACAACGGCCGGTCGCCGACGGTGCGGTCGGGCTGATCCGACGGCGCTATGCCGTACCGCTCCCTGAGAGCGGCCGTCGTGACCATCCCCTGCGGGAAGGATGCCACGTGGAGAATGACCGCCGGGTCTTCCGTGTCGCCGCCGTACGCCCCCATGACGGAGACGCCGCGATCTGTCCGTCGACCGTCGGAATCGATGAAGACCATGGTCCGGGCTTCGCCAAGGAGGTCTGCGGGCAGCAACGCGAGGGCGCGCCAGAAGCGTTCGGTTCCGGACGCGGCCGCGGACGCTGGGATGTCGGCAGCGGCGTCGGCTGCAGCCTGGAAGGCAGCAACGTCGAGTTCGCCAAGGGCCGCGCGCATGCGGTCGAGCGTGAGCGAACTGGGCAGCTGCGCACTCATCGAGATCGCGGCGTGTCCGCCGAGCGACACGACGAGCTGCAGCGACTCCTCGGTCGTACCGCCGATGTCGAGAGCACGCACGCCCTGGTACACGATCAACCCACCGCTATCGGCGCGTTCCAGATCGCCGGGGGCCGATTGGGCGAGCTCGAGCGCGCCGTGGTTGGGTTCCGGGAAGAGGCCCGTCAGCGCCGGATCGGTCATCACGAACTGAACGATGATCGCCGCGTCGGCACCGTCGGAGTAGACACCGACGACGCGACGAACGGGAAGCCTCTGGATCGCCGGGCCGTAGTGCGGCTCCTGGTGGCCGGGGTCGTAGTACTCGGTAAGCTCGAGCCCCGTCAGCGTGCGCGGGAACAGACTCCGGATCGGGTCACGATCCTGGGCGAAGGCGCTGAGACCGGGGAAGAGGAGCGTCATCGCGACGATCGCGAGCGTGATCGCAGATGGCAGGGCGCGTCGATAGTCGGGCGTGCGTCTGGTCACAAGAGCCCCTACTTCCAGATCAGATGATCTTCGTCGGTGAAGCGTTCATCGCCCTCTTCGGGCGTGAACGGCCTGATGCGGAATAGCTCCACCTCTTCCGGACGAATCTGGAAGTAGAGGAGGTTACCGCTGCCGTCGGGATCCTGATGCAGTGCGACCGGCCATCTGACGAAGTCAAGCTCGGCGAGCTCGCGTTGCGGAGGCGTAGCCCATTCGCCCGCCGAGTTGTAGTTCGGGTCGAACTGTCTGACCTCTTCAGCCGGGAAGTAGAGCCGTCCGTGCTCATCCCCCAGGATCGGTCCCCGCGCGGCAAACACGTAGAGATAGCCGTGCTCGGTCCGGGCAAAGATCTGGTAGAAGAAGCCGTCCGCGCGTATGTGAAGGATGACATCCTGGACGTGGTTCCTGTCGTCGCGAACGTAGCGCCAGATGCCCTGGAGCGGCGCGGGAATCATCGCTTCCGGCACTCCCTGTGTATCGCGAGCGCGTACCGGTGGATGCGTCTGGGCGGTCTCCTCCGCCTGCCGCCGCATGCGCCCGACCTCCTGGAGATTCAGGATTTCCTGCGGTGGCTCCCACTCCGTCATGGTCATGCACCCGACCACCAGTGGCGTGAGAGCAAGGAGCAAGCCGCCTTTCCAGATCGATCGTCTCATCCGTCTTCCGTCCTCCGTTTCGCTGTAATCATTGTCGCCGCCCGCTCGTCAGAGGGGGCGTCCGTCCGAAGATTACCAATTTGCTCCGAAAGGGCAAGCGGCCGGCGATCTTCTGATGGTGATCCATGACGGAGAGCGGGCACGTAACCGGCCGCGCCAGGCGTCGCAGACCGGCGACAACCACGCGTCGACGAGCGCACCGCGCTTGCTCTCCGCCCGGATAGATGAGATCATGCCAATCGCAGCGTGCACGGAGATGGGGTATCGGCAGAGACATGGGCTGGGTGCTGGAACTCGGGCAGCGCGAAGAAGGAGCAGGACGAGAACTGCTGCGTCCTGGCGATTCAGCTCACGCAGGGCACGCTGAATAGTATCCAGTGGGAAGGTTTCTACTACATGGACTTCGTGAACAGGATCGACATGTGGAACGGCGGTATCACATAGGACGGCACGACGGTGTATCGAATACGCGCGGTCGATGAACGGGCTCGTACTGCCGAACTGTTTCGTGCAGTTCCCCGCTGGCGGGCGTTCATAGAGTCTGCACTTGAACGGGATATCGGTATTCTCTCCGTAGATGACGTCGCGAGCCCGGGAGTCGCAGTACTCTTCTACGGGGGTCTCGTTGTGTACGCTGGCGATCACACGTCGCCGGCTTCGGAGGCCGCGATCCGGCTTCACGATGTTCAGCCGCTCGTGCTCGCGTGGGATCCGGAGTGGACCCGGCTATTCCGTCGCGTCCGCGCCGGTAGGTTCGCCGAAACGACCAGGTACCACGGGCGATCCGAGGCGCTGGACCCGGCACGCCTCCGTGACGCGATGGCCGCACACCGTGACTCCGTTCAGCCGATCACCGCGCGTACGCTGCCTGGTATCGAGAAAGAGTTGCACTGGGAGCACCACAAGTACCACTTCAACGACCGCGATCACTTCCTGGCGGATGGACACGGGTACTGCCTGGTCGTCGACGAACTCGTAGCCTCCGCCGCATCGTCCTACGCGATTTCCACCCGCTACTCCGAGTGCCAGGTCACCACCGCCGCCGCGCACAGAAGAAAAGGATACGCACGAGCGGTCACCGCCCGCTACCTGCACGACTGCCGCGAGCACGACGTCCTCACCCCATGGGACGCCTCCAACGAGGAGTCTGCACGACTGGCCCTGTCGATCGGTTACCGGAGCGTTGAGGAGTACACCGTCTTCGAACAGGTCGATCTCTAGCGGTCGACCGCGCGAGCGTGCACGGGTCGGTCGTGACCGACCGGAATCGTCGTCGCGTCGGCGTCGAACATCTTGCGGGGAGCTCGCGCACCGCATAGGATCGGTTGGTGCGGCGTCGCACGCGGCCGAGGGGGCCTATCATGCCATTCGCAGAGAAGTTCCGGTTCACGATGCGGCTGCCGAAGGCCGGCGGTCGGCTTGGAGAGTTCACGGTGGAGTCGTGCGAGGTCGGTCACGACGAGCACGGTGACGGGACGATCGACTACCCGGTCTCCTTGATCCTTGTCGGCAAGGGCGGCAGGCAGGCGGCGGGCAAGGCGGTTCGGGCGGCGCTCGCGGAAGGACACACGACCTTCTCCGGGTTCGGCAACCCGTACCAGTTGCGGTTCGGCCGATGCGAGGTCGAGTCGCTCGGCGATGGACGGTATCGGGTTACCGGGTGCGGGCTTGGCGTGCGCATCGATCTGGAGCGGGAGCTCCGCCGCTTCGTCGAGTACACCCGCGCGCACGGCGAACCCGCGAGCGGGGAGCTCATCGCCGGGTATCTGGAGGCCTACAGGCGCGACGTCACCCGACGCTCACCGGAGCTTCCGTACTGAGACGTCGGCCGACGTAGATAACAGACAATGGCAACTATCCGCGACATCAGATAGACTCGTGATTGCTGGCAACGGGTATCATCTTTTCGCATCGAGGGCATACTGCGACGAGCGCCGAGATGACATGGGGCGCGGGCGCGTGGCCCGCGCAATGACTTACGGGTTGTACACGACCTCTATAGTGACGGAGAGTCCCTCGTTCCCCAGAGCGTCGACCGCGATCACGGTTATCAGGTTCATCCCCGGCGCGGCCGGCGTGATGTCGACGAACCATCCGTCCTCCGAGGTCGGCGTGGTTGTCGCCCCGCCGGTAATCCGGTAGGAGGCGACTCCCGCGGACCCCTGATCCACCGCAGTCACCCTGAAGCTCACCGGACCACTCGTGGGGCTCGCCGGTGGCGTCACCACCGTCGGCGCCAGTGGTCCGAGCGAGTCGTATTCGACGGAAGTCGACACCGTAGGCCCCGGGTTGCCCGCCGCGTCGACCGCGCGCACCGTGATCGAGTTCGTGCCTTGCGCCGCCGGTGTTATACCTGAAAACGAGCCGGTGGAAGAGTCAATCGGAACGCCGACGGCGCCCGAGGTGATGACGTATCGGTCTATACCCGTCGTGGTATCGGTCGCCGTAACCTGGAAGGATACCGCCGCGTTCGTCGGGGTCACCGGCGGCGTGGTGAAGGTCGGCGCCGTCGGCGGCTCGGTGTCGTAGACGACGGGGATGGCGAGCTCTGGGCCTATGTTGCCGGCATTGTCGACGGCTCGCACGGTGATCGAGTTCGAACCCTGGAGTGTCGGAACGATGCCGGAGAACGATCCGCTCACGGAAGTCGGCGTGGTCAATGCGCCGCCGGTTATCTGGTAGAACGCGATCCCCGCGGCTCCCTGGTCGGTTGCATTCACGGTGAAGCTCACCGCGACGTTCGTCGGGCTCGCCGGTGGCGTCACGACGACCGGTGCGTTCGGCGCCTGAGTATCGTAGACGACCGGGATCGTCAGCGTGGCGCCGACGTTACCGAGCGTGTCTACGGCGTGCACCGTGATCGAGTTCGTGCCCTGCGCCGCCGGGAGGATGCCGACGAACCATCCGTCGTCCGAAGTATGCGTGGTCGTCGCGCCGCCGGTAATCCGGTAGGAGGCGACTCCCGCGGACCCCTGATCCACCGCAGTCACCCTGAAGCTCACCGGACCACTCGTGGGGCTCGCCGGTGGCGTCACCACCGTCGGCGCCAGTGGTCCGAGCGAGTCGTATTCGACGGAAGTCGACACCGTAGGCCCCGGGTTGCCCGCCGCGTCGACCGCGCGCACCGTGATCGAGTTCGTGCCTTGCGCCGCCGGTGTTATACCTGAAAACGAGCCGGTGGAAGAGTCAATCGGAACGCCGACGGCGCCCGAGGTGATGACGTATCGGTCTATACCCGTCGTGGTATCGGTCGCCGTAACCTGGAAGGATACCGCCGCGTTCGTCGGGGTCACCGGCGGCGTGGTGAAGGTCGGCGCCGTCGGCGGCTCGGTGTCGTAGACGACGGGGATGGCGAGCTCTGGGCCTATGTTGCCGGCATTGTCGACGGCTCGCACGGTGATCGAGTTCGAACCCTGGAGTGTCGGAACGATGCCGGAGAACGATCCGCTCACGGAAGTCGGCGTGGTCAATGCGCCGCCGGTTATCTGGTAGAACGCGATCCCCGCGGCTCCCTGGTCGGTTGCATTCACGGTGAAGCTCACCGCGACGTTCGTCGGGCTCGCCGGTGGCGTCACGACGACCGGTGCGTTCGGCGCCTGCGTGTCGAGCGTTACGACGACCTGGCGCGATTCACTGTCGTCGTTTCCGGATGGGTCCTCGAGCGTTGCGGTGAGCGTCTTTGGTCCGTCTCCGTCGGTCTGGAGTGAATAGGGTATCGCCGTCTGATAGAGCAACTGCGACTGCGACGTGAGCGCGCCGTCCGTCTCAACGAGGTTGAGGTACTGTACCCGGTCTTCCACGTCGTACGCGCGGGGGCGCAGGCTCAGATCCCTGGAGTTCGTAGCGTTCCCGGCGCCGAGGGGTGTGCCGTCCGAACGATAGACCGTGAACGGGTTCGTTGCTTCCCACTGAGGCGGATTCTCGTCGGCGCTTGTACCAACCAGAAAGGATATCCCGCCGTCGGCGGCCATCGCGTGTCCGGCGGCGTCGGTCACGGTCCTGGACACCCTGACCACGACAAGATGGTTCTCTTCGAGTGTGACACCGTCAATCAGATTCAGCGTGAACAGGGTGTTCGCCGGATCGGGAACCGGATCGTGGTAGCGATCGACGATCGAAACTGGTAGGTCCCCGGAGCCGATCGGCTTGTGCGTAATCGATATCGTGCCGAAGTTGATGGTCGCAGGGTTCATCGGCTTGGAGAAGTAAAGCTGGATCCGTTTGTTCTTGAGGACGTTCTGCGAGAAGTTGAACGGATCGGTAGCCTCGATGACCGGACGCCGCGTGAAGTTGGCCTGGATGATGATGCCCGGACCGGCTCGAGTGAGGAGTGCGGTGGTCGATGCTGACCTTGGCGCGGCGAAGCTGACCGCGTCGGTTCCTCCGACCTCCGACCATCCGGTGAACGCGTACTCGGGGAACGCGGTGACCGAAATCGGAAACGGCACACCCACCTTCTGAACCGTCGTCGACAGCGACGTCGTGCCACCGGGTTCATCCGGGTCGGGTCTGACCGTGACCTGGACTTCGGGTGCCGTGGCGACCTGAACCTCCTCACGGATCGATTCCTTCAGGTCGATCGTGCCGAAGAAGTCCTGGCACGACCCGAGTCCGACGAGCGCCAGGACCGCGATCGCTCCGATAGCTGTGGCACCACGTCGTGAACTCATCGTATCCCCCTCGCATCGTACCCGTCGATTGGTCGGATCGACAGATCGCTGAACTCCGCCGCGTCAAACGCCCGAAGGATCGTGAAACCGAAGTAGGCGGGGGCGACGAGCCCCCGAGTCGACAGCCAGGTCGTTCCGTCGACCTGCACACCGAGAGTTCCAGCAACGGGGTCGTAGTCGACCGAGTACTCACGAAGCGTCAGGACCGATCCATCGATCACAACCGACTCGATCAGCGTCATATCGACCTCGCCGCGCGATCGGTAGATCTGAAGTCGTGGCGCGGCATCGCCGTACGCGTTCGGGTCACTGGTTATCCAGACCAGGATCGAGTCGCCACCGCCGTACCAGGAGTGCCGCCACTCCCCGCGTCCGTGTATGTGAACACCGAAGCCCACCCGGCCGAAGCCGGTCGATCGCGCGCGCACGCTGTATCGCGTCGGTCCCCGAGCGTGGTCGTGCGGCACGACCAGCTTCGCGTACGTTGCGGATCGGTCGGTCATCTGCGCACGGCTGTGCCCAAGCGTCCAGTCGCCCACCGCTGGGTAGACTCCCGGCGACAGGAAACTCACGTGACCCACGGTCGTCGCGGCCTGTATGGTACGAGCGTCTGCCCGCGTCCCGACCCGCCCGCCGACTACCCCCTGGTCGAGCTCGGTACGCTCAGAGAACCCAACCGTCGGCTGAGGTGCTTCTGCCGGACCCCGCGACAGCACCGGGGGCGCATCGACCCGTGCGCCGGACACCGCGGCTACCGCCTGCGGGGCCACGAAGAGCGGCGAGCGAGGCGCGACCGTCTCCTCTGCGGGCTGAGGCGTGACAGTCGATTCGGGTGACACGTCGCGACTTTCGGCGTTCGCGATATCGGGGTCGACAGGCGCACGCTCTGCGACGGCGGGTGGCGCAACCGGTGGCGAAGCGCGCAGCTCGGCCGCCGTGATGTCGGCGTCCCGCGGAGCCGTCGGGCGAACAGCGGGCGGCGGCGTGGGTGCGGGTTGTGGTGCCGGCTGCGCGGCTACAACCGGCGGTGACGCACGCTCCTGGGCCGCGGCGATGTCGGCGTCCCGCGGAGCTGTCGGGCGAACCGCCGGCGGCAGCGCCGGTGCGGGTTGTGGCGCGGGCTGCGGCGGCGGCGCCGCGGAGACAACCGGTGGCGCAGGCGGCGGCGGCGCAGAGACAACCGGTGGCGGTGCGGAGACAACCGGCGCCGCTACAATGGGTGCCGGTTCGGGCTGCGGCGGCGGCTGCGGCGGCGCAGAGACAACCGGTGGCGCAGGCGGCGGCGCCGCTACAATGGGTGCCGGTTCGGGTTGCGACCGCGGCTCTGGCCGCGGAGACTGCTCCGTGACAAGAGGCTCGGGCTCCGGCGGCACCGGCGCAGGTGCCGGCTGCGGGGCGACCACAGGAGCAGGATCGGGTTCAGGTTGGGGTGCTGGTCGCGCAAGGACAACCGGCGGCGCGACCACAGCGGGCGCAGGCTGCGGATCGGGTTGCGGTGCGGGCTGAGCGATGACAACCGCCGGCGCGGGCATGAAGTCGAGACCCGGACGCGACCAGACGGTCGACGCAAGGCGGTCGGCCATCGACCAGGCGCGGCCGACGCCGCCGTAGACCGACGAAAGGTAGCCGAACCGCTCCGCGAGCAGCGGCGCGTTCCCGGTGAGCGTCGCGTACCACGCTTCGGCGGCCCGGTAGCGATCGGTTTCGTAGTCGGCGCGCGCGAGGCCGAGGACCGCTACCGGATCGCCGGGAAGGAGGTTCTCAGCCCACTCGTAGTACGAGTGCGCCAGGTCGTACTCCTTGCGTATGAACGCGATGTTCGCGAGGTTGTTCCACGCCCACGGGTAGCCCGCGTCGGCGGATTCCGCGAAGCGCTCCCACGCTTCGTCGAGCAGACCGGCGTTGGCGAGCGCGGCGCCGTAGTCGTTCAGCACCGCCGGATCGCGCGACCGCGCGAGCCGTGCCTCAAAGCCACCGATGACCGGAGCGATCTCGCGGACGATGAAGCGATCCATCGCCTGATCAAATGCGGCCATCAGCGCGCTCTCCTCCGGGAGATCGAAACGCGCCGCGGCGTCGGCGAGTGCGCTCGGCGGGTAGTGGAGCCAGTTATCGCGCATCGTGAAGAAATCGGCAGCGCCGGCGGCTTCGTTGTCCACCCACTGCTTGGCGCCCACGCGCCACGCCTTCACGAAGCCCTCTGGTACCATCGTTACCTCGATCGGTGCCCAGGCGCGTCCATCGCGCATGAGCAGCAGACCGGGATCGAAGAACTGATCGAGCGCCTCTTCCTGGGTGATACCGAGATCGAAGGCGACGTATATATGCCCCGGGATCGTGATGAACGCGGTTGAGATGCCGGTTGACTCGAGCAGCGACGCGTAGAGAATCGACAGATCGTCGCAATCACCGCCGCGGTACGAAAGCGTCTCCCCCGGGTACTGCAGGAAGTCGATCGCACTCGCGTTCTCCGATAGCTCGATGTACGAGCTGTTCGGGTCGATCACGTAGTTCACGCCGTAGAGCCGGAGCGCTTCGAAGATGCTCGCCGCGTGCTGCAGGTTGCGCGGCAGGGTGGCCCGCAACCGGTCGCGTGCGATCGCCGTGGCGCTGCGCGCGAACCAGAGCGCGGACGGGTCGGTCGGCGAGACGAAGGCAGCGGCGCGCCGATCGTCTACCCACGTCATCGTGTTTCGATGGTAGATCCGAAGCGGAAAGGTCTCGCGGGTGGTCAGCTCGCGTCCGAAGAACGAGTACTCGACCGAGACTTCGGCGATCGAACTCGAGTGTTCGGTCAGCGTCAGGATGCGCTCGTCGAAGAGCGCGTAGAGCGGCACGTCCACCTGGGCGCCCCGCTCGAGACGGGGTACCGTGAGGCAGAGCCGCGCGCCGCCCATGTAGTCGGGCACGCGGAAGAAGACGTGCACCCGGTCGATCGGACCGTCTTCAAGGTTACGGACTGTTACCGACCCGACCGGCTGGTTGTCGTACCAGGCGCGTAGTACCGGAAAGACGGGCTCGGCGTCGATGGCTACTATCTGTACGCGACCACGACTGCGCAGCAGCTCGGTTGGTGAGATCCAGACTCCGACGCCGGCCGCCGGAGCATCCAGAAAGGGCCTGCCCGGCGCGGCGAGCCGCTGGTACCCGGCGAATGCTCCGATCCGCGTCGCCGCCGACACCAGCCAGGTCATCCCCAATCGTGCCCCGACCTCGTAGAGTCCGTAGCTCTGGTTCTCATGTCCGAGCGGTCCGACATCGGGCAGCCGGCCGAGGCCGGCGGATGCAGACGCGAAGAGATCCGCACGATCGCCTAGTCCGATCGTGTACTGGCCGCCCGCGGCCGCGCCCATATAGAAGAGGGATGTGTTCGCGTCGGTTGCGATGGAGAAGAGTCCGCCGCGCGCGAAGAGCGAGAACCGGCCGGTGTGGAGAAGGGAGATCTGGGCTGCTGCCCCGATCGCGCCGACGAGTCCGGAGTCGGGTTCGATGATCCCGGGGAGCCAACCCTCCACGCCGACCGCCAGAACGGGGCCGTGATCGGTCGCGGTAGTCTGTCCGACGAGCGACGTGGCTACCAGCACGAGCACACAGCAGGCGCCGACGCGTCTCAGGCGGCGATGTGGTGTCGTTCTCAGGGTCGGTCGTACCCGCTTCATTCGTCCCAAAGCACGTTGCCGAGTCGATCCATTGCCGCGGAGGCTCGACCCTCCGTGGCACCGATTCGAGCCGCGAGGTAGCTGTACGTCACTGCAAATTCGGGCACGAGCTCCTTTGCCAGGTCGAAGTAGCGGTCGGCCTGCTCGTAGAGGTCGAGCTCGTAGTAGGTTCGAGCGAGGCCGATGATCGCGGCCGGCTCATCGGGGGTCAACTGCGCCGCGCGCAGGTACCACGAGAGTGCCGTCTGGTAATCGCCGAGCAGAAACGCGATGTTGCCGATGTTGACGACCGCGCGGTCGTACCCGGCCGCGACAGCCGCCTGGAACTCGACGAGAGCCATATCGTAGACTCCGTACCTGCCGTAGAGGATGCCGAGCGTGTTTCGCTGCCGGCCGGTGCCGCCGTCGGGACCGAACGCGCGACGAATCCGGTCCGCCTTGGGGGCAACCTCGCGCTCCACGATCAGCGCCACGAGGTTCGTGAACGCGCGCACGACCTCGGTCTCATTCGGTCGCCGGCGGCCGATGGCGACACCCGGCACACCGACCGACGGGAACGCTCGCCGCGCGTCCGCGAGCCTGAAGAACTCCCCGACCGCGCCGGGCGTCTCACGGACCAGGCGAGCACCTTCGCTCCACGCGCGCAGGAACCCTTCGCGCAGGAACGTCGGGCTGACCGGCAGCCACGCTTCACCGTCGACGAAGAGGATCTGATCAGGGTCGGAGAAGAACGCTCGCGCGGCGGTCTCGCTCAGACCGAGCTGCGCGGCTACTACGACATCGTCCGGCAGCGGTATGAGCGCCGCGGGCACGCCGACCGACTCGATCGCCGCGGCGTAGAGCACGGCCAGATCATCGGAGTCTCCGCCGGCGTACGCGAGCGTCTGGTGCGGATACTGGACGTAGTCCTCTTCTGCGCTGGTGCCACGCATCGCGGCGTACGGGGTTTGCGGATCGGGCGACCAGGCGAGCCCGGCGAGGCGCAACCCTTCAAAGAGCGCGAGCGCGTACTGCATGTTGGAGTCGATTTCCGTTCGAGTTGCCGACCGAACCACTCCCGCCACGTACTTGCTCAGATCCAGGAGTGCCTGATCGTTCGTGCTCACGAACGACGCGAGGATGCGCGGATCGTCCCATGTGAACGCATTGCGGTGTCGGATGGCGATCGTCGTGTCCGCGCGCACGGAGCGCGGTTCGCCGAGCAGCTCGTAATCGATCCGGACCTCACCGGCGGTACGCAGGAGCTCGGTCACGGTCATCACCGTGTCCGAAAAGCCGGCGTAGAGCGGGAACTCCGCGCGGGCTCCACGTGCCAGGTACGCGATCGTGCCGCAGAGGATGGGGCCGGACGTATACCCGGGCGCGCTGAACCAGACCTGCACGTTGCGTATCTCAGCGCTTTCGCCGTTTCGGATCGTCGCGACCCCGAATGCGTCGCGCCTGTAGCGGTCGGCGAGGACCGGGTAGACGGGAACAGTCGTTGCCGCGTCGAGAACCGCGCGCCCGTCGAAGGAGCCGACGTCGAGTCCGATCTCTGCGAGCAGGTAGATCGCGACGCCGCGGTAGAGCGAGTCGGTTCTGCGGCGAAGGTCGATGTACGATGCACCACCGGCCAGGGTCAGTCGCGGGGAGAGCCGATAGCCGGCGTCGGCCCCGGCCTGCCAGAACACGTTTCCGGTTGGAATCGTATCGGTGCCGCGACGGTAGCTGCCGACGTAGGCGCCCGCCGCGAGCGACCCGGCAACCCTGAGGCGGGCGGTCGGATAGGCAAAGAACTCCACGCCGGCCGATCCGGCGGCGAGGAGCAGTGAACTGTCGAGTCCCGATGCGGCAGGTCGGATCGACACGACCTGAACTCCCGCCACCGGCGCGAAAAAGTTGGTCAGGTAGGCGGCGAGCGCGAGCGAACCGCCGACACCGAGTCCGTAGACATCGTGGTCGGCAATCGGCACCAGGAAGCGAGGCGCGGTCTGAAGCCTGACCTCCTGAGACCAGGCGGCAGGCACGAACACGACGCCCACAACGGCGAGAATCAGAACGACAATCCACTCCGCGAGCAGGAACGCCTTCTTCATTATGCTCCTGGGACGAGTATATCCCGCGTCGGCGAACATTATAGCTGATCGGTACGCATTCGTTGAGACGCAAAACACCCTGTCGCGACAGATTGTCGTCCAATCTTGACGTCGGGGATAACGCGAGCCGTGCATCCTGGCGTGACGCATGGTGTGATACAGAGAGGCCGTTCCCACAGTCCGGACCGTACCGCCATCGCGCCGCCGAACGCGAGGGCGCACCCACGGGTCAGAACACGAGCGTCGCGATGCTGTGCGCCGACAGTTCGACCGGCGCGATGAG
>RECL01000276.1 GCA_007694025.1 Spirochaetaceae bacterium
GTGCGTACCACCATGGACACCCCCTTGCGTGATGACCCGAGGATAGCGGCGACCGGTCGTTGTGGGTACCGTGAAATGTGTCAGCAGTCTGGGGTGACGGATGTCATGCGAAAACGCGCCGCAGCTCGGCGAGCGAGCGCGTCGCAGCGGTGGCACCATCGGGGTACGGGAGGACCTCCACCGATACGGTACCGCGGTAGCCGATCCCGGCGACCGCGGCGGCTACTCCGGCGAAGTCGATGTTGCCGCTGCCCAGGCTCTGCCGGTTGCTGTCGGAGACGTGGACGTACGACACCCTGCCGGCGGACGCGCGGAACGCGTCGCCGACGTCGGGATCCTCGATGTGCATGTGGTGCGTATCGAGCAGCAGATCGACAGGTTCGAGTCCGGGTCGTTTCAGGAACTCAATCGTCTCAGCCGTGGTGTTGAGCAGGTTACAGAAGTAGAACGCGACCGGCTCAAGGACGAGTTTGACCCGCGCTGAGACCGCGTGCTCGACAATCCGGACGAGCGCGTTGTAGAACCGGTCCTGGTACTCCTCCCGCAGCGCGTACGCTGGCGCCGTGCCGCGGCACAGGCCGACGAAGACGACCGGAGCCGCGTCGCCGCGCGCGAGCCCGGCTGCCAGATCGATGTGCTCGCGAAGCCGGTCGCTCATCGCGTCTACAAGCCGACCGTCGTCCGCGGTCAGGCTGTAGCCGTTCATGCTGTACTCCAGACCGGTTCCGATCGCGTCGACGGTGACCCCGGCGTCGGCGGCGGCCGTCGCGATCGCAGCCGCGCTGAGCGATCGCGGGTTACGGATGTGGAGCTCGACCGCTTCGTAGCCGGCATCCGCGGCGTCGTGCACGGCGCGCGCGATCCCTCCCTGAAAGAGGACCGGAGCCTTCTCACCCAGGAGCTCCTCAGAAACCGTTACGCCGAACCGAACCTGCCGCATGCACCCCCCTCTGTAAGGACGCCTCTACAGCGTCCGCAGCTTCTGCCAGCCGGTCGCGTCGAAACTCGCGAGCGTCATCGCAGTCGCGCCGTAGCTTCGGAAGTGGGCGGGGTCGAGCGCGTCGGGCTCGTACGCTTCGACGAACTCTGGCAGCGCGGCGCAGACCCGCTCAACCGCGTCGTGGTCGATCTCACCTTCGATCGCATCGGGGTCGCGTTCGATGGCGCCGGTCGCATCGGCCGTTGCGACGACCTCCTGAATGCTCGGGTGAATCGTCATCACGACGTCGGAGCCGACGAGCTCGGAAACCTGCCGCGCGCACCGAAACGCCGCGGGCATGAGCGCCTGCGCGTAGCCACGGTCCCGGAAGATACGGTACGCCCGCTTCACGAACGCGATGCACGCGCACTCCAGGTCGTAGACCGGCACTCCGGCGTCGCGCTCGGTACTCACCGCGGCCAGGTAGTCCTGGAGCCTGCCCAGGACGATCGCGGCGGTCGACGGAGCGGGAGCGATCCCTGCCGCGCGGGCGCGCGCGATCCCGCGCTCGTTCGCCTCGGCGACGGCGACGATCTGAGAGATCGTTGTGTTGACGGTCGGCGTCGTCGGGATGCCCGCCGCGGCGAGCTCCTCAAGCGCGATCACCCCGGCGGCCGTGCCGGGGATCTTGACCATCACGTTGGGCGCCCACGACGCGAACAGCCGCCCCATCGCGATCATCGCCTCGGCATCGTCGGCAAGACCGGGCTGAACCTGCGCCCGGACGTAGCCCTGATCACCCGCGCTTCGATCGAAAACGGGCGTGAGGAGCCGAGCGATCGGGCGAACCACGATTCCGATGAGCTCTGCAACGCGCTCGTCACCGGCGGCGGTGAGCGCGGCGCGCTCGGCGGCGAATGCGTCGGGCGACGCGGTGAGCGCCAGGTACGAGAGCGGCGGGTTGGTCGTGCAGCCGACCGCCCCCGCATCGAACGCGCGGCGAAGGTCGTTCAGATCCGCCGAGTCGTTGCACCACTTCGTTGCGGTGTGCGCGGCCATCCAGCTCAAGTACTCGTGCATGCGGTCCTCCAGCTCATCACGACCCGGTGTACAGGCCGCCGTTCACGTCGATCGTCGCCCCGGTCATGAAGGAGGCCGAGTCCGACGCAAGAAAGACGACCGTGTCGGCGATGTTCTCGGGCCGGCCGATGCGGCCGAGCGGAATCGTCCGCTCGAAGTTCCTGATCTGCTCGGGCGTGAAGCCCGCGAACATGTCGGTGTTCGTTGGTCCGGGCGCGACTGCATTGACCGTGATGTTCGCCGACGCAAGCCTGAGCGCAAGGCACTTGGTCAGGCCCAGGATTGCGGCCTTCGACGCCGAGTAGGCGCAGCCGGTGCTCACCCCGCCCATCCGTCCGGCCATCGACGCGACGTTCACGACGCGACCCCAGCCGCGTCGCTCCATGAAGGGCACCGCGTACTTCGTAGCGAACGCCGCGCTCTTCAGGTTCACGCTCATGACCAGATCCCACTCCTGCTCGGAGAGATCGGCGAGCGCGGTCGTGCTGAGGATCCCGACGTTGTTCACCAGAATGTCGAGACTTCCGAACATCGCCGCAGCCGCGTCGATCGCGCGTTCGATGTCCGGGACGCTCGCCATGTCGGCAGCGCAGAACCCCGCCGTCGGGCCGATCTCGCGGGCGAGCTCGACGCACGCGCCCTCGTCACGATCGATCACGACCACCGATGCGCCGGCCTGCGCTAATGCCACGGCGATCGCGCGCCCTATTCCACGGGCGCCGCCGGTGACGACCGCGGTCCGTGGTGTATCCCAGGTGCTCCCCACCGCATCCTCCGCGGGCCCATAGTATCCGCGATTCCAGGCGGGTGCAAACCGAATCAGTATCGGCACCAGTCAGATCAGAACGGGTAGCCGACTGACAGGTGTACGATGACGTTTTCTCTTCGCCAGTCGGGGTCGGTGAAGTCCCACTCATCGATGACCCAGCGGTCTGCGGGTGCACGCCACGGTTTACGGACCGGGATCCCGACGTCGAGCCGCAGCACGATCACGCCCGGGTCGACCCGGACGCCGGTACCGACGCTCACGGCGAGTTCGGCCGGTATACGCTCCACCGCGGCCGGCACCGACGGGAGCCGATCGGAGCCCGAGAGCATCCACGTATTGCCCACGTCGGCGAACAGAGCGCCGTAGAACCACCCTACGATCGCGTAGCGGTACTCAACCGATCCTTCGATCCGGAGTTCGCCTGCGGCGTCGCCGGACTCGACGGGCGGACGCGCGCCGGGCCCGAACGAACCGGGAGTAAACCCGCGAAGCCCGGTACTCCCGCCTACGGTGAACAGCCGCGTGTCGGGAAGCGATGCATCCCGGCCGACCGTACGCCCGGCGCCCGTTCGAAGACGGTACGCAAGGAGCGACCCCTCAAACAGGTCAAGCGTACCACGGACATCGGTGTCGATGACCGCGAACGGGGCGCCGGCGACCAGTTCGGCGCCCACCGTGAGACCGCCGGACAGCGTCGCGGGACGCGAAGTCGTCGCAGTGCGCGCGCGCCACGCCGCTTCGACCAGCAGCTCGTCGTCGGGATCGGGATCGCCGTGCGCGCGGCGGCGGACAGCGGTCACGGCCATAGGCTCGAACACCTGCGACACCCTGCCCGGCCATGCGTAGGCGAGCGTCAGGTACGCTTCGTCGCGGACGCCTCGACCGAACCGGAGCTGTCGGCGCGCGCCAGCGCGAATCGTGGTCGTCGGAAGCCGGTCGCGCGTGCCGTAGCGGTCGACCAGGCCGATCGCGCTGAGAGGCCCGACGCTTCGGGGAATCTCCAACGCCGAGGTGAAGTCGAACTCGAGCGCCTCGAACGCGAACGAGCCGGCGGTGATCCGCGTCTCCAGACCGGTGCCGACGCCGACGTCGAGGCGCTCACCACCGCGAGCCAAGTTCCGGTCGATCCACTCGACGCGTGCGGCGGGGCCGGCGAACCCGTCCAGACGCTGCACCGCGCTGATCTCGCCCTGCACCGTACGCGGAGCAAGCGGCGTCAGAAGCACCTCCGCGCGGAGCGTTTCACGCTCGGCGTCCGACCGGTACCGAACGTTCACGAAGCGGAATGCCCCCATCGCGTTCAGTCGAGCTATCGTTCGCGTGTGCGCGCGACGATCATACACATCGCCGGGAGCGAAAACGATTGCGTTGACGATATGCACCGGGTTGAAACGTGAAAACTCTTCGAAGTATTCCACGCCGTCAGCTGGTCGGGAGACCGGCCGGTCAGGAAGCGGGCGGTCCGACGCGTAGTCGGCGTAGATCGCGATCGACTCGATCCGGTACCGCGCGCGGGCGGCGGACGGCGCCTCGACGGCGACGGTCAGCGCGACCGATAGCTGCTCGGCGTCCAGTTCGGCGTCGAACACGACGTACGTCGGACTGAACGCGAAGAAGCCGCGCTCGCGAACCCACACGTCGATCCGCTCGCGCTCACTACGGAGCGTCGCCAGATCGTAGGGGACGTCCGGTTGCACCAGCGACTCGACCGCAGACTCGCGGATCGCCGCGACGAGCGGGTCGTCGCCATCGGGGAACGCGATGCCGGACACCGTCCACGCCGGTCGGGCCAGGACCCGGTACACGACCGACGCGGTCGTCTGCGTCTGACGCACGTCAAAGTCGACCTCGGAGTCAAAGAAGCCCCGGTTGACAAGCCAGTCCTCAAGCGCGGGCACGGTCTGCTCCGGGATCGAGTCGTCGAAGAGGACAGGAGGCTCGCCGAATCTGTCCTGGAACCACCGCGCAACCCCGTCGGCGTCGGACGCGCCGGTCACCGAGTAGACCCAAAGCGGCGGGCGCAGGCCAAGTATCGTCGTATTCGGTCGCGGCAGGAGCTCACCTTCGAGCGACCGCTCGAGCGCGCGGCGGTCGCGGATCGGCTCGTCCTCAGCATCGACGCGGACGCTCCCCCCAACGTAGAGCCGCTCGTCGTCGGCAAGCCGTGCCGTAGCGCAGCCCCAGAGGAACGCGAGACCGAGGAGTGCCAGCCACACCGCGCGCGCCGATCTGGCGCGCGCCGACCTGGCGACCGCCGACCTGGCGAGCGCCGACCTGGCGCTTGGCAACCTGATGATCGTCACCGCGGGGCCTCCGGTGAGTCACGGTCGGACGAATCGTCAAACGGGTCAAAGTCACGGCCGAACACGAACGACAACCCGGTGACGGCTCCGCGCTCGTCATCACCGGCATCGCGCTCAACGTAGAGTCGGAGGCGAAACCGCCCGTCATCGGTGAGCGCGTACTCCACCGACGCGTCCCCGCCTACCTCGGGCGCCTGTTGCGTCTGACGCACTGCGCGCTCGACCTCGACCTGACCGCCGAAGCGCACTATGAGCCGGTCGTCGAGCAGACGCTGGCTCAGCTGAACCTGGACCTCGGTCCTACCCTCGGGCCCTTCTTCGGTCGCAGCTTCGAACGAGTCGACTCCGAACGCCACGTCGAGCCCAGGAAGGATCCGCGCGGAGATCAGGTTCAGCTGGTACGCGAGCAGATCGCTGAGGCTCCCGCGTGCCCCGGCGGCAAACGCACCGGCGTCGTCGATCCCGGCGAGATCGTCGTCCAGAAACTGATTCAGGACGATCAACGCGAACGCCTGCGTGTTGCGCCGCGCCTCATCCAGATTGAGGTTGGACACGGCGGTGTACGGTCGGCCGCCGAGCGCGCTGCGATGCTCGATCGGCATGTCGATCTCAAACGCGATCAGCGGAGACAGGAGCGTCCCGTCGATCTCGATCGCGACGATGAAGGGCAGCTCGCCGCCGGGGACGGCCGTATCGGTCGCCGACAGGATCGGCGCGGGCGATGTGCGAACCGCGTACTCGGCCCGGAAATCCACCTCCGCATCCAGCAAGGAGCCGGCCCACGCGATCGTGCCTCCGGAATCGATCCGGAAATCGCGCTCGATGACGCCCAGGAACCGAATCTGGTAGCTGCCGTCCTGCACCGTGTACGTGCCAGACAGGTCGATCGCGCCGCCCCGATCGATGCCGATGCTGAAGTCGCCGCCACCCTGGATGCGCAGCCGGTCGCCGCTTCGCGGGTCGATGACGAGCGTGAACTGCGCGTCGGGCGCGATCGACAGCGATCCGGTCAGATCGACGCCCTGGATGAGAGGCTCATGATCACGACCGAGTAACTCTTCGGCCGCGTCGCCGGTGAACCGGACGATCCCCTCGCCTCTCCCGCGCTCCAGGCCGGCTCGCGGCAACAGTACGGTAACATCGCTGCCGGCAGCGATCTCGAGCGAGCCCTCGACTTCCGGCTCACCGACGCTGCCCCGGAGAACCGCGTTACCGCCTACGCGGAGCGTCCCGTGCAGCTCAGGATTGTCCGACGCATCGGTTTTCAGGAGCATGATCCCATCGGACCGGACGGTCATGTCGTACGTGATCTGTTCGGCGATCGGTCCCGCGTCGGTTCCTCCCAGGTCGACGCGTCCGTCTACGACGGCCGACCCGCCGTCGGGGTCGGTGATGCGCAGCTGTCCGACGCGCAGCGTCCGGTCGTCGATTGAGAGCTCCCCTGCGGTCAGCGCGAAGTCGACTCCGCTCTGAGTCGGCGTGAGTACCGCGTCGACCAACGACAGCGATCCCGACAGGATCGGCGCTGCGAGCGATCCCCCCGCCGCAAGCCGGCCTCGAAGCGCTCCGGTCGCCTCCGCGATCTGATCGGGAGCGACCACGCGCAGGAGCGACAGATCAAGCGACGCCAGCTCGACTGTCAGGAAGGCGTTCGGGTCAGACGGGTCGTACGACACAGTAGCCTCGGTACGACCTTGGTCGTGCGTCACAACGACATCCGCGGTTATCGCGTCCGAAACCGATGCGCTCAACGAAATCTCAACCGTCTCAACGACAATCGTCGACTCTATGTGACCGGGTCGCGCGGTTCCGTGCGCACGTGGATCGCGGATCACGGTGTCGCCAAACCGCACAACCGTTGCGGTCAGGTCGTACCGGTACTCGGGCCACGTGCCGGCCGCATCGGCCGCCACCCCTTCGACCGAGAAGGCCCCTCCCTCCACAGCGTCCACCGAAAGCTCAAGGCTCAGTTCCTCATGATCGATTTCGGCGGCCACGTGCAGATCGTCTATGCGATACGACTCGGTTTCGGTGTCGACCCGAAGGAGCGCGACTCTGACGTCGGCGCGTAGCCGGTCGGCACCAAGACGGTCGGCACGGAGGCGCCCGTCGACCTGTCCATCGACATACGCGTCCAGGTCGACGCGGGTCACACCAGCAATCGTGCGGATCGGCTCAAAGTCGTCGATCCGTACCGACACGGGGCCCGACACCCGTAGCGGCTGGTCCGCGTCCCGGTCGAGGTCGAAGAGACTCGGGCCGATCACTCCGGCGATCTCGACCGCGGCGGAGATTGACACCGCATCGCCAGCAGAGCGCGCGTCCAACACAGCCTCAACACCCGAGCCGTCGCGATGCACGATCGACGCGTCGAACGACCCCGAGTCATCTCCAAGCGAAAGGCTGATCTCCGCCTCCGCACGGTCTGGCGCGATCCGAACCGACCCTGCCGCGGTAAGCTCGCGGTGCATCACCTCGTCGTCAATGTCGGGCAGGTACGCGGCAGCGACTCGTAGCGGTAACCGCACCTCGCTTAGCTCGACGTGAGCTTCAGGCGCGCCCAACGCAACCGTCGCGTCAAACCGCGCGACGACTCCCTCAGAGGTGTCGATCTCCGCGGCGCGAAGCTCGATCCGGTCTCCGTCGGCTACCAGACGAACGTCAGCCTCGGCGGTCCCCACGACGGCAAGAGCGGTCGCAGGCGGCCACGCGGCGGCGAGCGTCTGCGACCCGACTGATGCAACGACACGGAGGTCCATGCGCGGGAGCGGGCCCTCCCCGTCCTCTGCCACGGAAACTTCCCCGGTCGCCACAAGCAGGTCGGTGTCGGTCTCTACGCGCAGATCGTCGAACGCGATCGTGCCGTCGCGGAGCTCTACGCGCTGCACCAGTACGCGTGCGTCGGGAACGCGGACATCGTCTATTCCGGACACGGAGAGAGGGTCGATGCGCGCACGGTCGACGGTGATCGCCCACGTCTGCCCGGCGCGATCCACCGGAGCCGCACCGCCGAGCCTCTCGATGTCACGCTCGATGCGGTCGGTCAGTCGGATAGCTACCGAATCGACCTCGACGTCGGAGATGAAGAGCTCGCGGGAGAACAGCGGGCGCACACGCACGCGCGCACGGACTCGATCGACGCCGAGCACCCGCTCGCCGTCGGCATCGTGGACCGCGACTCCGTCGGCTGAGACTCGCCCGTTGGGAAGTATCCAGACGCGGTCAACGGTCGCAGTGACGTTGACCGGTAGTTCGACTCGGCCAAGGAGTACGCGAAGCGCGACGCTCTGCACCACGGGTGTGAAAAGGGCCAAGAGAAGGGAGACCAGAGCCATGCCTATCAGCAGATAGACGATGCGAAGACGCGATCGAGGCATGCAAGACAAAGGTACCCCTGCCCCGTGAGGAGGACAAGGATAGCCCGGTCGGCGCGCTGCAGCGGCCGAATCGGCGCCGACCTACACGACACCTCGCGCGCGGTAGGCTCCGGGAGCCACACCGGTCGCCGCGCGGAACGCTCGGCAGAAGTAGGCGCTTTCCCTGAAGCCTGTGTCGCGTGCGATCGCCTTGATCGGATGGTCGGTGTGCAGCAGCATCATCTGCGCAGCGTCGATCCGGCGCGCGCGGACGTACGCACGGGGAGACGTCCCGACCGCGGCCGTGAACTGGTTCGCGAAGTAGGTCGGATGTAGGCCGGCGGTCGCGGCAAGGTCCGCCGTCCGAATCGGCTCGGCCAGGTGCTCGCCGATGTAGCGGATCGCCGGGTAGAAGCGGGTAAGGCGTTCGGTAAGCTGCGACCATCGTCCGCGCTCCAGAAACGGTTCGAGCAGGAGGCGCAGGCGGGTGAGCGCCGCGAATCGGCCGGACGCACCGCGGGCCAGCCGCTCGACGGCGGACTCCGCGATCGCGCCGGCCGATCCAGGCCACGCGCCTGTGGTGTACGGCTCTCCTGGCGTCGCGCTGACAGCATCGGGGCCGATCAGCGTCGGCGGCTCGAACACCGCGAACAGCGAAAGCCCGGCCGCTACCCGCGCGGTGAAGTGCATCCAATAGTGGTCGAGACCGCGCGAGCGGTGCAGCACGACCGGTGTATCGGGCGGGATCAGCGCCAGATCACCGGCTGCCAGTTCGTACCCACTGCCGCGAACGGTGATCCGACCTACGCCGCCCATCACGACGTAGAGCCGCGCGTAGGGATCACGGTGGACGGCGCGCTCGTTCCACTCGCTTGAGACCACGGTACGCGCCGCCGACAGCACGGTGAGCGAGAGCGAGTCGAGTAACGGATGGTCGTGCTGTGCGGTCGACACCGGTGTGAATACTATGCTCTATCTGTGAAAAGTGCAACGTGAGCTTGGTCGATCCCCTTGCGCGTGCGTGGCGGGCGGCGTAGCCTGAAGAGGAGGTGACGCTATGAAGAATGTCAAACCAACGACTGGCGACAGCTCGTGGTTCGTCCACGATCGGTTCGGGATGTTTATCCACTGGGGGCTCTACGCGCTCCCTGCCCGCCACGAGTGGGTCAAGAACCACGAGAAGATCGACGACGAGACGTACGACCGGTATTTCCGACGATTCGATCCCGATCTCTACGATCCGCGTCTGTGGGCGCGCGCCGCGGCAAACGCGGGGATGAAGTACTTCGTTATCACAACGAAGCACCACGACGGATTCTGCCTGTGGGACTCGGCGCTGACCGATTACAAGGCGCCGAATACGCCGGCAGGACGCGATCTGCTTACACCGATGGTCGACGCGTTCCGCGATGAGGGGATGCGGGTCGGCTTCTACCACAGCCTGATCGACTGGCATCATCCCGACTTCAAGATCGACTCGCTGCACCCGCTGCGCGATCTACCAAATGCGGCCGAGCTGAATGCGAAGCGTGATCCGGCGAAGTATCGCGCCTACCTGCACGGCCAGGTCAAGGAGCTTCTGACTCGATTCGGTCAGGTCGATGTGATGTGGTTCGACTTCTCCTACGCCGACCGCCACGACGAGGCCAAGGGATTCCGCGGCAAGGGCCGCGACGATTGGGGAAGCGAAGAGCTCGTCAAGATGATCCGCGAAATCCAGCCGAAGATCCTCCTCGATGACCGCCTGGATCTACCGGGAAGCGGTGATCTTGTGACGCCCGAGCAGTACCAGCCGATGGAGTGGCCCACCGTCGACGGAGTCCCGGTCGTGTGGGAGGCGTGCCAGACGTTCTCCGGTTCGTGGGGCTACCACCGCGACGAAACGACGTGGAAGAGCCCGGCGCAGCTGATCCAGATGCTGGTCAATTCGGTCGCGCTCGGTGGGAACCTGCTGATGAATGTCGGGCCGACCGGACGCGGAGAGTTCGACGAGCGCGCACTCGCTGCGCTCGAGGTGTACGGCGCGTGGATGCGCCGCAACGCGCGCTCGATCTACGGCTGCACGCAGAGCGAGTTCAAGCCACCGGTCGACTGCCGCTACACGCAGAACGGCAAGCGGCTCTACCTCCACGTGTTCAATTGGCCGTTCCGCCACATCCACCTGGAAGGGCTCGCCGGTCGGATCGAGTACGCACAGCTGCTCCACGACGCGTCGGAGATCCGCTACAAGGAGTTCGACGCGAACGTCGCGACGCACAACACAACGCTCGCCGGCCGCGCCGGCACGGTCGTCCTGGACCTCCCGATCATCAAGCCAAACGTCGAGGTGCCGGTGATCGAGATCTTCCTGAGGTAGAACCCGCCGGCCGGCGCCCGAGTCGAACCTACTCGGTGCCGTCGGCCCCGGTTCGGTCGGCCTCGCGGTTCTTGACTTCGCGGTTCAGAAAGTCGATGACTTCGCGCCACGCTCTGCCGGGCGCGTCGTCGTCCTGGTGGTTTGAGCTCTTGACGAACGCGTGCCCGACGCCGGGGTAGATCGAAATCGTGTGGCGCGCTCCAATCTGGCTGAGCGCGAGACCGAAGCCCTCGACGTCACGGAGCGGAATGCTTGAGTCATCCTCACCGAAGATACCGAGCACGGGCGCGTTATCGGCCATCCGGCCCAACTGCGCGGGATCGGTGATGAGTCCGCTGCCGTAGAGCGTAATGACCGCGGCAAGGCCTTCGGTCCGTGTGCCCAGGTGCATCGACTGGCGGCCACCGAAGCAGAACCCCATCGTTGCGACCCGGGCACGATCGACCCGATCGTGCCCCATCAGGAATGCGAGAGCCGCGTCGAGGTCGGCGTAGATCTGCTCTACCGGTGTGGACCGGTTCATCAGGATCGCCTGCGGAACGGTCGATGCGAAACCCCCGCGAAACGCGTCGGGCGCGAGCACCACGAAGCCCTCGGCCGCGAGAGCGTCGGCAAGAAGCGTAACGTCCTGATTGAGCCCCCACCACTCGTGGATCATCAGAACCGCTGGAAGCTGATTGCCGACGGAACCGGTACGCGCAGTATCGGGAAGCGCGAGGTAGCCGTTCAGCGTCAGACCATCGGGTCCGGCGTAGGTGACGTTCGGCGTAGCCTGTGTTGTCACGGTGTCCTCCAGGGAAACGCACCCGACGAGCACGATCGCCGTCGCGACTGCGAGCGATAGAAGCCTCATGGGTGAGAACATCGCACCGAAAGCGTGCACAGGCAACCGGAATGCTCGCGCGTCGCGTCACGCGCGCGTACGGCCTCTTCACACAGCCGCGGGTTTCGGGCACCATTGCGGGGACATGAACACGCATACACCCGACGCAGCCGTCCCACGTCGATGGCCCTACCTCACTGCAGCCTTCTTCGCGATGGCGGTCGTCAGTCCGTACGAGTACGCGTGGAGTTCGATCGCTCCGCTGGTGTCGAGCGCGCACGGCTGGAGCGCGGCGAGCGTCGGGCTGATTTTTTCCCTGTTCATCGTCTTCCAGTCGGGCGCGTCGTTTCCGACCGGGGTGCTCCGCGACCGGATTGGGCCCCGCGCGCTGACGATCGCGGGCGGCGTGCTGTCGGGGCTGGGGCTGGTCGCGCTCGCGTCGGGGTCGCTCGCCATGGCAGTGGTCGGCTTCGGCGTGGTCGGAAGCTTCGGGGTCGGGATCGTCTACAGCAACTGCATAAACACCGGCAACAAGTGGTACCCAGACAAGCGCGGGCTGGCCGCAGGATTGATCGCCGGCGCATTCTCCTGGGGATCGATCCCCTTCGTGATCTGGATCCGCGCAGCCGCGACACCGGAGACCTACCCATCGATCCTGATCGCGATCGCGGCGATCGTGACCGCAGTGATCGTCGGAAGCGGACTGGTCATGCGCGATCCGACAAAGGGCTGGCGACCGGCGCCCGCGCCGCAACCGGTCGCGACCGGCGCGCAGGCCAACGCTACAGCGATCGGCGCCGCCGCGGCCGGGATGGCTCCGGCGGCGCCCGCGGCCGGTGTGCGCGCGTTCACGGTCCGGGAAGCGCTGTCGACGTGGCAGTTCTGGGTGGTCTACGCGGCGTTCGTGCTCATCAGCAGCTCCGGGCTCATGACGATCGCGAAGATCGTAAGCTTTGCGTCGGCAACCGGCTACACCGCTCTGGTTGGAACGACCGCCGCGGTAGGCCTGGCGGTCACCAACGGCCTCGGCCGTCCGGTGATCGGCAAGCTCGCCGACCGACTCGGCTACGAGATCACGATGACGATGAGCTTCACGCTCGCCGGGGTTTTTCTGTTCGTGATGCTGGCCGCTCCGGGGCCAGTCGTCTTCGTCGGCGCCGCGCTGGTGGCGCTCTTCTTCTGGGGGCCGCTCTTTTCCCTCTTTCCAGCGCTCACCGGACACAGGTACGGGTCAAAGAACGGCGCGGCGATCTACGGGGTGCTCTACTCGGCGAAGATGGTCGGCGGGCTCTGGGGTGGTTGGGCGTCGGCGGTGATGCTCGAACGCTTTGGTTTCCAGACTACGTTCACGATCGGAGCGGTGATGGCGATCGCGTCGGGAGCGCTGGTGCTTGTGGTCCGGCGACACCCGCCACGGTGACCTCATGATACCGATCAGGGATCACATCCGGTCGAAGTCTTTTCCGATCGTGAACCTCGGTTTCATCGCGATCAACGTCTACGTCTTCGTCCGGCAAGTCGTCCTGCCCGACGCAGCCGCGTTCGACTTCACGATGGAGTACGCGTTCGTCGCCGATCGGTTGCTCGAATCACCGGTCGACTACTGGTTCACGCCGTTCACGACGCTCTTCTTCCACGGCGGGTTCGTCCACTTCATCGGCAACATGCTCTTTCTGCTCGTCTTTGGCGACAACGTCGAAGACGCTCTGGGGCACGTCAGATACGTCGGCTTCTACCTGCTTGCCGGCGTGCTGTCGCTCGCTTCAGAGGTGGTCGTCTCGGCTCAGACCGCAGTGCCGATCATCGGCGCGTCGGGGTCGATCTCCGCGGTCCTGGGCGCGTACCTGGTGCTCTTCCCGCTTGCGCGCGTGACGACGATCATCCCGGTCGGGATATTCCTGATGCCGGCTCGGCTACCCGCGGTCGTCTTCCTGCTGGTCTGGGCCGCCGTGCAGTTCTTCTCCGGCTACCTGGCGATCGTCGAGGGTCCGCTCGACAACGTCGCGTACGTCGCGCACATCGGCGGCTTCGTCTACGGATTCCTGGTGGCGCTCACCGGGCGCCGCCGCTACCTGGAGAAGTTCAGGCGACGAGGGATCTACACCGACCGCCGCAACCGTTAGCGCAGCGGCTTCCTCGCGCAGACCGAAAACGTGTTCGGGATCCGCTCGCGCTCGGCGGGTGAGAGATGCGGGAGCGCGTCCCAGAAGTCTTCGGGGTGCTCGCCCAGGATCTCCACGCAGAGCCCGGCATCGATCAGCGCCTGGACGACCTCGGCCACCGTCCAGTTGCGCTCGTACTTGCGCGACTCGTCACCTGCGTCGATTCCGTCGATCCGACCGATGTACTCCTCGGGCCACCCCTTGTCGGAGACCGCGTAGGAGAAGTAGCTCGCGCCCGCGCCAAACTCGAGCGTCGGCGTGTCGTCGCGCAGAAGCCACTGGATCGGGTGTCCGTCGTAGACCGACACCACGCCACCCGGTTTCAGAAGCCGCGCGACCACACTCGCCCAGCCCGCGATATCCTGGATCCAGCACAGCGCCCCGCGCCCGGTGTAGACAAGGTCTGCGCTCCCGTCGAGCTCGCCCGGAGTGTTCAGGACGTCGCAGCAGTACCACGTCGCATCGACGCCGGTCAGCCGCGACAGCTCCCGCGCGGCATCGATCATCCGGTCGGAAATGTCGACTCCGATGACCTCGTGTGCGCCTTCGTTGCGCAGCGACAGCGTGTCGCGTCCACCCGCGCACTGGAGATGGATCGCGCGCCGGCACCACGAGGCGAGCGGCCCGTGGCGCTCCAGGTTTCGACGTTCGACCGGATGGAGATTGCTCCTCCCGGCGGCGATGAACTCCCGCGCCGCGTCGAGCTCGGCGTGGTACGCGATCGCCCCCTCGTTCCACGCGGCGCGGTTCGCGTCGTGTCGCCGCGCCACGTCGTCCGCGGTCGTCGCGACCGGCTCGATCCGGAATCCGTCGTCGTGCATCTGATCCATAGTGCATCGTACCCGAAGGCGCGTGACCGTGGTAGCAGCTGGAGAGTATCCGCGGCGGCAGACCCGGCATGCGTGATCAGGCTACAGCGCTGCAATTTCCTCACGCGAAAGACCGGTGACCTCGGCGATCACTGCAATGTCGATCCCCCGTTCGGTCATGGCCCGGGCAGTTGCGCGCCTCTCTTCCTGTCGACCTTTCAGCCGACCCTCTTCGCGAGCTTCCTCTTTGAGACGTTCTCCGTATTCCTGCAGCTTGGTCGCGAACATACTCTTGATCTCCCAGACGCTCCGGATCGGTTCGGTAATGGCGGCTTCACCGGCGGTGCCGGCCAGGTAGTTGCTGAACCACCGCCCGAATACTTCGAACTGCTCCGGGGCCTCATCAGATAGTATAGCCATAAGCTCATCGAGCGTCTGCGCGAGCTTCTGTGGGTCGGCGTTCTCGACGTAGAAGACCGCCGCGACGGCGTTGTGGATGCGAAGGAGTGTTTCGGTGGCAATCTCGTTCACCAGTATCGGGTAATAGGAGAGCTGTGGGATGAAGGCTTCGGGGATCTCCGGGCGAATCATGTCGCCGGTCGACCGGGCGGCGGTCCACTGCGAGTCACCGGTGTAGAGGAGCAGCGGAAAGACCGCGGGAAGCGGTGGTTCCTGGCCTTCGGCAACCAACGACCCGTATAACTCGGCAATGTAGCGCAGGAAACGAAGCGCCATCAGCGGATCGACCGACGACTGGAACTCGATCAACAGATACAGGTAGACCGGTCGGCCCCGAACCAAGAGCTTCCAGATGACGTCGGACTCGCGCCGGGCGAACTCCTCGGAGACGAACGTCGAGTTCACCCGTTCGAGCGTGGAGAAGTCCAA
>RECL01000429.1 GCA_007694025.1 Spirochaetaceae bacterium
CGTAGCTCAGCTGGATAGAGCGCTGCCCTCCGGAGGCAGAGGTCGTGGGTTCGAATCCCGCCGCGCTCAGTGTACCGTCGGTGCCGGTCCCGACAATACCGGTCTGCGGAGCTTCTTTCCAAGCCGTGGCAGGGCCGCGACCGTCGCGACCAGCCCGGCCTCGATCAGTTCATCCACCGGTTTCATGTTGTGATGCGGGTACTCTGAGAGCGCCGGAGCCACGGTGTGCACGCGCGGATCGTCGAGCGCCTGCTGATGCCGCGCGCGCGCGAGCACTGAAAACGACGCGATGATCACCTGGAATACCGATTCGGGAACGCGTGGCGACAGCATATCGCTGTTGAGATCGACCGCAAGCACGAAGTCGGCTCCCATCGACAGACAGACGTCGGCGGGGACGTCGTTGAGGACCCCTCCGTCGACGAGCACGCGCGATCCGTCGATGACCGGCTCGAATATGCCGGGAATGCTGCAGCTCGCGCGGACAGCCGCCGCTACGTTTCCATCGCTGATAACCACCTCAGTGCCGCCCACCAGATCGACCGCCACGGCTGCAAACGGGATGTCGAGCTCATCGAAGGATCGACCACCGAGTAGCTCGTCGACGCGTCGCTCGAGCTTGTCTGCACGAACCAGCCCCAGTCGTGGCAGACACGGCTGGACCAGATCGTTCCAGTCAACGGTCCGCACGATTTCGGTTATGTCGCCGTACGAGTATCCTCCCGCGTAGAGCGCACCGACGATGCTGCCGGCGCTCGTGCCGGCCACAAGGTCGGCGCACAGACCCTGCGCGTCGAGCGCCTTGAGCACCCCCAGATGAGCGATTCCGCGTGCAGCGCCGCCGCCAAGGGCGAGGCCGAACGAGCGTCGGCGCCGCGCCATCAATCCTCCCAGTACGGGTGAACAGAGAAATGCGTGAACATCGCGCGCTGCTGCTCACGCGTGAGGGTACGCGAATCGTCGTACTCGGGCGCGCTCTCCATCAGCGCCTTCGACGTGTTGATGGTGACCGTTGCATCGGCCCAGACGATCCGGTCGACGAGTTTCGGCGTCGTCAGCGACTCGTGCCGGGAGAGCCACTTGCCGGTATGGACAACCAGGTAGCGAATCGCCCAGCTCTGCGGGTCGACCAGGAAGTGCTCGACGTGCCCGACCTGTCCGTCGGTCGCGATAACCTTGTAGCCGAGGACTTCGTTGACGCTGCGCAGATGGTTGTCTGCACCGACCTTGTGGTCTTTGTCAGCCTCTGCCACAGCGGTGTCTTCCGCCGATGGCTCGCCACCTGGCTCGTCGTAGCGGCCCCACAGCGCGACACCGCCCCAGTAGGGCGGGAAATTGTAGTACAGGTGGTACTCCGCCTCCTGCTGCCGGGAAACCGGCCGGTCGGTGTCGATGTCGGGGCTGTCGCGCACCTGTTCGCGCGTAAGCTCGACGCAGACCGACCGCTCGTCCCAGTCGACCGACTTGACCGAGTTCGGGGAGACCAGAACTCGGCGACCGAACAGCCATGATCCGGTCGCGACGACGAAGTAGCGGATCGCCCAGTCGGTGTCTTCGAAGTAGACATCGGTTACGCGGCCGATCTCGCCGTCCTTCGCGGCGATGCGGAATCCCTCAAGATCCTTCACGTGTGCGAACATGGGCCACCTCCACCACTATTGAAGTACGAGATCGCCGAATCGTCAAGGAGGAATGCGTTAGACACCGCCGGTGTGCATCGATACTATTGCCGCAATGCGTATCGACACGCGTAATCAGCGGCTCGATCTGGTCGCGTTCATGGGAGCGCTTTGTCTGTTTTTTTCTACACTCGAATACCTTTTCCCGAAGCCTGTACCGTTTTTCCGGCTCGGGCTCGCGAATATCCCGGTGCTGCTCGCGCTTGAGCTCTTCTCGCCCGGCTACGTGCTGCTGCTCGTCGCGTTGAAGGTCGTCGGTCAGGGACTCGTCAACGGAACGCTCGCGAGTTACGTCTTTCTGTTTTCCGCCGCCGGCAGCATCGCGAGCGCGCTCGTGATGCTCGCGGTGCACCGCGCAGGGCGCCGGTGGGTCTCGCTCGTCGGGGTGAGCCTGTTCGGATCGCTCGCGAGCAACGTCGTGCAGATCACGTTGTCGGTCACCTTCATTTTCGGGTCGACCGCGTGGGTCATCGCACCCGCCTTCCTTGCGATCGGCGTCGCGAGCGGTCTGGTCGTCGGTGTGTTCGCCAAACGATTCTCCGAGCGATCGCGCTGGATGGCGCTGATGAAGGAACGCATCGGTGCCGCGTAGGCGTCTCCGCCGGCCACCGAACCGGCTCGCCCTCCACGCCTCAGCGCGCGACGTGTTTCTGTGCGGCATCGTGTCGATTGTCGCGTTCCTGCTCCAATCGTCGCTGATCGTCCGGGCCGCGCAGGTCATGGCGTTCGCGATTCTTGCGACGTACGCCGGCAAGCGCATCCGGTGGGGGTACTTCGTGATGATCGTGTCGTCGATCACGCTGTTCAATCTGCTGACGCCGCTCGGCCGGGTACTTCTGGAGGTGGGGCCGCTGACGGTCACCACCGGCGCGCTCGAACAGGGAGTGCTCAAGGGGCTTGCTATAGCCGGCCTGGTGTTCATCTCGCTGTTCGCCGTCCGTCCCGACCTGAAACTGCCCGGATCGTTCGGCGGTCTGATCGCGCGCGTGTTCTACTACTTCGAGATCGTGCTCGAATCGCGGCAGCGCATCCGCGCGACCGCGCTCGTGTCGAGCATCGACGACGCGCTCGTCGAGATCTACCCGGGTGACAACGGAATCGATAGCGGGGAACCCGGCGCCGACGGCACTGACGCCGGCGAGCGGACCGCGCGGTTTGCGACAACAACCGACACCCTCGGAGCGATCGTTCTGATTCTGGTCGCTACGGCGAACACCGCGCTCGCGATCGTGTTCTGACACCGGCCCGATGGTGCCGTTCATGCTTTCCCGACCGGCGGCGGTGCGCTACACTGACCGGACGGAGGATCTATGTACGGAGCGTCATGCGCACGATTTGCTCGGGCGTTGGAAGAAATCGACTCAGCCGGGCTTCGCAAGACCGAGCGGGTGATTACGTCACCACAGGATTCGCGCATCGCGGTCGGCTCGGGCGACGTGATCAACTTCTGCGCGAATAACTACCTGGGACTCGCCAACCATCCGTCGGTGGTCGCGGCTGCGCGCGACAGCCTGGATCGGTGGGGCTTCGGGCTCGCGTCGGTCCGGTTCATCTG
>RECL01000145.1 GCA_007694025.1 Spirochaetaceae bacterium
GTCGAACCCGACGAGGAGGCGTTCTCCGGGTTCGTCTTCAAGATCCACGCGAACCTCGACCCGCGGCATCGCGATCGCATCGCGTTCCTGCGAGTCTGTTCGGGCACCTTTCTGAAGGACAAGCCGTTCCGGCACGTCCGGCAGCGCCGGGACATTCGGTTCTCCCGCCCGTACAGTTTCATGGCCGAGCGCAAGGAAGTCGTTGACGCCGCGTATCCCGGTGACGTCGTCGGCCTCTACGATCGAGGCGATCTGAAGATCGGAGACACGCTCACCGAAGGCGAACAGATCGAGTTCCAGGGGATCCCGAACTTTGCGCCTGAGATCTTCAAGGAGCTTGTCTCAACCGATCCGATGCGGTCCAAGCAGCTCGACAAGGGAATCTCTCAGCTCACGGAGGAGGGCGTCGCGCAGCTCTTCATCCAGGATAAGGGACGCCGCAAGATTGTCGGAACGGTCGGGGAGCTGCAGTTTCAGGTCATTCAGTACCGCCTGGAGCACGAGTACGGCGCGGCATGCCGGTTGCAGCCACTCGCGTACACGAAGGCGTGCTGGATCACCGCCGACGATCCGAAGGCGCTCGACGAGTTCATGAAGTACCGCCACGCGCAGATCGTTACCGACAAGGACGGACGTCCGGTCTACCTGGTCGACAGTGAATGGATGCTCGCGGCGATCATGCGCGACAGCCCCAAGGTAGAGTTTCACTTCACGTCCGAGTTCAAGAGGAAGGTTCGCGCGTAGCGTCGTCGGCCGGCTCCATCATCCCGGCCAGGTGCTGCAGCTCAGCGAGCAGGTGGGTTCGCTGCCACTCGTCCATGTCGCGCAGGCTCGTCAGGAAGCGTTCGTTGAACGGCTGAGGGTTTTCTGCCAGGAGCGCCCGGCCCTTCGGAGTCAACGACACGATCACGCGGCGCTTGTCCTCGTCGGAGCGGACCCGGTCGATCAGTCCGTGCGCGACCAGACGATCGGTGATGCTCGTCAGCGTCGGCTTGCTCAGGTGTACGCGGTCGGCCACCTGTCCTATCGGCACGTCCCCCAGCAGATCAACCGCCCATAGCACGTCGAGCTGCGGCAGCGTCAGGCCGTGTTCGCGTTCGAGTTCGCGCGAGTAGATGTCCAGATTCCGCCCGATTCGTCTCAGGGTGGAGAAGAACATCCACCCGAGTTGTTCGAGATCATTGGATATACTTCCGCGTTCCATGCAAATAGTTTGCCCTCTGTTCATTAGAACTATAATTAAAATATCGGCGTTAGTGAACCGAGTTCTTTCTTTCCACGCGCGCAGTGCCTCCGTAAATGGAGTTAATGGCCATAAAAATGGCATCGAAAGCCCCTGGGTGGACTCGTTTCGCTCACGAAGATCGTATGACTTGGAGGACCAACCATACGGATCGGTAAACACTTCCCTGCAGGGTTGACTCTACTACTTTGATTGCTTAGCATATAAAAAGCGTAGAGTCGTTAAGGCATTTGGGATCTAATCATCCTGCTCGTGCGATTCTGCTCCGGTTGTCAACCGGACGCTGCGAGAGCAGCACACTTTCCGTAAAGGAGACACAATGCGGAACATTACTCGAATGGTCGCGCTCGTCCTTGTGGCGATTCTAGGTTCGACAGCGGCGTTCGCCGCCGGTGGACAGGAGTCGGCGCCGTCGGTGACGCTGACCTACGTGAACTGGGAAGAGGGCGTGGCGTGGACTCACTTCCTCGCGACAATCCTTGAAGATGAGATGGGCTACGAGGTCAGCCTGACGGCAGCCGACCTTGGCCCGGCCTACGCAGCAGTGGCTGCCGGCGATCAGGACTTCTACATGGAGGCATGGCTTCCGAACCTGCACTCGACCTATGTCGAAGGCACCGACCTGGTAGAAGTATCCATGATCTACGAAGACGCGGTTGTCGGACTGATCGTTCCGGCCTACATGGCCGAGGACGGAGTTACGACGTTGTCCGACCTTGCTCGTCCCGAAGTCGTCGAGGCGCTCGGTGGACAGCTCACCGGCATCGACGCCGGCGCGGGGATGATGATCGCGACCGAAGAGCAGCTGATCCCCGCCTACGGTCTTGATGAGGCCGGTCTGGAACTGATCGCGTCGTCGGACGCCGCGATGATGGCGGCTCTTGATGCGGCCTACCAGAACGAAGAGTACTTCGTTGGAATGGGTTGGCAGCCGCACTCGATGTTCGGCCGCTACGACCTGGTGATCCTGGAACAGGATGGCGAGCAGGTCTGGGACCTGGACGACGTCTTCATCATGGGGCGCCCCGGCGTGGAACAGGATCTACCCGAAGTGGTCGCGTTCTTTGAGAACGTCATGTTCACGAATGAGACGATCGGCCCTCTGATGGTTCACATCGCTGACTCGAACCTGAACACGCTTGAGGCGGCTCGCGAGTGGAAGAACCAGAATCCCAATGTCTGGGAGAGCTGGGTTCCCTCAAACTAACCCTACCGGTTAAGGGGTGCGGCCGCCGAAAGGTGAGCCGCACCTTTTTTTTCGGTACCGATCCTTGGTGCCGATCCTCGGTGCCGATCCGACCCGCAAGGAATGAAGATGGCGATAATTGAAGTCAGAGATCTCTACAAGATATTCGGCCCGAGTCCGAAGCGCGCTATACCGCTGATCAAGAAGGGCATGTCAAAGGCGGAGATCCTGAAGAAGACCGGTTGCACGATCGCGATCAACGGCGCGACGTTCTCTATAGAGAAGCGCGAGACGTTCGTCGTGATGGGGCTCTCCGGGAGCGGCAAGTCGACGTTCATCCGCTGTCTGAACCGACTGATCGAACCGACTCACGGCGAGATTATCGTCGACGGCGACGACGTGATGAAGATGGACATGGAGAAGCTCCGCCAGGTCCGTCGCTACAAGATGTCGATGGTCTTCCAGAACTTCGGCCTCCTGCCGCACCGCAACGTCGTGAACAACGTAGAGTTCGGGCTCGAGATAAGCGGCATGGAGAAGGAGAAGCGTCGTGAAAAGGCGCTCTCCGCGATCAAGCTGGTTGGGCTGGAAGGCTTTGAGAGGAGCCTCACTTCCGAGCTGTCAGGCGGCATGCAGCAGCGCGTCGGACTCGCCCGCGCGCTCGCGAATGACCCTGAGATCCTGCTGATGGACGAAGCGTTCAGCGCGCTCGATCCGCTCATCAGGACGCAGATGCAGGACGAGCTCCTTGAACTGCAGGCGAAGATGCACAAGACGATCGTCTTCATCACGCACGATCTGGACGAGGCGCTGAAGCTCGGCGACCGGATCGCGATCCTGGGACCCGACGGGCGCGTCCGCCAGATTGGCACCCCGGAGGAGATTCTGTCGAGCCCGGCCGACGAGTACGTGAAGCGATTCGTGCAGAACGTCGACCGCACGCGCGTGATCACCGCGGGGACCGTTGGCGGCCATCCTGCGAGCATCACGTACCCGAGCGAGAACCTGCAGGCGGCGATGCGCGCGATGGAGCGCCATGGAACGTCGTCGGTATTCGTGACCGATACAGATCGCCGCCTCAAGGGCATAGTGACGATCGACGCTGCAGCCGAACTCCAGAAGCAGGGGAAGAAGGATCTGGGGTCGGCGATTATCGACGATGTCTACACTACCTCACCGTCCACACCGATCTCCGACCTGCTCGCAACCGCGATCAAGACGCGGTACCCGATCGCGCTCATCGACGATGAAGGCCGGTTTCACGGGTCGGTGAGCCGCGCTGCGATCATCACCGAGGTGAGCAAGGGCTACGAGGGGTCGAACAACGACCTGCCGCAGACGCTGAGCGAGCTTCAGACCGCCGGCGCCAACGGAGAGGAGGCATAGATGGAGAACTTCAGGTCGTGGATCGACATTGGCGGAGGCTTCGAGGTCATCGTCAACTGGCTGCGCTCGAACATGGCGTGGCTCTTCGGCGCTATCAGCAACGCCGTCAACGGGGTGCTTGGAACGTCGCGAACGGTGCTCAACGCCCCGCCGCCGATCGTGGTGATCGCGATCTTCGCCGCGATCGCCTGGCGCACCGCAGGGCTTGGCGTCGCGATCTTCACGTTCGTTGGCTTCGGTCTGATCTGGTACATGGGGCTGTTTACGCTGACGATGAGCACGCTCGCGCTCGTGATCACATCGGTGGTGATCGCGCTGCTGCTCGGCATCCCGCTCGGGATCTGGGCGTCAAAGAGCGACACGGTGTGGCAGGTGATGCGGCCGATCCTGGACTTCATGCAGACGCTGCCCGCGTTCGTCTACCTGATCCCGGCGGTGCTCTTTTTCCGGCTCGGACCGGTTCCCGGCGTCGTTGCGACGCTCGTGTTCTCGCTCCCACCGGCGGTTCGGCTGACGAACCTTGGTATCCGCCAGGTCCCGACCGAGATCAAGGAAGCCGCGCTGTCGTTCGGATCGACGGGCCGGCAGATGCTCCTCAAGGCCGAGCTTCCGGTCGCACTGGCGACGATCATGGCGGGTGTGAACCAGACAATCATGCTCGCGCTGTCGATGGTCGTCATCGCCGGAATGATCGGAGCCGGCGGGCTCGGGAACGAGGTGCTGCGCGGGATCACGCAGCTGCGGATCGACGTCGGGTTCGAAGGTGGGATTGCCATAGTCATCCTCGCGATATTCCTGGACCGCGTGACGCAGGCGCTCGGAGACTCGACGCGCAAGCAGACCTAGGGTAGTCTGGAGCGGGCGGCGCCTGGCGGTCGTCGTGGAGGCGCAATGATCGTCTGCGTTGGTGAGTCGCTGATCGACTTCGTGCCGGAGCCGCCGCTCTTCCGACCGGTGGCCGGTGGGTGTCCGTTCAACTGCTCGGTTGCCGCAGCCAGGCTTGGCGCGAGCGTTCGCTTCATTGGAGCGGTCTCCCGCGACTTCTTCGGCGATCAGATCGTCGCGGCGCTCGACGCAGACAACGTCGACACGCGATGGGTCAGTCGTGTCGATCGCCCGACCACGCTCGCCTTTGTGAAGAAGGCATCCGACGGATCGGCGCGCTACGCGTTCTACGCCGATGGATCGGCCGATCGCTCGCTCGAGTCGTCGAATCTTCCCGATCTACCCGACCTCGCGCTGCTTCAGATCGGCTCGATCTCGTTGATCGCCGATCCGCAGAGCTCGACCATCCTCGACCTGGTCGAGTGCGAGCGCGACTCGCGTGTGATCGTGTTTGACCCCAACATCCGACCAACCCTGATTACCGATGAAGCCGACTACCGTGCGAGAGTGAACCGTGCGCTCGGCGCTTCGACAATCCTCAAGACGAGCGACGAAGACCTTTCGTGGATGTTCCCGGGCCTATCCGAGGACGACGCGGTTGCGGCGACGCTCGCGCGCGGCGTGCGGCTGGTGCTTCTCACGCGCGGCAGCGCGGGCAGCGTCGCGATCACGTCGAGTCACGCCGTTTCGGTGCCTGCGCAGCCAACCAGCGTTGCAGACACGATCGGCGCCGGTGACTCGTACATGGCGGCCGCGCTCATGTGGCTCGATGAGCACGGCATCGTCGAGCCGCGTTCGGTTTCGCAACTGACGACCGCCGACCTGGAGTCGCTTGTGGATCTGTGCGGTCGGGTAGCCGCGATCACCTGCTCGCGGATCGGAGCCGATCCGCCGCGCCGCGCGGAGCTTGTTGATGCCGATCCGCCGGCGACGGGCATCGCGCATCGGCAGGGTTGATAATCGGCCCGCTGATGACGACACTATTTCCATGACCACCGTTCGATCGGTTCTGCTCGCATCCGCCGGCGTCGTGCTATTGGCCCTTCTCCTAGCCGGGTGCGGACCAGAACGCGCGACCGCGACGCCTGCCGTCGACGCGTCGGTCCACCAGGAGTTCAGTCTGACGCACGACGAGCTTGCCGATCTGGTATCAGTGACCCCCGCGCCGACCCGTAGTCGGGTCGCTGAAGACCCGGGCGGCTTTCTGTCGCTTGTCCGGGACGTGCTTGCCGCGCCGGCGGAGCTCATCGTGCTCGTGGACAAGAACAACCCGCTCCCGGCGACGTACGCGCCCGACGATCTGGTCCCGCTGTCGGAGTTCGCCGGAAGGATCGGTTACGCAGTCGGTGAGCGGGAGATCAGCCGAATCATCGCCGCCGACCTCATCGATATGGCCGCCGCCGCGCGCAGGGAAGGGGTAGAGCTCATCGTTCAGTCGGCGTACAGGTCGTACGAGTACCAGGCTCAGCTGTTCACCGCGTACGCGGCGCGTCACGGCGAAGTCGCGGCGTCGATGTTCTCCGCGCGACCCGGCAGATCGCAGCACCAGTTGGGGACCGCGGTCGACTTCGCGCCGATCGCGCGCGAGTTCGCCGATATGCCCGCAGGCAGATGGCTTGCCGAGCACGCGTGGCGCTTCGGTTTTTCGCTCTCCTATCCCGAAGGGTACGAAGAGGTCACCGGGTACATCTATGAACCGTGGCACTTTCGCTACGTCGGGCGCGCGGCGGCCAGGCTCGAGCGCGAGTTCTTCGCGGGAGTCCAGCAGCACATGCTCGAGTTCCTCCACGCGCGTGGTGACTTACTCCGGGATGCGGCGACCGCGCGGATCGGTAACGGGGCGTGATAGCTCTTCAGACAGCGCGCCCTGCAGGTCGGCATCGGTGTAGTGCTCCAGATAGTCGGCGGCGTGGTGCAGTTCAGAGAGATCAACTCCCGCCTCGTCGAAGAAGAAGCGCTCCCACAGCCGATGCGTCCGCAGGATCCTGGAAGCTGCATCGCGCCCCGCGCCGGTCAACGCGTAGCGACCGTCACGTTGTCGGACAAGCCCGCGTAGTCTCAGCAGCGTGAGCCCAAGCCGCAGGCCAGACCGGTGTCTGCGGAACGGAGAGCGACGATATTCGCGTAACGTGTCGGTCGTCGTGCGCGGCGTGGAAGTGGGCGCCGCCCCTTCGGTGACCCGAGCCAGGAGTCCGAGCACGTCCTGCGTCAGAATGGATACCCGCAGTCCAATCCGCGCGGACGCCTTGGCGACGACGCCGTGCTCGGGTGCGAACAGAAACGCGACGAAGAACAAGCCGCCGAGTACGACTGCCATCGACCCGGCGGTACTGGTGTCCTCGAAACCGAAGAGCGGCGGTACCCCGATAGCCGCCAGATGCCCAAGCACGGCCGCCGAGATCGCGACAACGACCGCAACCGTCAGGAACGGGAGGAGCCGCCGCGTGAGCAGATGAGCGGTCGCTCCCGGCACTACCAGCATCGCGACTACCAGAATGCTCCCGACCACCTCGAACGATGCGACTGTCGTGATCGCGACGAGCGTCATCAACAGGTAGTGCATGAACTTCGCGTTTACACCGAGCGTCGTCGCGAGCTCCGGGTCAAAGGTCGCAAGCCTGAACTCCTTGAACAGCGCGGCGAACACCACCAGGTTTGCGACGAGTGCGATCGTGACGACGACTACCCCGCGCGGTAGATCAGCTCCCAATACCCGAATCGTGTAGAGCGGGACCAGTTCGACCGACCCGAACAGCACGTGCTCCGGATGGATATCGACCTGGCCCGCGGCTCGTTCGATCAGAAGGAGCCCGATCGCGAAGAGCACGGTGAACACGACCCCCATCGACGCGCCGTGATCGACGCGGCCGTACTGCCGGATGATCTGCACCAGCACCGCGGTCAGAATGCCGACCAGCGCCGCGCCGATGAACAGCGCGCCGCTCGCTCGGCTTGCCGTCAGGATGAACGCCACCGCGATTCCCGGCAGCACCGCGTGACTGATCGCGTCGCCCATCATGCTCATCTTCCTGAGCACCAGGAAGGAGCCGGACAGCGCGCACGCCGCACCAGCGACCGCGGCGGCTGCGACGATCCAGGTGTCGAGCGGCGTCCAGATCATGATGTGCGTGCCTCACTCGCCGGCAGCAGGCTGTGCGGACTCGCCGGAAGCGCATCGCGATCGGCAAGGACGTCCTCCAGTTCGGCGACAAGCGTATCGCCCAGGACGTGCTCGATGAAGTCGGCTCCCTGGTCGACGTGCGCCGGAGCCACGTCGGCGTGCTCGAGCAGGTAGATCTCCCAGAGTCGGTGATTCCTGGTGACGCGCGTAGCTTCGCGCCGGCCGTGATCGGTGAAGTCCCAGCACCCGTTCTTGCCAAGCGTCAGCATCCCCTGCCGCGTCGCGCGCCGGATCCAGCGGCGCAGCTGCGGCGCCGACCACCCGCGAGCAGTGCTGAGGTAGTGCATCTGACCGTCGGCAGAGTCGGTGCAGCCGGTTTCCTCGCACTCGTACAACGCGCGCAGCAGGTTCTGATTGAGCACGCGTTGCCTCAATGCGAGGTTGTCGACCAGGACGCGCACCAGGCCGCGCTCGCTACCGACCAGGAAGCTGACTGTGAAGGCCGCGCCCATCACGGTGACGATAACCGCTCCGGCGGGCAGCCGTGGCGCCATGCCGCTGATCGCGGTGCCCAGATATCCGCCGAGCGCGCCGATCAGCCCGGAAATCACCGCCATGAGGCGCAGACTTTCGGTCCAGAAGCGCGCGGCGGCCGGCGGAATGATCAGCAGCGCGATCACCAGGATGATCCCGACCGACTGAAGACCGATGACGGTGACGATGACGACGAGCGCCATCAGAGTCACGTCCAGAGTACCGACGGGCCAGCCGTCACCCGCCGCGAAGTCGGGGTCGAAAGTGATCAGCCGCAGCTCCTTGAAAAGCAGCGTCGTACCAATGAGGACCACCACCGCGACGACTCCGATCAACAGCGCGTCTGAGCGGATCATCGACGCGGTCTTGCCGTAGATGAACGAGTCGAGTCCTGCCGCGGCGGCACCGCGCATCTTCTGGATGATACCGAGCAGAGCGACTCCAAAGCCGAAGAAGACGCTCAGCACGATCCCGAGCGCCGCGTCCTCAGACAGGCGGGTGTAGCGGTTCACGACGATCACGCAGCCCATCCCGATCAACCCCGATACCAGCGCGCCAATCATCAGTACGGGCAGGTTGCGCCCCGACTGACCAAGCCCGACCAGTACAAGAAACGCGATCGCGACCCCGGGCAACGCCGCGTGGCTGACCGCGTCGGCGAGGAGCGCGCGCCTCCGCAACAGCAGAAACACCCCGATCACCCCACCGGCGATGCCGAGCGCGACCGTTCCGAACACGACGACGCGGGTGTTGTAGTCGCTGAGCAGGAGGATTCTCAGGAGGCGTTCGACGTTCACTGTCGGATGCCTCCGATCGCGTCGACCGCGCGATCGAGCAGCGTCAGGCGACCGCCGTAGGTCCGGCGCAGGTTCTCTGGAGTGAACACGTCGGCGACCCGACCCGCGGCAACCACCCGCATGTTCATCATGATCAGGTAGTCGAAGTACTCTCGAACGGTCTCAAGGTCGTGGTGCACGACGAAGACGGTCTTCTGCTGCTCGCGCAGCCGCTGCAGGATGCCCATGATCGCCTTTTCGGTTGCCGCGTCGACGCCGGCGAACGGCTCGTCCATGAAGTAAACCGCCGCGTCCTGGACGAGTGCGCGCGCCAGGAAGATCCGCTGCTGCTGCCCACCCGACAGCCGACTGATCTGCCGGTTAGCGAAATCGGCCATGCCGACCTCCTCGAGCGCGGCAAGCGCCTGCGTGCGGTACGCCCGCGTGACCGGCTTGAGCCAGCCTATTTTCCGGTACAGACCCATTTCGACCAGCTCGAGCGCGCTGATCGGATAGTCCCAGTCGACGCTTTCGCGCTGCGGAACGTACCCGACCAGGCTTCGCTGCTTGCGATACGGCTTGCCGAACACTTCGACCAGCCCGGACGCGTGAGGTACCAGATCGAGCACCGCCTTGATCAGCGTGCTCTTCCCGGCTCCGTTTGGTCCGACGATACCGGCAACAACGCCGGCCGGAACCGCCAGGTCGACGTCCCACAGGACGGGCTTCCTCTGGTACGCGACGGTCAGATCGGCGACGCGCAGCGCGGTGTCGGATCTGCTGACTGATGCGTCCCCGGCGGCCGGGCTCGGGCGTGCGGCTGAGGTGTCAACGCTCATGGCGGCATTCTACACAAAAGCCGGGTCGACCGCGACTATCACGGTCGACTCTCGGCGAAGCGCTCACTGTCCGAGCCGGCCGTGCAGACCGCGCTCTGGCGCCGACCCGCCGAGCGCGCGGACGATCGTCGTCGCGTTGTGGTCGATCATCCCGATGTACGTGCCTTCGTACGTTCCCGGGGCACCCATCGCATCGGAGAAGAGCTCGCCGCCGATCTCAACCCGGTGCTGCCGTGCCGCGGCGCCTTCGATGACCGCGGAAAGCGCGCGATCGGGAACCGTCGTTTCGGCAAACACCGCCGAGATGCCGCGCTCGACCACGAAGCTGACCAGAGAGTTGACGTCGTCGAGCCCCGCTTCCGATTCGGTGCTCATGCCCTGGACACCGCGCACCTCGAAGCCGTACGCGTTGCCGAAGTACCCAAACGCGTCGTGCGCGGTGATGAGCACTCTCCGCTCGGCGGGGACCGTTGCGGCGATCCGACGTACGTACGCGTCGAGCGTTTCGAGCTCCGCGCGGTAGGCGGTCGCGTTTGCCCGGAACGATCCAGCATTCCGTGGATCGATTTCGGCAAGCGCGTCTGCGACAACGTCGACCGCCTTCATCCAGAGCGACACGTCCATCCACAGGTGAGGGTCGAACGCCTCCTCGTACTCCTCATCATCAAGAAGCAGCGATTCGTCGACGCGCTCGGACACTGCAAAGACCGGTTTCGTTCGTCCGATCTGGACAAGGCTGTCTCCCATTCTGCCCTCCAGGAGCAGCCCGTTGTAGAAGATGATGTCTGCCGCCTGCATTCGCGCGACGTCGGCGCGCGTCGGGCGGAACAGGTGCGGATCGATGTCCTCACCCATCAGCGTATGCACCGTCGCCAGGTCACCGGCTACGTTGCGCACGACGTCACCGATCATCCCGGTGGTTGCCACGATATTCAGCTGTCCTTCGCGTCCGGCGGGCGGCGACTCTCGGCCGCCGCCGGCGTACAACGGGAGCGACAGGCATAGTAGCAGCGCGACCGGCGCGACGGAGAAGAGCGGTTTTTTGGTCATGACAATCTCCTCACCTGCATTACTGCAGATTTATACTTTGAATAGTCAAAGTATAGCGAGGAGTCTGCGAACAGTCAAGGCCGGTCTTCGGCTTCCGCGAGTCCTCTGACGACATCGCCGAGCCGTTCCACGGCCTCCTGCTCGTCGTCGCGCGCGCGGCGCACCGCCGCAAGCTTCAGCTCGGTGTCGAGTTCCCGGTCAGCGGCGGCGCGCAGATGTCCGGCGACCCGATTGTACTTCTCTGCGGCCTCCCTCGCGCTGTCGGCAATCGCCGGCTCGTCAGACGCGAGCCGGCGTAGAAAACTCGCGGCTTCCGCCTTGCACTCGGCCCAGACCATCGCGTTCCACCACGCACCGTGCCCGCCTCCCGAACCCGCCAGCACCGCGCTGATCCAGTTGTCGTACGCCTCCGGCCCGATCCCGTAGTCGGGCTCTACGTAGTGGCGCGGGCGCTCGTAGAGATCGATCGCGAACCGCAGCGCTTCGACGGCGGCGGTTCGCTCGTCGGTCGGGTCGCAGCGCACGATCGAGTAGAACAGCGCATGGATGTCGTCGCCAAACTCGACCCACGTCTCAGAAGAGAGCGTCGGCGGGGTGGTCTCTGCGTCACCCCACGGCTGTCCGAGCACGAATCGGCCCTTCCCGTACCCCAGGATCAACTGATGGTCCAGGTTGACCACGCCACACACGGTGCCGTCGTCAAGGTGCGATCTCAGTCGGGCCTCGAGCGCTTCGCGCTCGTCGGCGCCGCTGTCGTTCGTGAAGAAGCCGATCTCGGTGACGCACAGTCCGATGTTCCGCAGCAGCTCGAATACCCGACTGTGGTCCCAAACGTAGGGACCGCTCGGGCACAGATCGCGGTGCACGTTCGTCAGGAACGCGTGACCGCTCGCCCCGTAGAGCGTGGAGACCGGTACATCCATCGCGTAGTGCTCCGCTGCCGCGGCGAGCACCCCCAGAAACGATACGTTGTATGGTGGCTGATTGAGGTGCAGCATGGATCCTCCTGCTCCATCATTGTCAACCCGCTTGGACCCGTCGTCAATGCTCGAAACCCGACCCCTTTGACTTCTCGCACCGATTCGTCAATTATGCAGCGATGGACAACGATACACCTGTACGCGTCGCAGTCGTCGGTGTCGGCCGGGCCGGCTGGGGCATGCAGTGCACCGAGCTCGATCGGCGCCCGTCGATGTTCACGGTCGTTGCCGGGTGCGACACGTACGCCCCGTGGCGCGATCGCTTCGCCGATCGGTACCCCGCCGCGCGGATCACTGATACGATCGACGACGTCCTGGCCGACCCGGCGGTAGAGCTTGTCAGTATTGCCACCAGGAGCGTCGATCACTACGCCCACGCGATGCGAGCGCTTCGAGCCGGCAAGATTGTCTTCCTTGAGAAGCCGATGTGCTCGACGTACGAGCAGGCGCGATCGCTGTGCGCCGAGTCGGATCGCGGCCCGGGGACGCTCTACGTGCGGCACAATCGCCGCTTTGAGCCGGGGTTTGGCGCGGTCCGATCGATCCTTGAGTCGGGCGTGATCGGCGATCCGGTCCAGATCAGGTTGTCGCGCACGAGTTACGGCAGGCGAAACGACTGGCAGACGCTCCTGGAGTTCGGGGGCGGCCAGCTTTCGAATTGGGGCTCTCATATCATCGATCACGCGCTGCAGTTTCTTGGCGCACCGGCGATGCCGCTACGTTCGGTCCACGCATCGCTTGCCCGTGTTGCAGCGGTCGGCGATGCGGAAGACCACGTCAAGGTCGTTCTGACCGGACAGACGGGGACCGTTGTCGACGTCGAAGTCAGCGGAGGCGCCGCGATTGGGTCGCCCGAATATCTCATCTGGGGCACGAAAGGCGGGCTGACCGGGGGTGGGGGAACGCTCCATCTGCGATATCTGGACCCGGAGTCAACGCTTGCTCCGCGGACTGCGTACCCCGGAGTTCCTGGCTCAGAGTTCACGCAGCCGAGCGGCACGCTGGCACTGGGCAACCGGACGATCGGGTCGAACTTCGGCCAGCCAGAGGATCTCCCGTGGATCGAAGAGGACCGCCGCGTGCCCGACGGCGATCCAAGCCAGATATGGGACCACCTCTATGCCGCCATTCGTCGCGGCGTGCCGTTTCCGGTGACGCTCGAAGAGGCGGTGGAGGTCATGCGGGTTATCGACGCGGCGCGCGCCGGGACGCCGTTTGTGCAGGAATCGAGCGCCGACGCACACGTGCTCGCGTGACCGCGCTCGCGTGAACCGCTCTCGAAGGAGAAAGCTATGACGACACCGATCGAGCCCGACGTGCTTGCGCGCATCCGGGCGGCAGCCGATTCGAAGGAGACGCCGTTTCTGGTCGTCGATCGCAAGACGATCAGTGATCTCTACGATGAACTGACCGCCGGCTTCCCCGACGCCGGCATCTACTACGCGGTGAAGGCGAACCCGGCGCCTGAGGTCATCGAGCTTCTGCGCGACAAGGGATCGTGCTTCGACATCGCATCGGTCTACGAGCTCGACCGCGTGCTGAAACTCGGGGTCAGCGCCGACCGGATGAGTTTTGGCAACACGATCAAGAAGGCGAAGGACGTGCGCTACGCGCACGAGCGTGGCGTACGGCTGTTCGCGACCGACTCGGAGGCCGATCTGCGCAACATCGCGCGGGCGGCACCGGGAGCGCAGATCTATGTACGGGTGCTTGCCGACACCGGCCAGTCGGCCGACTGGCCGCTTACCCGCAAGTTCGGGTGTCAGCCCGACATGGCGTACGACCTTCTGGTGCTTGCGCGCGATCTTGGGCTGGTACCGGCCGGCCTGTCGTTTCACGTCGGATCGCAGCAGCGCGACATCGGCGCGTGGGACGCAGCGATCGCGAAGGTGAGCGCGATATTCGTGAGACTCCGCGAAGAAGAGGATATCCGCCTGACGCTGCTGAATATCGGCGGTGGGTTTCCCGCGACCTACGTGACTCCAACGAACCCGGTAGCGACCTACGCGTCGGAGATACACAGATTCCTGGAGTCCGAGTTCGGGGATGACCTTCCGCGGATCATCCTGGAGCCGGGCCGTTCACTGGTATCCGACGCGGGGGTTCTGGTCAGCGAGATCGTGCTGATTTCCCGGAAGTCGCGCACGTCGCTCAATCGCTGGATCTATCTGGACGTCGGCAAGTTTTCCGGGCTGATTGAAACGCTCGATGAGGCGATCAAGTACCCGATACTCACCGACAAGAGTGGTGAGGTCGAGGAGTCGATCCTGGCCGGACCGACGTGCGACAGCACCGATACGCTCTACGAGCACTACAAGTACGCGCTGCCGCTGAACCTCGCGATCGGCGACCGTATCTACTTCCTGAGCACCGGTGCGTACACGACGAGCTACTCGTCGGTAGAGTTCAACGGCTTTCCGCCGCTGCGCTCCTACTACGTATAGTCGTGAGCGCGACCCCGCCGACGATCACGATCCCCGCGATCGCCTGCACGGCCGAGAGCGTCTCTGCGATCAGCACCGACGCGACGATCACCGTCACGAGCGGTATTCCGTTGATGAATACCGCGGCCTTACCTGCCGGTATGCGCGACAACGCATAGTTGTACGACAGAAACGCGACGACCGTTGCAGCGAGCGCCAGGAAGCCGAACGCGACCGCGACGCGCGGCGTGATCTCAGGCGCGCCGAATCGGATCATGTTCGCGGCAAACAGCGGCAGGAAAAAGAGCGCTCCGGTGACCATCTGAACGAACGTCATCGAAACCGGATCGACGCGACCGCTGAGGCTGCGGGCGGTCACGATGTAGCCCGCCGCCGAAAGAGCCGCGCCAAAGACCAGCAGGTTCCCGACGAGCGATGAGTCGGCGTAGTCGGGGTTGTTATCTCCGACCACCAGCAGTACGACCCCCGCGAGCGACACCAGCGTGCCGGCCCAGCCCCTGGAGTCGAGCCGTTCGTGAAGCACGATGCGCGCGACTATGGCTACCAGTACCGGGATCGACGCGACCACCAGCGATGCGCTTGAAGCCGACGTGCGCGCGATTCCTTCGGTCTCCAGCAGAAAGTATGCGATCGGCTCGAACAGCGACAACAGCACGAGTCGGGGAATGAACTCGCGCAACGGCGCACGCGCACCACGCATTCCTGGCTTCGAACGACGCGCATGGAGCAGAACCGCGAAGAAGCCCGCGGCAAAGGCGAGCCTGAAGAAGATCAACGTCGCGGGTCGCAGCGTTTCGAGCGCGACCTTCGTCGCGACGAAGGAGCTGCCCCATCCGACGACGGCAGTGATCAAGGCAACATAGGTGAGCCAGTGCGGCTGTTCGTGGTGCACGGTCGTGGATTATACTCGATCGCGCAATGAAACTCCTGGTATTCGTTCTCAACCGCGAGGAGCTCCTCGAACAGGTGCTCGAAGCCTACGTT
>RECL01000431.1 GCA_007694025.1 Spirochaetaceae bacterium
ACCCCAGCCGAAGATGATGAGTCCGAGCTGCCAGTACGGCGTGTCAGCAGTTGCGAACGCCGCAAGGGTGCTGACCGCCGCGATTCCCAGGAATCCCATCACCAGAACCTTCGTTGTCCCGATCCTCGCGGCAACCTTGTCTGCGATCCCGGCGCCCATGAACAGTCCGAGCGCTATCGGGATGAAGCGAATTCCGGTCTCGAGCGGCGAGTGAAACCGCACGAACTGCATGTAGAGCGTCAGCACGAAGTTGATCCCCATCATCGCCAGAGCCATGAGGCACAGCGCGGCGATGCCGGCCGAAAAACGAGCCTTCCTGAAGAAGCCGATCTCGACCAGCGGGTGCGCGGTCCGTCTCTCCCACACATAGAACAGTGCCAGCAGCACGATCGCCCCTGCCAGAGGCGCGATCACCTCGGCGGTGTTCCAGCCGAGTCGTCCGCTTTCTATGAGTCCGTAGATCAGGAGTGCCAGACCGCCTGTCGAAAGAACCGCCCCCGGGACGTCAAGCCGCTTCGGGTTCGGATTCCGGCTGTTCGGGACAACGAAGAACCCACCCATCACCGCTACGACCGCAAGCGGAACGTTGATCAGGAATACCCAACCCCAGTGAAGATTCTCGATGATCAGGCCGGCAAGGATCGGACCGATGGCTATCCCGATCGCGTTCACCCCTGCCCAGATCCCGATCGCCTTTCCCTGTTCCTCGCGCGGGAACACGTCGGTGATGATCGCAAGGGTCGCGGGAAGGACCATGGCGCTTCCTACCCCCATCACGGCGCGCCAGAAGATCAGCTGCCCTCCGGACGTCGCGAATGCAGCGGCGACGCTCGCTGCAGCGTACGCGACAAGTCCGGTCTGAAGCATCCGTGCCCGTCCCCACCGATCGGCAAGGGGGCCGGTAATCAGCATCAGTGAACCCAGGATGATCATCGTGCTGTTGACGATCCACTGCAGTTCAGACTGCGTGGTGAGCAGCTCGCGCTGGAACGTTGGTAGCGCGATGTTCACGATCGTCGTATCGAACATGACGTTGATCACGCTGATAGCTACGACGCCGAGCGTCCACCAGCGCAGCTGGTACTCGCGTGTCGCCTTTCCAATCGTACTCATTACTTGACTCCTTCAATGTTTATTAGGGATTCCACGAACCCCTTCTGCGTTTCGGTGTAGCCCCCCGGGTCAGAACGGTGCTTCGCGGAGCACCGTGCGTGACACCTCCAACCCGTGCTCGTACCAGCGGCGCATGTGTTCGGGGGAGAAATCCAGGGCATCGTCGGTGAGGGCGTAGCGGGGCCGGATCCCGTCGACGATCCGGTTCAGCCGCACCTGCGGATGGAGGAGCGGCGCGAGCTCCGGGTCCTTCAGAATCGCGTCCAGCGCCGCGCGCAAAGCGCGTGCCTGTGGCGACGTCGTCATGCCGTCGGTGATGCGTCGGATCCCCAGGAGAGCGTCACGAACCGTGCGGCCCATCACCTGAAGTCGAGGTATCTCCAGGTCGTTGCGTCCCACCTCGTCGACCAGAACCGCGAATGCCCGCGCAAGGATCCGGTCGAAGCGGTCGAGCGGGCCATCCCACTCCTGTGACTGAGGGTCGAGCAGGATGGGGAGCATCGTGGTCGCGCCGGACTCAACGGCAAAGTCCGCGGGGACCAGGTCGCGAAGCGTCCCGTCAAAACACGGATCGCCGTCGATGCGTGTCGCTTCCATGATACCCGGAACGCTGGCCGAGGCCAGCATCGCTTCCAGGAACCGCTGCCGGGTCATCCCGGGATCACGGGGAGTCGCAACGACGCGCGCGCCGGTGCGGAGATTCGTGTAGACGACGTAGCACAAGGGCGCATCGTCGCTCCGCAGCCACGCGAACCAGCTGTCATGGACCGTCTCCTCCAGGAGCCGCTGAAGCGGTTTGGACGAGTTCAGCGCATCGCGACGCCGCATGAGATCGAGCCACGTGTGCCGCTCAAGCACATCCGTGGTCTGGAGCATCGTGTACGACTCTTCGAGCGCCTCCATCGCACGCTCTGCAACGTCGCCAGGCGCGGCGAGCATTGCCGCGGCCGGAGCAATCAGCGCGCCCGTGGACGACCCACCCACGATGGAGAACCATCCGTGGCTCCTGTACCGGTCGTACAGATCGCGCAGCACGCCAACGGCGAAGGCGCCCTTCGACCCGCCGCCGGAGATAACGAGCGCGCTTCGCTCAGCCGAACGGAGACCCGGCTGCGCCTGCCACGAGCGAACGCGTCTTCTGGCTACCGGATAAGAGTGAAGCGCGGAAGCTTGTCGGCGGCGAGGAAGACGCAGCTCAGAGGCTGATCCAGTCCCGCTGGACGCCTCGCGCTTCAGCGCCTCCACAGCGATGACTAATGCGGCGATCAACCCAGCCACCGCGAGCTTCTGGAGCGACTGTTTCCCGTCTGCGTCAATGACGAAGGCGCCCGCGTACGGGAGCATCGGCAGGTTCAGGATCAGCGTCACAAGCAAAGCCGCACCGTATCGCCGATCTCGAGCGAGATCCCAGGCGAAGAGCATTGTGAGTGCCCAGAGTCCTCCCACCATCGCGGCACAGCCGGCGAAGTGAACCGCGCGGAACGAGTCGTGCGGGAATATGGCAGCCAGATACCCGACGGATGCAGCAATCGCCGCAATCCGCTTGATAGCTGCGCCTGGGACCCCACCGGTGCGGAACAGTGCGGCGCATCGTGCCATCGCCATGCAGCCAACGAACATCGCCGCGGCGAAAAGCAGGGCCGACAGGCCGTTGGCGGTTCCGTCCTGCACGCGGGTGAGCCCAAGGTCGCTGAGTGCATGCGCCCGGAACTCGTACGGCTCTGCGTAGACGAGCATGGCGCCTGCGAGAAGAACCGCGGCGCCACTCGCAAGCAGGACCAGTGCGTTCCTCACACTCATCATAACGTCTTTTGTAGCCGCATGACTCGCTGCCGCACCTCTGAGAGTGGCATCGCCCGTTACCAGGCGGCGGCCTTCGGCCATCGCCTCGATTCCGGCGGCTGCCGGATATGCCTGTGCCATCTGATCCTCCAGTGTCAAACTGGCGCGGGCCGGGGCAGCCCGCGCCTTTGATGACCGCCTCGTCCCTTGATCCCTAGCTCACTGGCTGGGTCTTGAGCTCTCCTTGCGGGATCGTCTCATCGGCAGCTGGCGATGACTTCCTTTCGATCCACTCCAGGATGTACTCCAGGGCCAATTT
>RECL01000410.1 GCA_007694025.1 Spirochaetaceae bacterium
TGACGCTCCCGTCGATCGCCCCCGGACAGACCGGCGTCGTCGCGCTGCCGTGGCGCGATTCGCTGCCCGGCACCGCCGGGCCGACACATGCGCCCGCGCCGAACGGACGCCCCTTGTGGCACGTGAACGTCGACGTACGCCTTGCCGCCGACACGCCGTGGGCACCGGCCGGGCACGCGGTCTCCTTCGAGCAGTTCGACGTAACCGCAGCGACGGCGACCCGGGGGCAGGCTGCGGCCGGCCCCGCCGCGCGTGCAGCGGCGGTCGCCCGCGCCGGCGAAGTCGAATGGCCCGCGGGCCTGTCGGTGTCGGACGACGGACTCCTTGTCGGGTCGGGCGATGCGCCAATCATCCGGGGAGGCATCGGAAACTTCTTCCGCGCGACGACCGGCATCGACCGCGGTACGGGTGGAGAGTCGTACGCGAACGACTGGTATCGAGCGGGGCTCGATCGGCTTGAACGCAAAGTCGTGTCGATGACCACCGGTGAGCGCGTCGTCGTTGACGCGGTCTACCAGGTCGACGGGCACACGCGCTTCGAACAGCGGTCGGTGTACGAGCCTGTCGGACCCGACGCGATCGGCGTAGAGGAAACGGTCGTCTGCGATCCGGCGCTTCCGGTTCTACCTCGGATCGGCGTCGTATACGAGGTTGATCCGTCGCTGTCGCGGGTCGAGTGGCTCGGGCGCGGTCCGCACGAGAGTTACTGCGACCGCACGCTGTCGGCTCGCGTCGGTCGGTACGCCGGCACCGTGGACGATCAGCACTACCCGTTCATCCTGCCGGTCGAGTGCGGCGGTAAAGAGGACGTCAGGTGGATCGCGCTCGTCGACGGTACGGGTCGAGGCGTCGCGTTCTCATCGGACATCGCGTTCCACGCGAGCGCGCTGCGTCACAGCGTCGCCGAGTACGAGGCAGCGCAACACGGATGGGACCTTGCGACCTCCGACCGGATCCACGTGAACCTGGACCATCGGCACCTGGGCCTGGGGGGCGACGTGGGCTGGTACAAGTGCATCGACGAAGAGTATCTGATCCACCCCGGGACCTACAGGTACCGGTACATCGTACGGCTGGTCGGCTGATCGACGAAGGGAGAACCATGGAACCAATGACGATCGACCGCGAATGGCGATTTCGAAGGACCGCAAACGCGCAGACGTGGAACCAGCCGAACGAGTGGTTGGACGTCGACCTGCCGCACGACTTCAGCATCGCAGAGGCGCGCGACCCCCAGTCGCCGGGCGGCGCAAGCAACGGCTTCTTCCCCGGCGGCGTCGCGATCTACGAGAAGACGATCGACGCACCCGAGTCGTGGCAGGGTCATCGGATCCTGATCGAGTTCGAGGGCGTCTACATGAACGCTACCGTCCGGCTCAACCGGCACTTTATTCGATTTCACCCATACGGATACACGAGCTTCTTCTGCGATCTGACCCCGCACGTCAGGGTTGGCCACGCGAACACGCTCACCGTGACGGTGAACAACGGCGCGATGCCAAACAGCCGGTGGTACAGCGGGTCGGGGATCTACCGCCACGTCCGCATCCACGTTCTCCCCCTGCTTCACATCGCCCCGTGGGGAGTCTCGGTCACGACGCCAAAGGCCGGTCAGGCCGATTCGATCGTCGAGGCGACGACGACCGTCGAGTATCACGGCAGCGAGCCGAGCGCACCACGCGCGCGGGTGCGATCGACGCTCCGCGACGCGTCGGGGACGGTCGTCGCGACCGACGAGTCGGATGTCGAGGCCGCGCCGGCCAACGGCGCCGGCTCGCCACCGCAGCGACTTGTGGCGCGCGCGCGCATGCCGGTGGAGAACGCTCGGCTCTGGTCGATCGATGATCCCTACCTCTACACGCTCGAGACCGAGCTGGTAGCGGACGGCAAGACGATCGACCGGCGCGAGACGCGCGTCGGCATCCGGTCGATATCGTTCGGGCGCGACACCGGCTTCCGGCTCAACGGCGTCGGACTCAAGCTGAAGGGAGGCTGCGTCCATCACGACTGCGGCCTCCTGGGGTCCGCCGCGTACGACCGCGCGGAGGAGCGCAAGGTTGAACTCATGAAGGCGTCGGGCTTCAACGCGGTGCGCACCGCGCACAACCCGCCGTCGGTAGCCTTTCTGGACGCGTGCGACCGGCTGGGCCTTCTCGTGATAGACGAGGCGTTCGACTGCTGGCGCGACGGGAAGAACCCGAACGACTACAGCGTTGCGTTCGAGCACCACTGGCAGGAGGATATCGACGCGATGGTGCTTCGCGACCGCAACCACCCGTCGATCATCATGTGGTCGACCGGTAACGAGATCATCGAGCGCGACGGCCGCTCCGACGGCTACCGGTACGCGAAACTCCTGGCCGACCGGATCCGCGCGCTCGACCCGACGCGCGGGGTCACGAACGCGCTCTGCGGCCTCTGGGAGGACCCGGAAGCGAGCGGGCTGGCCGCAAACGTCGCGCCCGCCGCGCCAACCGCCGACGGCGAGCGCGACTACTGGGCAGAGCTCACCGAGCGCTTCGCCGAGCCGCTCGACGTGGTCGGCTACAACTATCTCCTCCATCGCTACGAGGGCGACGGACAACGCTTCCCAAAGCGAATCATCTGCGGCGAAGAGACCTTCCCGAAGGACGCGTTCGACTACTGGGAGTCCACCGAACGGCTCCCGCACGTGATCGGCGACTTCGTCTGGACCGCGATCGACTACCTGGGTGAGGCGGGAATCGGTCACGTCTGGTACGACGGCCAGACCGCCTTCCTGGGCGACCACCCGTGGCACCAGGCGTACTGCGGCGACATCGACATCTGCGGGTTCAAGCGGCCGCAGTCGTACTACCGCGACTGCGTCTGGGGAATCGCGACCGCTCCCTGGATCGCGGTGCACGATCCGCACTACCACGGCCGGGACGGAGTTGTCTCCGCGTGGGGCTGGCCCGACGTCAACTCATCGTGGAGCTGGCCCGGATTCGACGGCAAGCAGGTCGTCGTCGACGTCTACTCGCGCGACGACGAAATCGAGCTCGTGCTGAACGGGGGTTCGCTCGGGCGCCGGCCGGCGGGCCGCGACCATCGCTACACCGCGACGTTCGAAACGACGTACGCACCGGGCGAGCTGGTCGCGATCGGATACTCCGCCGGGACCGAGCGTTCGCGCACCGTCCTGCGGACCGCGGGTCGGCCGGCTGCGATCAGGCTCACGCCGGACCGCTCCA
>RECL01000434.1 GCA_007694025.1 Spirochaetaceae bacterium
GCCACCACCTATCCTGCAGAACCCGTACTCTTCGGCGCCGAGCGCCGCGTTGAACTTCGCGCTCATATTCTGGAACGCAATCCACGCGGTGAGCGCGGCTATCTGGTCGTCTGTGAAGTGTGCGCGCAGAGCGTCCACCTCCGCGTCACCGACCGATGCGCACCGGTCGGTCACCGCCTCCGCGTAGTCGAGCGCGGCGCGCTCGCGCGGCGAATAGAGGTCGCTGTCGCGCCAACCCGCCACATCGGTCGCCTTCGCCTCGGCCCCGGCGGCGCGCAGGAAGTTGTACGAATTGAGGTCGACGCAGAAGAAGCAGCCGTTGCACTGCGCGATCCTGATCGATACCAGGCTCCGCAGCTCGGCGCTGATCGGGTAGCGGCGGCTCTGGAACGCGCCCAGTGAGAGCAGCATCCCCAGAAATGCGTTCGGCAACCGCCCCCAGAGCAGCGACGGAGCGAGCACACGGCCGTACTTGCGCTCCTGCCGACGAAGAAACCAGCGAACGCGCCACGGGTAGTGCTTGATGGGCTTGGGCTCTATTCTGGACATACGTTGAGGGTACCACCACCGACGCGCGATGGCGAGCGGCCTACTCGTCGCCGTACGCCCGGAAGGTCTCGACGTCGGGCCGCAGCAGATAGACGACGTCCTTGCGCTCGACTGCAACGCGCACCTTGTCGCGCAGCACGGGCGTCGATTTGAGGTGCGTCAGGAGTTCGCGCGTCGGGTTGATCGCGACCGGATTGCCGACCAACTCGAACATCGACAGATCGCCGACGGTGTCGCCGTACGCGTAGCTCGACGTCAGGTCAAGGTCAAACTTCCGGACGAAGTGGTCGACCGCGCCGCGCTTGCTGTCGGAGTCCCACATCTGCTCGATCTCACCGGTATACCGGTCCTCGGGGTCGAGCAGATAGCGCGTGCCCATGCAGTCGGTGATCGCGTACCGCTCGGCCATCTTGCGCACCAGGTAGTCGGGGCTACCCGATATGAAGATCACCGCGTGCCCCTGGGCCTTGTGCCACCCGATCCGGTTGCGCGTGTACATGTAGACGTTGTCGCCCTTCAGATCGACGACCTGGTTCGTGATGAACTCCATCTTCGACCGCTCAAGGCCCTTCATCGACGCGACGTACACTTCGGCCAGGCCGAGCATGTAGTCGTCGTAGTTTCCGCGCCGTTTCCGCCAGTTTTCGTAGCTCTGCTTGATCTGCGTGTGCCAGATCGCCTCATCGAGCACCTCGTACTTCAGGAGCTTCTTGAAGTGTTCGATCATCAGCGATTCGCGGTAGAGCGTCCCGTCGATATCGAAAAACGCGGCGGTTCTCATTGCGCGTCAGTATAGCCGGAATCGGGGGCGGGAGGTAGCGGTTATCTCGAGGACCGCGATCCGCTGCACTCTTGATGGCTTGACCCGCCTCTGGGTAGGCTGTTACAGTTCCTCGGCTTATACAAACGGAGGCCGAGACATTGTGACAGCCACGACGCCATACCACCGTGCGCTTCAGCTGCTGCAACGTAACGGAATCGCCCGCACGCGCGACCTTGAAGAAGCAGGTGTGTCACGGACCGCGATCCGTCGCCTCTGCGAGTCTGGCGAGCTTGTGCACGTGGCCCGCGGTCTCTACCGACTCCCGGGTGCTCCGCAGACAGAGAGACAGGACCTCGCGGAGGCCGCCGCTCGCGTGCCGGGAGGGGTCATCTGCCTGCTTTCAGCCCTTCGCTTTCACGGCCTGACCACCCAGAACCCATTCGAGGTCTGGATGGCAATCGACCGGAAGGCGTGGCGGCCCCGCGTCGCGCACCCGCCGCTCCGGCTCTTCTACCTTTCCGGACCACCCCTGGAAGCGGGTGTGGAGGAGCACGAGGTAGCTGGAGTGACGGTCCGCGTGTTCAGCGCCGCCAAAACTGTCGCCGACTGCTTCAAGTTCCGCAACAAGATCGGCATTGATGTCGCACTTGAGGCGCTGCGCGAATACCGGAGGACCAACCCGAAGCGCCTGGAAGACATCTGGAGGTTTGCCCAGATCGACCGTGTGACACGGGTGATCCAGCCGTACCTGGAAGGCGGGGCATGACACCGAAGCGCGCACCCACGAATCTTGCCGCATCGGTCCTGACCGCGTTCGAACCAGGGGAGCATAGGAGGCACCCATGAGACTTGGAGTCAGCCATCAGCAGCCGGAGATGCTCACGCCCGAACATCTGGCGTACCTTCGCCAGGTCGGCGTGGAAGCGGTCGAGGTCCGAACCCCGGCGGCCGACTGTACGCTCGAACGTATCAGAGAGATCAAAGCGCGCGTGGAGGACGCGGGGCTCGCGCTCCACGAGATCATGCCCGCAGATCTCTACAACTGCACCGAGATCGCGACCGGCCGAACCGACGCGGAAGCGCACACGGAGTTTCTGCTCCGGTTCATCGAAGACCTTGGTCGGGCCGGCGTCACCGCGACGACGTACGCGTGGCACACCGGCGGGACCTACACCACGGGCCGCGCGGTGGTCCGCGGCTGCGACACCCGCGCCTTTCGCCTGTCGGAGGCGTTGGCGAAGCCACCCGCGTACGAGCGGTCGTACGGGGCCGACGAGATGTGGGAGCGCTATGAGGCGTTCATCGACCGAGTCCTCCCGGTTGCCACCGACGCAGGCGTGCGGCTGCAGCTCCACCCGAACGACCCACCGGTCGACCACTCCGGCGTGGCGCGGATATTCAGCAGCACCGCGGCGTTCCGGAGAGCGATGGAGATATCCGGGTGGTCGCCGTACTCGGGGATTCTGTTCTGCGTCGGCACGTGGGCGGAGATGGCGGGCCCCGATGGTTCCGGAGAAGACGTCACCGCCGCGATCCGTGAGTTCGGCGAGCGAGGCGTCATCCACCAGGTGCACCTGCGCAACATCGACCGGCCGCTCCCCGACTTCGTCGAGACACTTCCGGATGACGGGTACCTTGACCTCACCGCGATCGTCGACACGCTCACCGACGTCGGCTTCGACGGGATGATCGTCCCCGACCACATCCCGATCCCGGTGGCCAGCACGGCCGACCGACGGACGATGGAAGCGTTCTCGATAGGCTACATCCGGGGGATTGTGCAGGGGGCCATCCGACGGCGAAACGCAACATGAGCGCGCCACTGGAGGCGACGTGGATCACCGAGCCCCTTTCCGGTCATCGCGCAGCGCCGAACACGCCGAGCGCACGCGCCTCT
>RECL01000387.1 GCA_007694025.1 Spirochaetaceae bacterium
CGGGCGCGGTCCCCGCGCCGGGTAACTCGATGGTCGCGTCTGAGAGATGCGAGTAGTAGTAGGTGCGTCCGTCGTCGCCGTGGAGGAGCACCGCGATCCCGCCGCGCGGGTTGTCCAGACGCGACGCGTAGCCGCCGATCACCGCGATCACCGCGGCGCTGTAGAACACTTCGCGCTCGCGCGCGCCGATCGGGATGAGCGGGTTGACCTGGATGTCGACGGCCAGATTCCCGTCCCAGTGCACGCTCTCCCACCACATCGGATCGGTCGACCCCGCGATCGGGAAGTCGTAGCGCGCGCTCTGCAGACGCGGTGGATCGGGGTTGGCGGACGACGGCGTGGCGGACGCTGGGGTAACGGCGGCAAGCAGCGTCACGCAGAGCGCGAGCGACAGCGCGCCGTGCGCGCGGGGGTGCGGCACTGAGAGCCTCTCACGGTACAGGACGGCAGTGGGAGCCATTGGCTAATGTATCGGTCGATCGGACAACCGCGTCAACTGGCGACCGGTTGATCGAGAACCGGAGCGGCGGTAGGATTGCGGGTACCCATGCTCACTATACTGCCAAAAGGGATTCTGGTTCTCCTGGGCGTGCTGATCGTTGCGCTACCCGTCGCTGCCCGCGAGGTCGACCCAGTCATCCGGATCGCGATCGTCCAGCTGCGGATCGACCGCCGATGGACCGAGTCGCAGGAAGCCTTCGATGCGCAAGCGCGCCGGTTGGTCGCGGCGGTCGTCGACGAGCACGCGCCCGACCTCATCGTGCTTCCCGAGTACCTCGGTTTCTTCCGCGCAGCGGCCGCGATCCGTCGCAGGCTTCCCGACGCATTCGACGCGATCGCGCTTGCAGTCAACGACCGCAGTGAGAGCCAGTTGAGCATTCCGGATGAGATCGTTGAGGACGCACTTGACGGCGGGATACGCGTCTGGCGTTCGATCGCACGCACGGAATCGGTCGCAGTCGTCCCTGGGACCGGGCCAGCGATCGATGACGACGGGAGCGTAAGGAATCGACTCTGGGTGATCGACGAGCGCGGTGACGTGGTCTACCACCAGGACAAGGCATTCCTGACCGACATCGAGCGCGATGTGATCGGCATAGAGCCTGGGGCGCTTCACGATGCATCTCCTGTCGAGATCGGCGGCGTCGAGATCGCGTTCACCGTGTGCCTGGACTCGTTCTACAGCGAGTGGAGCGACCACTTTGGAGAGGTCGATCTGTGGATCGATCTCCGCGCAAACGGAGAGCCGTACACGCAAGAGGTTCGGGACCGGTTTGCCGATGCGCTACCCCGTCGGGTCGAAGAGAGCGGCACGACGCTTGGCGCGAGCGCGACGTTGACCGGAGGATTCGCGGGCCTCATATGGGAAGGCCCCTCCTTCGCAGTGGACAAAAGCGGCCGCCGGATCGCCGAGTCGCCGACGGCCCGGGGGGAGTCGGTTCTGATCGTAGAGTTTGCGCCGGAAGCTGAAGACTTCCGGGTTTCGGTTCATCCGCTGCGTCGGTGATGACTCCCCTACGCGCGGCACAACGGCCGCGTGACACGTCCGGGGCGTCCGGCTACAATGGCGTGTCAGGAACCCACCGGAAAGGCACCCAGATACGATGAACACCCCGAACTACTCAGACCAACCAGCATCCTCTTCTTACGCCGAACGCTGCGCCGCGTACCGATCGCTCACGCGCGGTGAGCCCGCTTCAGGCCCGTATACCGAGCTGATCCGGCTCATCGCCGGTGATCGGGTGAACACCGACGAGATCTTTGGCGCGTGCGACAAGATCGACGCGCGTGAAGACTGCGCCGACTTCCGGCTGCACGCGATCCTTGCGATCCTCTACCGCACGTCCGATCGTCCGGCGCAGCACGGCGGGGCTGGAGTGCGACTGGACCCGGAGGTTCGTACGCGCCTTGAGCGGAGCGTACTCGGCTTCAAGTACTGGCCCGATGAGCCTGGGATCGACAGCATGTGCACGTGGACCGAAAACCACCAGATCATGTTCGCCGCCGCCGGATATCTGGCGGGTCAGCTCCTTCCGGATCGCGTGTTCACCAACTCCGGGAGGACGGGGCGTCAGCAGATGAACCGCTTCCGGCCCCGGATCGAGCGGTGGATGGACCTGCGGTTCCGGTCGGGCTTCAGCGAGTGGCTCAGTCATGTCTATTACAATGAGGACCTGCCGCCGCTCCTGAACCTGGTCGAGTTCACCGACGACCCCAAGCTCTCCCGCGACGCATCGATGGTGGTCGACCTGCTCCTGCTCGACATCGCGCTGAACCAGTTCCGCGGGACGTTCGGATCGACGCACGGCCGCAGTTACGAGGCGGGGAAAAAGTCGGGCCGCGTCGAGAGCACCGCGCCCGTCGTGTGGCTGATCTGCGGGATGAACCAGCCGGCGGTCGGCAACATGAGCGCGACGCTGTTGGCGACCTCCAGCCGCTACCGCTTGCCGTCGGTGATCGGCGGCATCGCGCGCGACACCGATCGGCCAGAGTTCGAGTCGCGCCAGCGGATGGGCATCCGCATCGCCGACGCCGAGCGCTGGGGGCTGGGGTTCCGGTCGGTGGAGGACGGGATGGTCTTCCTGAGCCTGGAGGCGTACCTGCACGAGCGCACCGCGGCATTGACGCTGCGGATGCTCGACGAGTGGAACTGGTGGGAGAACAGCTTCTTCGCCCCCTTCGCGGCGCATCGCCGTCTGATCGGCTTCCTTCGGGCGGCGGGCCTACTGCGCGCGCTCGCGCGGTGGAAGGCGCGCGACCTCACGCGGAACACCCGGGAGGAGGTGAACCTGATCACCTACCGGACCCCCGACGCGATGCAGAGCTGCGCGCAGGACTACCGGGCCGGGTACGGTGGAGACCAGCAGCACGTCTGGCAGGCGACGCTCGGATCTGAAGCGGTCGTCTTCACGACGCACCCGGGTTCGCGCGGGCGCAAAGGCGCAACCCCAAACTACTGGGCCGGGTCGGGAACGCTCCCGCGCGCCGCGCAGTACCGCACCGTCGTGATCTGCCACTACCGACTCAACCCGTCGCGAGGCCTCTACCACACGAACCGCGAACTCTACACGCACGCGTGGTTCCCGCAGGACGCGTTCGACGAGGTGCGCGAAGCGGCCGGCTGGGTCTTCGCCCGCCGCGGCGACGGCTACGTCGCGCTCTGGTCGCAGAAACCGTACCGGTGGGAGCACGACA
>RECL01000436.1 GCA_007694025.1 Spirochaetaceae bacterium
CGACGACATCAACACGACGAACAACACCGCCGTCAGCCCGGCCTACTTCGTGAACAACCCGGCGATTCTGGACTACGTCGCGACCGACGTGTCGCGGCAGTTCACTGTCGTTACAACCGGAAGTCCGGTATCGGAGACGTTCACACTGGCGAATATCGGTGGGCTTGCCGGAACGGATGTCGTAACCTGGCGCGCGATCGCTTCTCCCACTCAGAATCCAGTCGACGGGACAGAAATCGGGACGGGAACTCTGGCGGCGCTCGGCGCCAACGGCGTTCTGCCGCTCATCCCGATCACCGGTCTGTGGCCGGCCGTCCCTGGTGACTACTACCTGATTATCGAGGTGAGCGCTACGGACGAACTCCCGGAACACAAGCCCGACTACGGAATCACCACCGGCACGATCCGCGTCAACGCCCCGCCGGACTACGAGTTTGCGAGCGTCAGTCTGCCGATCGCGGCATACGGAGGACATCCCGGAGAGCTTTGGACGACCGCATCATCATCGCACGGAGGACCGCCTGATCACGCGTTCGAGATCAGAGAGATCGCCGGGAATCCGGGACAGCAAGGTATTCAGTGGCGAGTGCATCGCTCTACGAACACGACGCTCAACGCGGGGGATCCGATCGTCGCGCAGGGATTGACCGCGCCGCTCGGTGCGAATGCGTCCACCGGGACGATCACGCTCGATCCGCTTCTTGAGCTCCCAGCCACCCCAGGCCGCTACTACTACATCCTGAACCTAATCGCCGGCGATGACGCGAATCCGGCGAACAACACGTACGTCGTCGGACCGGTCGATGTCTGGCTGTTCAACGACCCGATAGTCGTCCCAACGGACATCAACGCGTCGAGCACATTTGACTACTTCGTCCGGCCAAACCGCGGCGAGGTCGTGCGTTTCCAGGGTCTCATACACAACGACAGGTATCCGCCGCTGGAGGACTACCACTTCATTACACCAGGGGTTGACGTTACGGAACTCCGCATGCGGGTGATCTGGACTGGCAATGCGGATCTGGATATCCTCGTCTATACCGTAGTGCCCTTCGGGATCATCGCCGAGTCGATTGACCTGCAGACGGGCGGCGGGGCAAAGAGCGAACCGAATTCAGGAACATTCAACGTCGTAGTGACTCCGGGACGGCAGTACCTGATCGCAGTCCAGACCTTCAGATCGAGTGCTGCTGGCACCATCTATACGTTGGAGATCACAGCGCACCCACCACCGTAGCCGGTGAGAACCAGACCAGACGCTTCAGAACACCACCCCGAATGCGACCGCCGGCACGAATGCCAGGAGCAGCGTATCGCCATCAAGGTAGGCCTCCGCTCCGGCTCCAAGTTCCAGTCGAGCGAATCCGAATGATAACCGCATCCCGAGATCCGCAGCGGCCCACGGCAGGAGCGACTGCACGGAACCCAGGACCGGATGCTCGCTCTTGAAGAACGCCATCCCGGCGGAGACTCGAGCGTACGGCGAAACGCGCGCGCCGGGAACACCCGATCCGATTGACAGCCCGAACGGGACAATAGTCAGCGGTCCGCTGGCGGCGACACCAGTCACCTGTGCGGACACGTACCTTCCGGTCACGCCGACCGCAAATCCTTCGCGACCCGTGGGAAACCACACAATGAGCATCGACGCCCCAAGGCTCGGCCCAACGTACCTTGCCGCCTCCAGTGCGGGAACCGCGGGTGAGAACCCCGCCAGGATGCCCAGGTGGACCGGCCTGATAGTACGGTCCGCGGGGATCTCGATTGGCGGTGGCACAGGCCCGGGCACCGGGCGAATCGTCTCCTCGGGCGGCTCCGGCACAACCGGATCGCGCTCACGCGCGATCTGCGCCTGATGGTCAGATATCGCAGCGAGCAACGGACTCGCTGAGTCGAGCAGGTCGTCGACCAACTGACCCACCGCGCGGTCGAGGTTGATATCGATCGGGAGTACGCCCGCAACGCGGCGCGGCAACGCTTGGTCGGACTCGTTATCGAAAGGCTCGTTTGGTGCGAGGGTCAGCTCCACGCGCACATCATTGCGGGCCACGGTCGCAACACCGGAGACAAGAACCGGATGATCGGACGCGTCAACGCCAAAGCCCCGAAGCTGCAGGCGCACGATGACCGCGTCGGCGACGACACGCGCTACGGCCTGACTCGCCTGATCGCCAGGCTCGATGTCCACGAGGACACCGAGAGGGCCCCACTCCGGATCGGCCGCGGCGGGTATCGAGATCAGAATGAAAAGTGCGACGAGGCACGCCCGCGGCACGGTACGGAATCCAATCATCTTCAACGTACCTGACTATAGCCGTTGGGTTGAGAATTTGCCATAACCTTCCACCTCTGGATGCCGGAAGGCGTGGGTCGGGCGGTGTGCGGAAACCGCAGGCCGTTGGATTCCTACATCCCAAGCGGTATGCTTAGGAATGTGAAGCTTGTGACGCGCATCGGCATCGCACTCCTTACCGCACTGCTCCTGTTTGGATGCGGACGCGGTCCGGCACACCTGACGCAGAGCGCGGGACGCGCCGGCCGCGTGCTACCGACTGAAGAAGGAACCTGGTTCTTCAGTCTGTCAAACGTCGACGTGTCAAACGGCGTCACGTTTTCGGTCGATGTGGGAACCTCCCCGACCGACGTAGCGCTGATCTTCGTGAATCGTACATCGAGTCAGGTCAACCCGCCGAGCTCGATCGTGTCGGCATCGGTGAGCGGTCCGATCCTCTCTGCAGCGCCGTCCGAGTCGCGATCCATCACCGCCACCAGCTTCGACGAGTCGGCCGAACGCATCGCGCTCCGCGGTCATCCTTACGTCGACGCGTGGGAGCCACCCCCGCTGGAATCCACGACGACCGACGACAGTGGTGCAGACGGCACCGCCCGTTCGTTCACCGCCCCTCCCCCACCGCAGTTCAATCTCGATCCACCGGAGCCGGGACAGACAACCAGCTTCACAGTTATCAACAACGACTTGTCGTTCGCGACCGTAGAGGCAACGCTTGTTAGCGTCATCGACGACCGGGATGGACTTAGTGGCATCGCACTCGAGATGTGGGTGGAAACAGCAGAACTGGATACCGCATCGCCGCCCGGACCGGTCACGGAGGGCATGGTAGACGACCTCTCGGACCGCTTCGTCACCACTGGGGGGGCAGATGATGCGATCTACGACTGGGT
>RECL01000438.1 GCA_007694025.1 Spirochaetaceae bacterium
GAAGACGCTCCACGAAGCCGGGATGCGAGAAGAGGTACTTGTAGCGACGGTCGTGGTTGTCTGCGATTGGGGTCTCCACCCCTGTAATACGCGCAAATTCGGCGTGGTGCTTCCCCTATTGCCGCGGCGACGGCGCACTTGAGGATCTGGTCAGACTTGAGGCAGATGAAGACGATGACCAGGGACGCGCACGGCGAGCGTCGCGATCGCGGCCCCGCGAAGTCCCGGCGCCGACGCCGAGCTTCAGCGTGAGCCCGACGAGCGTGGTGACCTGGTCGCGCGAGCTCCCCGAGCTGCCCGACCATCACGTTGTCCGCGAGATTCACGGAAAACGTGATCACATTCTGCACCGCCATCGTAGCGGCCAGTCCAAACACCCTGCCGTAGAACTGCCTGTCGCGGACCATCGGCGCTGCTTCCTCGCGTGGGCTATCGCGACAGGTGCGAGGTATCGGCGAGCAGCACCGGGTCCCACCCGTGGCCGGTGCGCGTGAAACGAAACACCGAGGCGATTGGCGGCAAGTCGCCCCAGGTTGTGGAGCCGAGAAGCTCTATCGCACAGCCGTGCACCGACGCGCCGTGTCCTACCAGTACGATGTTCTCACCGCTCTGGGCGAGCCGCGTAACCGTGGCCCGTGACCGAGCCAGGAGCTGGTCCCACGTTTCGGGGTAGGTCAACACGAGCGGCGACTGGTACGAGCGATCGATCAGACCGTCCAAACCGCGGGGTTCGACCTGAGGCGCAAGAGTGGGAACGCCGTCGAACCACTCTACGTTGAGCCACTCCGAAAGCCCTGGTTCGATGCACAGCGTGCATCGCGCCGCCTTCGCGATGGGCGCCGCGGTCTGGATCGCGCGCAGGAACGGCGAGCAGTAGACGCGGTCGACCGCCTCACGCGCGAACAGCGAACCGAGACGCTCGGCCTCTTCAAGCCCCTGCTCGGCAAGGTAGGGGTCGAACGGTCGGTCGGCGGTTTCCTTCCACGCTGGGTCCACCACGTCGATCCGGGTCGCGTGGCGTGCCAGCCAGATGCTCTGTTTCACGGTGTCTCCTCTGGTAGGATTGAAGGTGCAGTGTACCGATTCGCGAAGGAGCTTCCAAGCGGCAAATCCACGCCGCGTCTGGTCGCACACCTGGACGCGCTGGCCGAGTCCGGCGGCGCGGGCATCGACGCTGTACGCGTCTTTCAGCATCGTCGTGAGCTCACTATCGGGTACCCGGATCGCAAGCGCATGCGCCTCCGCTCCGTCTACCGTGCCATCGGCGGTACGCGGTGCAGCGTACTGTTCGCAGACGTCTGTGTAAAGGTTATCCACAGGGTATTCACATTCAACTGAAACCTCACAGAGCGAGCCCTCACGCTGAAACCGTGGTTTTAGGGGGTTTCAGCCGGCGGATTATGCGTCGATCACGAACGAATTGGGGTATTCTGTCTACTATAATGCACAATACGCGAGCGATTGGAGCGGAATCGGGACGCGCCAGAGCGCCGTGAATGCGGCTACGCCGCTGAGAGTCCCCTGGAGGGCACCGAGAGCCGGATTATCCACAAGATATGCACAGGACGAATGCTCGGGGGGTGAACCGGTGCGTGGCGCGAAGCGCGCCAGCGATGCGGAGGGCCCGCAGGGGTCCTGGCGACGCGATCGGCGGGCTACCACGACGCTCCGGGAGCGGGTCGCGGGGGCGGTCGGCGCGCGGGTCTGGGCACGACAGCGTCGCCGGGACCGAAGCGAAGCGCAGCCCGTAGCAGCGCGGTGGCCGAGTGGGGGCCACGGGCCCCACTCGGTCAGGCGCCCGGACTCTTCTGACCGAACGGGCTACTGGTCTTCCATGCCCCGGTAGAAGACGCGGACCTGCTTGTAGAGGCCTTCGCCTTCGCTCTTGGTCGCGATCTCGGCGACGTTGTTGAGCGTGGTGTGGATCAGACGGCGCTCGAACGGGTTCATCGGCTCAAGGAGCTTGCTGCGCTTCGTGCGCTTGACCTGGTCGCCGACCTGCTGCGCGAGGCGGATCAGGTTCTCTTCGCGGCGCTGGCGGTAGTTCTCCGTGTCGATCACGACACGGGTGTCGCCGTCGTCGAGGCGACCGGCGACGACGTTCGCGAGCAGCTGCAACGCGTCGAGGTTCTTGCCCTTCTTGCCGATCAGGATGTTCGAGTGCGGTGAGTCGAGCTTCAGCCCGATCTTGCCGGGGTCGCGGAACTGGACGCCGACCTCTGACGGGTAGCCCATCCGCTGCGTGACGTTGGTCACGAAGTCGATGATCGCGTGCTCGAAGTCGTTTTCGGGGCCGCTGCTGGCCGACGACACGATCGTTTCGCTGATGTGAACGCGGATCCTGACCTTTTTCTGCAGGTTGAACAACCCGCTCTTTTCGGTCTCAAGGATCTCCACGTCGAACTCGTCGCGTTCGAGCCCGAGCGACTCGATCGCGAGATCGATCGCTTCCTTCTCTGTCTTTCCTTCAAATTCCTGGGTCATACTCCCTCCGGGTTCACTCTCTTACGACCGCTTCTTCGGACCCTTGGACGGGCCGGAGCGGGATGGGCCCCTCGAGGGGCCGGATGTCGTCGGGCCGAGACGCGCGGGGCCCGACTTCTTTGGCGCGGGTGGTGGTTGCTTCCCGCGCGTCTTGTTGTAGTAGTACTGCTGGCCTACGGTCAGCACGTTGGAGAAGATCCAGTAGACGAGCAGGCCCGACGGCACGTTGTAGAGGATGAAGAAGAAGATGATCGGCAGGCCGAGCTGCATGAACTTCATCTGCCCCGAGCTCTGGTTCGCAGCCGGCGTCTGGGTGAGCTTGGTCGACAACAGCTGCGTGCCGACGAAGATGATCGGGAGCCCCCGCAGCGCGGTCCAGCCGAGGAGCGGCAGCGTGAAGTCGCCGAATCCGATCAGGACGTCGGGTGCCGACAGGTCGCTGATCCACCCGGGGATGAAGACCGCGCCGCGCAGGTCAAAGTGGTTGTTGAACAGGCCGTACATCGCGAGGAAGAAGGGGAACTGCGCGAGCATCGGCAGACACCCGCCGAGCGGATTCACGCCCTCCTTCTTGTAGAGCTTGGCCATCTCCTCGTTCTGCTTCTGCTGGTTGTCCTTGTGGCGCTCGCGGATCTCCGCCATCTTGGGCTGAACCGCCTGCATACGCGCGTTCGATTCGTAGCTCTTGTGCGT
>RECL01000350.1 GCA_007694025.1 Spirochaetaceae bacterium
GCACCGCACGTCGCGACGTACGGGTAGACGTGTTCGACGCCCTCCAGATTGCACCGCAGGATCTCGCTCTCGAACGTCACGCCGCCGATCCCGACCTCCCACCGGTCGGGCCCTCCGAGCCGGTCGACCGGCGCCGATCCGTAGACCGCCTTTGGCCGCAGAAGCGGCGCGGCGGCAGCGGCAAGCCTGCGCGCCTCCGCCTCCAGCTCAGGGTCGCCGGTGACTCCGGCCGCGGTCAGGAACGCGTCCAGGTCGAAGCGCCAGGGAATGTCTCGGATGACCGTCACCGAGGGTCTCCGGTGGGTGCCGCCTCCGGAACCGCGACGCGCGCGGCGTAGCCGCTTCGGTTGCCGCACGCGTCTTCGGCCTCGACCGCGTACCAGTGCGGTCCGTCCACGGGGGTTGCGTCGACGAAGCTGCACTCGGTCGGCTGCCCGACCAGCGTCAGGTAGCGCAGCGCGAAGTCGGATCGATCACCCCGATAGACATTATAATGATGGACTCCGCTCCTGCTGTCGGTGGCGGGGCTCCAGCTCAGAGTGATCTGCTCACCGCGGCGTTCGGCTGTCACATCGCGAACCCGGCTCGGGCTGGTGTCGTCGAGCGGCGCGAACGAGCTTTCATCGTCGCTGCCGCGGTCGCGCCACGCCGACCACCCAAGAGATGCTCCGGACAGCTCGGCCCGGAATCCATCCTGGTCGCACCCGTAGAAGCGGTTGCGCGCGAACTGTTCGACGCTCGTCTGCTCCTGGAGGTCGTACGCGTACTGCCCGCGCGCGTGGTCGAAGAAGACGACCCGGTTGTCGGTGAACCGGACATCCTTCCACTCAGGGCCCTCCGAGATATGCACGGTCGACAGCGCGGTCGAATTGTCGCGGTCCAGGATGATCAGGTTGTCGCGGATCGCAACATCGGTCACGCCGGTGATCGCGTGCGGCCCGCTTGCGGTCTGGAAGTCGCAGAGCGCGATCTGCCCGGGGCCGATGTTCACCTTAGCCAGGTTTCCATCGATCCGGTTGCGCTCGATCGTGCCGCGCAGGCACGACATCGTGACGATTCCGCACCCCATGTTCGCGTAGCAGTGGTTGTTGTGGACGATCACGTCACGGCTGTTCCAGTCGATGTCGATCCCGGTCGCGTCGGCGCCGGTGTTCCCGTCGAACATTCCGGTGACCTCGTTGTACTCGATCACTACGTCGGCACACGACCAGGGCCAGAGCCCCGCTGGTCCCCACTTTGCGCCGACGCCGCGATACCATCCGGCGCGGTCGACCAGATTGCGTCGCATCACGACCGAGTGCGCGTTGAACGCGCAGATGCCCTGCAGGCCGATCAGCCGTGCGGCGTTGCCTTGGATCACGACGTCGCGGAGCGCCTGCCACGGCACGCCGGCGAACTTCGGCGCAATCGACTGCATCCCGGTCCCGATCCCGCGCCAGCCGACGTTCTCAACCAGGTTGTTCGCGATCGTGATCCCGATCGTAGTCGGCTCGGTCGCGTCGTCGGTGGTCTCTGCGGTCACCAGGATTCCTTCGCTGTTCTGGTCGGCACCGTTCCCGTGGACGTGGACGCCTTCGACGGTAAGTCCACGTCCGGGCGATCCGATCGTGTTGTGAACGAACACGCCGTAGTTCACGCGATCCTTCGGGTGACGCGCGACCTCACCGACCGACGATGGGTCGTCGACGCCATCCAGATCAGGGTACATCGTCTGGTCGGTTGCGCAGTGGATCTCGAGTCCGCGGATGGTCACCCAGCTTGAGTCGATCACCGACACGACCGCCCCTTCCCCCCACACAATGCGCGGCCGGCACCGTAGGGCAAAGCCGTCGTCCCAGCCGGGAATCGATCTGTCCGTGCAGCATCCGTGATCGCAGCATCCCGTATCGCATCCACCAGCACAGCACGCGCAGTAGCCGCCAATCACGACCGGCCGTCCATCGGCACCGTGCGCGGTGATCGAAAGCGGCTCGTGCCAGGTGCCGCTGGCGTCCAGGAGAAGCGCGTCACCAGGCGTAAGCGTGACGCTACCCACGTTCGAAAAGGTACGCCAGGCGCTGTCGGACGCGTTGCCGGGGGCCGAGTCGTCGCCGGTGGGGCTGATGTAGTAGGTCATCTGTTCACTCTCTCTGCATTGGTTTGTCCCGAGCTGAACGCCGGGCGCGGAACGCGGTAAAGGGGCAGTATACACGACGCTCCACCCGCCGTCGACGCGTGGGGCGTTGGGTCGTTGACACCCGTAGCTATGCGCGTCACGGTTCGATTCGAGGGTCAGGACGCTGACGGAGTGAATCACGAAGACTATCATTGAGGTGTCACCATGCTAATGCACAATCCCCCCCACCCCGGCGAAGTACTCCGGGAGCTCTGTCTTGAGCCGCTCGGTCTGTCGATCACCGAGGCCGCACGGGCATTGGGCGTCAGTCGAAAGACGCTGAGCGCGATCGTCAACGGGCGTGCCGGGATCAGCCCGGAGATGGCGATCCGCCTCTCCATAGCCTTCGATACTACAGCTGAGAGCTGGTTGAACCAGCAGACTCAGTATGATCTCTGGAATGCCGAACAGCACCGAAGAGAGCTTCGGGTAGAACGTTTGGTAGTGGCGTGAGGTGAGCGAGCCGATGAGTTAGACCCACTCATCAGTGGATACGAGCCTATCCAGCGCCGGGTGCCTCCGGCGCTGGTGTGCAGCCTTCGGAGTCGGCGCTGGACGTTCGTTTGGTCGGGATGACCCAGACCAGCAGGACCGTCTTCGTCGTTGCCAGCGCGATCAGGAAGATCCGCAGGTGGACAGAGGTCGTCAGGAAGAGCGCGAATCCCCCCAGAAGGGTCCACGCCATCGCGAGCGTGATTACTTTGAGCCTGAGCGGCATCCCACGGCCTTCGCGAAGGTCGGTCAGGAAGGGACCAAGGCGCGGGTGGCTGTAGATCCAGCGGTTCATCTTCACGCTGCTCTTGGAGAAGCAGCCTGCGGCAAGGAGCAGAAACGGCGTGGTTGGAAGGCCGCGGATCACGACGCCGACGAGCGCGAGTCCGGTGCAAAGCATCCCGGCCGAGAACACGAGAGCTCTCACGATTGGTGAACGGATCATCGCCATTGTGTTCCCCCTCCGGCGGCACGGGCGGCCGGCTCGCCGTCGATAACAACGCCGTCG
>RECL01000230.1 GCA_007694025.1 Spirochaetaceae bacterium
AGGTTCAGTTCGACGAACAGGTAGAGCAGCGCTCGCTCGGCGATGCAGTCGACGTTGAGCGCGTTGCGGTTCACATCGCCATCCTTCGCGTAGCGCGACCGCAGGTCCCGCGCGAGCTGTGAGTCGTCGCTTCGCGCGTTGATGAGCCGAAGCTCGCGCTCGAGCGCGTGGGTATCACCGCGAGCAGCCTGCTCGCCGAGCGGTTTGAGCACCAGATACGCGTACTCCTTGCCCGGCAGGTAGTGGTGCGCGTCGCAGCGCGTGCAGTAGTTCGGCTCCTGCGCGTCTTCCCGCTCGGCGTCTCCGCCTATGATGATCAACGGGTCGAAGTAGAGCGCGGGGCACTCGCGACCGCCGACGGTGTAGTAGCGGTACGTGTAGAACGAGTCGCGAATGCAGCGGTCGTGCTCGCAGTACGCGGTCAGCGGGAAGACGTCGGTGCAGACGTCGAGTAACAGGCGCGCGGTTGGGTTGAACAACTCCCTTCTGAAGTTCAGCAACAACGTCGGAAAGATGAACACCAGTCCTCGACTCCGGCTTTCGCGGTCCACGACGTAGGCGAGCCGCTCGTCGTAGAACGTCGCTTCGTCGATGATCCAGGTTCCATGGTTCGGGTTCGCTTTGATCAGCCGTTCGAGCTCGAAACTGCTGGTGATCCGTGCGATGTTCGGCCCACACCGCTCGTAACCGCCGCGAAACGGAAGCGCGTCGTCGGGGTAGTCGGAGAACTTCCGGTCGTCGATCTGCAGTCGAACCACGAAGACGTTCCTGCGGTCCGCGCCTGAGTATGTCGTCTCACCCGACAGCGCGCCGGACTTGCGGAGCACCACGCGCGAGTCGCGCCACACCCGCGTCGAGTACTCGGTCTTGCCCGACCCCATCGGCCCGATCACCAGGATGCGGCGACCAGCCCGCGTGAAGTCGAAGTGGTTGAACGGATGGTGGATCCGGAACTCGGGGAACCCGAGGCTCTTGAGAAACGGGACCGCGTCCCCGGGCCTGCTGCTGTCGCTCATCGGAACGCCAGCTTGACACGAACCCCGTTGAACGACAAGGCTGTTGTATGCCCAAGACGATTATAGTATCCAACCGAATGTCGACGTCGGTGTCGCGCAGCGCCGATGGATTCGTCTACACGCCGAGCGTCGGCGGGCTTGCCACGGGGCTGTCGCCGCTGCACGAGAGCGAAGACAGCATCTGGATCGGGTGGAGCGGGCTGCCGTCGGACAGCATGACCGACGACGAACGACGGACGGTCGCCGAGCACCTGCGAACCGAGCACAAGTGCGTGACCGTCGACATAACCTCCGATCAGCTCGAACGATTCTACTACGGGTTCTGCAACAACGTGGTCTGGCCCCTCTTTCACTACTTCCCGACGTACCCCACCTACGACCCCGACCTCTGGGCTGCGTACGTGGACGTGAATGCGGCGTTCTTCGACCGCGTCCGCCGCCACATCGAACCCGGCGACGTCGTTTGGGTGCACGATTATCAGTTGATGTTGCTCCCCGCGTTGATCAAGGAGCACGAGCCCGACAGCAGAGTCGGCTTCTTTCTGCATATCCCGTTTCCGTCGTACGAGCTGTTTCGGCTGCTGCCGTGGCGGGCCGAGGTCCTGCGCGGGCTGCTCGGTGCCGATCTGGTGGGTTTTCACACCTTCGACTACGTTCGCCACTTCCTGTCGAGCGTCCGGCGGCTGCTCGGGTACGACCACGATATGGCGTACATCCGGTACGAGAACCGGATGGTCCGGGCCGACGTCTTCCCGATGGGAATCGACTACGATCGATACGCGTCGGCATCATCGACTCCATCGGTCCGTCGGAAGATCGACGAAGTTCACGCCGACCGTCGCGTCGACAAGCTGATTCTGTCGGTCGACCGACTCGACTACACCAAGGGCATACCACAACGGCTCCGTGCGTTCGAACGCTATCTTGAGAAGTACTCACCGTCGGCCGGAAGCGTCGCGCTTGTGATCATCGTGTCGCCGTCGAGAACCGCGGTGGTGCAGTACCAGGAACTCAAGCGTGAGGTAGACGAGCTCGTGAGCAGGATCAACGGGCGTTTTTCTACGATTGCGTGGACCCCGGTTCAGTACTTCTACCGCACCTTCTCATTCGAGGATCTGTCGGCCCTCTACGCCGAAGCCGACGTGCTGCTGGTGACGGCGCTGCGCGACGGGATGAACCTGATCGCAAAGGAGTACGTGGCCGCGCGCGAAGGACGGACCGGCGTGCTGGTCTTGAGCGAAACAGCCGGTGTCGCTCGAGAGCTCAGCGAAGCGATCATCGTGAACCCGAGCAGCGTCGAAGAGATCGCCGACGGGTTGCAGCGCGCGATCGTGATGCCCGATGACGAACAGATGCGCCGCAACGTACGGATGCAGGATCGTCTGAAGCGGTACGACATCCACTACTGGGCGAACGACTTCATGACCAAGCTTGAAGCGACGATCGAACACCAGCAGTCCTTTCTGGGCAAGCGTCTGTCGGGTTCGGTCCGACGGAGGTTCAGGGATGCGTATCGGAGCGCGCAGAAGCGACTCCTGCTGCTCGACTACGACGGAACGCTCTTGGATTACATGGATCGCGCAGATGAGGCCCTACCCGATGCGGATCTGCGTTCGCTGATCCGATCGCTCGCCAATGACACGCGCAACGACGTAGTACTGGTCAGCAGCCGCGGGCGGGACTTCATGAGCGAGCACCTGGAGGATTTGCCGATCGGTCTGATCGCGAGTCATGGGGCGTCGATCAGGGTTGACGGCAGCTGGGAGCAGATCATCCCCGTCGACGACCAGTGGAAGGAACACCTGGCTCCGATTATGCAGCTCTATGCCGATCGCACGCCGGGAAGCAGGTTTGAGGAAAAGGAACTCAGCCTTGCCTGGCACTACCGCGGTAGTGACCCCGACCTTGCGGCGGTGCGCGTCGCGGAGCTCAAGGACGCGCTGATAAGTATGATCGCGAACCACAATCTGACCGTCTTCGACGGCAATCGGGTACTCGAGGTCAAGAGCAGCCTGGTCGGAAAGGCGCAGGCTGCCGCGCGCTGGTACGCGCACGACGAGTACGATTTCATCATGGCCGTCGGCGATGATCCGACCGATGAGGAGCTGTTCGCCGCGGCACCAGAGTCGGCGTGGTCGGTACGCGTTGGTCTTGGTCCGACGAATGCGCACTACTTCATAGAGAGCCCTGCGCAGCTACGCACGATGCTCGAAGAACTCGCGTAGGCCGCGTTATCGCTCGCGGTCGACCGTGTTCTTGAGCGTGCCGATGGACTCGACCGTCACGTCGATCGTATCACCGACCGCGAGCGGTCCTACGCCCGACGGCGTTCCGGTGAGAATGAGGTCACCTGGTTCGAGCGTGAAGTTCCTACTGATGTAACTGATCATCGCGGCGACCGTGAAGATCATCTCACTCGTCGACGATTCCTGGACGACCGATCCGTTGAGCGTCGCGCGGATGCGCAGGTTCTGGACGTCGGCGATCTGAGCGGCGGGAACGACCGCCGGCCCCACCGGTAGAAACGTGTCAAAGCTCTTGCCGCGAAACCAGCCCGAGCGGTCACCGTTCTGAATGTTGCGCTGGCTGACGTCGTTGGCGCACGTGTAGCCGAACACAACCGATAGGGCGTCCGACTCATCGACGTTGCGGCACCGCTCGCCGATTATGACCGCGAGTTCGGCCTCGTAGTCGGTTCGAATCGAATCAAACCCGTAGGACTCCACGATCTTGGGCAACCTGATCGTGTCTTCGGGGCCGATCAGGCAGCTTGGCAGCTTCGGGAAGAGTACTGGTTCGGGCGGAATGTCGTGGCCGAACCCCCGAACCCGTACGCTTTCGCTCTCCGCGATGTGCTCCCGGTAGTTGAGCCCCAGGCAGACGATCTTCGTCGGTGCGACGGTGTAATGCGCGTCGGTCCCGAGAATCGGTAGCTCGACCGGCATCGGTCAGGCGTTGTCGCAGTCGGAGATACCCGCGAACGCGAACAGCTCGCACTGGATCCAGATGAAGTTCTCGTTTTCAGTCGGAACCAGAAATCGAGCGCTTTCGGCTTCGTCGCCGTCCTTCGTAAAGACGGTAACCTTATCGACCGCGAGCACCGGGTACCGCTTGTCCGGATCGAAGAGCTTCGCCATGCCGATATACGCGTTCGACATGTGCGGAAAGAAATCCTGAAACGCCTTTTTAAGGTCTTTCTTGACCGTGACGTAGAAGACACACGATTGCATGATCCCACCCCGCTGTTGTGTTACATCGATCTGTTCGCTGACGTACTCGTCGGACTCTCTCTCACGGTCGTCCATTCTCGCAGATCCCCCTTCTGGATCGTATCACAAACCTTCCGGCGTTCCAATTCCCCCAGGACGAACTCACGAGAAGATATGAAACACAGTCATCGCGGCGGCAAACCACACGATCAGCGTCAGTGCGACCCACCAGCCGGGCCGGCGGTTCTCCTGCGTCTGAGGTACGACGCGCCCGACCATCAGCGTCAGGATCGAGCCGGCGGCTATCGCGTGTGCGGCAGAAACAGTAGCCGGCGCGATCGATCCCAGGACGACGCCGATCAGCCCCATCGCCGGCTGGATCGAACCAGCCACCAGCGTGTACCAGAACGCGCGACTCGATCGCACGCCGTACTCGCGAAGAGGTGCGGCGATGCTGTAGCCGGACATCGCGTTTCTCAGCGCGACCGCGCCCAGCACGGCGAAGACCGCCACGCCGGCGTCCGGACTCCCAGAGGAGTGTGCTCTCGCGATCAGCAGGCCCAACGTCAGACCGATCGGAGCGTTATGGATTGCCTCTGTCACTACGATGAGTGTGCTCTTCTTCAGCGGAGCAGGCGCGCCGGTCAGACGTGCCCCCCTCCCCGACCTTGGATCGACATACCAGGAGAAGACGCCCGCTATGCACGTGGCCCCCAGGACAAACCAGAGCGCCAACGCGACCGCCGCTGTCGTATCGACGCCGCCACCGGAGAAAGCACCCGACACGATCGGGCCGCGTAAAACGATCGCGACAACGATTCCGGCGCCGGAACTGCGGGCGAACGGTATAACCGCGGCGTGCGCACCAGCCCGGCCGAACGCCAGCGCTGCACCCGCGCCACCGACAAGAAACGCACCAAGAAGAGCGACAACCAGCGAAAATAGCACTCGGTGCGCGGCGATATCCATCGTGTTGGCCCGGGTAGACTCTACAGCCAATTGCCCATCCTGCCAATCGCTCTCTATACTCGCGATGTGGTACCAGCGCTCGACACGATCTACCGCGATCGATGGCTGATTGCGGTGAACAAGCCGGCCGGTCTTCCGGCACAGCCCGACCGATCGGGAGACCGTAGCGCGCTGTCGCTGGTCTGCGACGCGACTACGACGACGGTTCATCCGGTGCACCGAATCGATAGGCCGGTGAGTGGAGTCCTGGTCTTCGCGCTTGACGCGCGCACGGCGGGCGCGTTCGGCACGCTCCTTGCCGATGGGAACGCCGAGCGGACCTACCTGGCGCTCGTTAGCGGACCGGTCGAGCCCTCGTCGGGCGCCCTGTGCGATGGTATCGAGCACGATCGCCTGACGAACCGGAGCAGAATCTCGCCCGCCGGCGAACGCGCCGAACTCGACTACCGGGTTATTGCCGACGGCGACAGGTACACGCTGCTACGCGTCACTCTGCGCACGGGCCGCCACCACCAGATACGCGCACAGCTTGCGGATCGGGGATGGCACATCCGCGGCGATCTGAAGTACGGCGCGCGTCGGTCGCAGCCGGGCGGCGGCATCGGTCTGCACGCGTACCGCATCGCGTTCGATCATCCCTGGACGAACGCGCGGGTCGAAGTCGTCGCAGAACCTCCCGACGCTCCGGTATGGCGGTCTTTGTGCGCGATCGCCGGTCCGATGGGATAACCGGGTCCAGGCAACTCAGTCCGAACCGCGGGCAAAACCATCAGGAGGACGACCGGAAGACGGGCGCTCGGCGGAGAGTCGCGAGAGGCTTTCCGCGTGCGCGAGCAGCTTTTCCGCGTACAGTGGATCGGTCGCCCATGTGCCGGTCAGACCGGTAACCGTTGGTGCGGCGCCGCGGCGGACCAGGTGGAACCGTGGGTTCACCAGTTCGGTCCGAAGGGGTTCTGTGGTCGCGTACGCCTTCAAGTGCTGCACGTGCGCAAGGACACCGATCTGCATGTTCGCAAAGGAGAGCCCGGGTGCGGTCTCGTTGACTGCTCCGAGACCGGCATAGTTGTACTGGCTCGCGCGGACCGATCCGCCGAAGCGAAGCGCTCCGGTCTCGTGGACCATCTGCGCGAGCGCCACGAGCATGCTCACTCCCTCCTGCGCGGTTGCCGCGGCGTACGCGCGATGGAGGAATCGCACATAGATCGCGTCCACCGACGAATTTCTGACCCTGATATGTTCGAGTAACGCCTCGTACGTAACGTAGTCGTCGGCGAGGATCGGCAGATCGGCACCGACCGATGCGACCGCAACCGACAGGTACGCGATCGCGGTCACTGCGGTCGCGATCCGCCTGGCAGGAGCAAACAAGCCGTGCATCATCGCTGCGACGTTTCGACAAATGCCGTGAGCGCGCGCGCGAGCGTGTCGAAATCTTCGTACGACGCGGTCTCGCGAATGCTGTGCATCGCAAGAAGCGGAATCCCAACGTCGACCGTCTTTATGCCTGTTCGCGCCCAGCTCAGCGGGCCGACTGTACTGCCGCTCGGCAGATCGCTACGATTCGCGAGTCGCTGCATAGGCACCCCTGCTTCGGTGCACGCGCGCGCGAACAGCGCGCCAGTCGTCGCGGTTGTCGCGTAGCGATACGTGCCGTTGATCTTCAGAACCGGTCCGCCGCCCAGGCGGGGCGCGTAGCGGGTGTCGGACTTGTCGGCGAAACTCGGATGAATCGCGTGCGCCGCGTCGTTGCTGACGATCGTCGATCGCGCAAGCATGATTGCGCGATCCTCACGATCCGCGCCGTGAGCGGTTGCGATGCGGTCGATGACAGACCTGAGCAGGTCTGACTGGGCTCCTTCGCCCGTCTGGCTGCCGATCTCTTCGTGGTTGTACAGGACCATGAGTCTTGGCCGCCCCGGTTTCGCGTCGACGATCGCGCGCAGACACGTGTAGCAGCCGACCAGATTGTCCAGCCTGGGCGCGCAGCAGATCGACCCGTCGCCAAGACGTGCCGGTGGCGACCCGTCGACCAGGTAGAGCTCCACCTCGCCTCCCTGGTCGCAACGGCACCCAGGGTTCTGCTCGGCCACGATCGCCAGGAACGACTCTACCGCGGCTTTATCCGCCGACGCGGCGTCTGCGCGCAGCAGCGCTACCAGATGATCGTGCGGATTGTACTCGAACCCGTCGTTGACCTTTCGGTTGAGGTGGATCGCCAGGTTCGGGATCACCGCCTCATCGTGAAGCCGGATCAGAGAGACGGTACCATCTTCGCAAACCGCGATGCCGGCGACCGTGAGCGGACGATCGAGCCACGTCGCGCGGATCGGACCGCCGTACACCTCGGTCGGGAGCATTAACGCCCCGTGCTTCCACGCGACGGCGCGTTCCTTGATGCGAAGCGACGGGCTGTCGGTGTGCGCGGCGAGTATCGCCAACCCGGCATCGAGCGCGCCGTTTCCCGGGTCGAACGCGATCAACCCGCCCGCACCGACCGTTGTCATCCAGCGGCCCTGCCACGCGTTGTCCCAGCGGCTGTCCATCGCGACGCTCTGGAAGCCCGCGTCGCCGAGCCTGCGCGCCGCCTCATGCACCGCGTGGTATGGCGTGAGCGCACCCGTCAGAAAGGAGTCTATGTCAGTTCGATCGATCACGGTTGATTTTCGACCCTTTCTATCGCTTCCTGGAGCGTCTGATGGATATACTGGCGTATTCGATGCCTGGGACGATCGTCACCCTTCGTGTACTGGAAGAGGATCACGCGGATCGCAGGATCATCCGATCGGGTTCCGATGACCACGCCATCGACACCTACAAGGGTCGCCCGCAGCTTCAGCTGGATATTCCGGAGAACCGACTTGGACGGCAGGTCGAAGGTTTCCCGGAACCGCACCGCCATACCAACCGAGCTGATGTCGAGAATCCGGCCGGTCACGTGCTGACCGTTGATCGTCAGGTTGAAACTGGTGCGGTCGTCGTCGGCGGTCCTAGCGCGGACGTAGCGCCGGCGGCCGCGCGCTTCGTTCGCGTCGAGCGCGCGCAGCATGATCCGCGTGCTTTCTTCGACGCCGAGCTTGAGCGCAACGAAGCCGCACTGAACTCCGATCTGCATCAGGTACCGCTCGGCGAGCGACGCATCGGCGTTGTAGCTGAGGACGCCGACCTTCAGGTCACCCGCCTTCTGCGCAAGAAGCGATCGGACGTAGTCCTGCCATTGCTGCTCGCCAAGCACGCTGTCGATGCCGACCCAGACTATCGAGTCGTTGAACCGAGCGAACACTCGCTTGGCCCGGTCGGGATCCTTGAGCAGGTAGACCTCGTACTCGGCGGCGAGCAGCGCCTCGATGAGTTCCGCGGCGACGACACTCGGCGGGTTGAGCAGAAAGACCCGTTTCCCTGTATCGCCGGCCACTACGCCTCCTGTTCGACGGCCTATACCCGTCGTGTCACTGCCGATACCACGACAGGAACTCTGCGAGGCCGGTCAACGCCTCGGCCAGAACTTCCTCGGTCGGCAGGAAGACGATCCGGAAGTGATCGCAGTCGTGCCAGTTGAACCCGCTTCCCTGAACGATCAGGATACGCTTCTCACGCAGCAGATCGAGCGCGAACTGCACGTCATTCCTGATCGAAAACCGCTTTGGGTCGAGCCGAGGGAAGAGGTAGAGCGCGCCCTTCGGGAGCGTGCAGGTCACCCCGGGAATCGAAGTAATTCTTGCGTGCGCGAAGTCACGCTGGTCGCGCAGGCGGCCGCCTTTGATCACCAGGTCGTTGATACTCTGGTACCCGCCGAGCGCAGTCTGGATCGCAAACTGCGCCGGCACGTTACTGCACAGGCGCATGTTCGCGAGCATGTTGAGCCCTTCCTGATAGTCGCGCGCCTGCAGCTTCCTGCCCGACACGAGCATCCATCCAGCCCTGAACCCGGGGGCGCGGTAGTTCTTGGAAAGACCGCCGAAGCTGATGCACACAAGATCATCGCACAGCGACGCCATCGTGGTGTGCTCAAGGCCATCGTAGAGGATCTTGTCGTAGATCTCATCGGCGAAGACGATCAACCCGTGTTCGGCCGCGATATCGTGGATCGCGTGCAGCGTTTCGGCCGGGTAGACCGCTCCGGTCGGGTTGTTCGGATTGATGATGACGATTCCGCGCGTGCGTGGAGTGATCCTGCCTCTGATATCGTCTATGTCGGGCAACCAGTCCGACGCCTCGTCGCACACGTAGTGAACCGGCGTACCGCCGGAAAGGTTCACCGCGGCAGTCCACAGCGGATAGTCCGGCGATGGGATCAGCATTTCGTCACCGTTGTTGAGCAGGCCCTGCATAGCCATCACGATGAGTTCGCTCACGCCATTTCCGATGTAGATGTCTTCGATGTCGACATCGGGAACCCGTTGTTGCTGGTAGTACTGCATCACAGCCTTGCGCGCGGAGAAGAGGCCCTTGCTGTCGCAGTACCCCTGCCCTTCGCGCAGGTTGACGATCACATCGTGGAACAGCTCGTCGGGAGCGTTGAGTCCGAACGGCGCGGTGTTGCCGATATTCAGTTTCAGGATCTGGTACCCCTCCTCCTCAAGACGCTTCGCCTCGGAGAGAACAGGGCCGCGAATATCATAGCAGACATCCGCCAGTTTCTTGGATTTGGGTATGCTGTTCATCATCAGCCCGCGTGCACCCATTTCTGGGCTTCCTCGATGCGCGACGCCAGGAAGAGAACCTGCAGGTTCTGTCGCTGACGTTCGAGCTCGCGCGCCATTCGCTCGGGTGAGTAGCGCTTGCGAAGCGCTTCGCGAGCGTCGGCGACCTGGCTGGCAACCGCTTCATCCTGCGTCGCGAACTGATTGAGCATGTGAGCGGCCAGCGGACGCAGGACCGGATCGTCAAACTCGGTCACGACGCGTGACAGCTCGGATCGCGCGTCGTCGAACCTCGACTGCGACATCAGCGAGAACGCGAGACCCCACCGCACCCAGTACGGATCGTCTGCCCTCCGGTCATCGACAAGGTCACCGAAGTACCGGTGCATTCGCTCTCCGTCCTGCGACAACAGATGCGGAATCGCGAGTTCCATCGACAGCTTCGGGATCAAACCGGGCTGATTGTCGCGCAGAAACGCTTCGATCTCGGTGATCTGCTCCACGCGGCCGGAGACGACGAGCGCGTTGATGAGCACTCGTGCGCGGTTGCGAGAGATCTTGCCGGTCGCGCGCATACGTTGGTCCAGATACGACACGACCGCCGACCAATCCTCCAGCTCCAGGAGCGAAAAGACGCGCCAGTTCATCGCGAAATAGACGTTGAGACCCGCGAGCATCAACAGAAAGATCAGCCCGACCGGCCAGTTCTCGCTCCAGAACACGCCGGCGTAGTCCCATCCCAGGACCAGCGCGGGCATGAAGAACACCAGCAGGAAGGAGATGAGCAGAACGACGTTGAACGCGACGAATAAAACCTTGAACCGCATGCGAACTCCAGGGGGCTTACTCCGGCACCGCCAGGCGATTCCTTTTGATCCCGAAATCAGATATCATCGTGATCATGAAGGCATTTCCTGTGTCTGATCTTCAAGCGGGCCGCTACTTCACCAAGGCTGTCTACCTTGATGACAAGTATATCCTTCTGACCCCTGAGACTCAACTGACCGACAGTCTGCTCGAACGGCTACGGGCGTGGGAGTACGCGACCGTGCTATCCGACGGGGAGAGCGTCACGAACCCGGTACTCTCATCCGACGACGACGGGGCATCGGTGTCGCTGTCGGTCGATCAGGACGTCAAGGAGCAGACACTGTTTCACGAGGCCGAGACCTTCTTCAACGAACTGCTCGGCTTTGTCGAACGGATCTTCACCGACTTTGTCACAAAGGGCGAGGTCGCGCAGCGCCCGATCGGCGAGCAGGTCAAGCAGATCATCGACATGACGCGCAGCCACCGCCGGTACCTTCTTCGGCTCGGGGAGATGACGGTCAAGGACAAGAACTACATCGTCAACCACAGCACGAAGACAGCGGTCGTGTCGATCGCGATCGGAACGACGCTGCGACTGCCGTCGCACAAGCTCATCGAACTCGGTACCGCAGCGATGCTCCATGAGATTGGGATGATCCGGCTTCCTCCGCAGCTGTACATGTCGCAGAAGCAGCTCAGCGGCAAGGAGCGGCAGGCCATCGCCGCGCACACCGTGCTCGGCTTCAAGATCTTGAAGCAGGAATCCTTCCCGGTAAGCGTCAGCCTTGCGGTACTCGAGTGTCGGGAGAACCACGACGGTACCGGTTACCCGCGCAAGCTTGCGGGTGACAAGATCAGCCTCTACGCGAAGATCATCCGTGTCGCCGGGAGTTTCGCCGCGATGATCAGCGAACGCCCGTTCCGTGCGGCGCTTGAGGGGCACGCTGCTATCCTTGAGATGCTGCAACAGAGCGGCAAGCACTACGACGAGTCGGTGCTGAAAGCGCTCATCGCGAACGTGTCGCTCTATCCGATCGGGACGTACGTTCAGCTATCGAATGGCACGCGCGGCATGGTGGTTGACACCAACGTCGACAACCCGCGCGCGCCCAAGGTCCGCGTGATCGCGGGGCCCCAGGGCGAACGCTACGCCGAACAGCCGGTAGTTGATACGGGAATAGACACGACGCACACCGTCGTGCGGGCGATTGCCAGTCCGGTCGCAAAAAACTGATCCAGGAACGAAGATGAAGACCAATCGATCCGAGGTAATCGCCGAACGCACCTGTACCGTAGAGCTGCCCGACGCCACGGTTGTGACCGTCGCCGCCGACACGCCGCTGTTCACGCTGCTTACGCCGTTTGACCAGGATCCCGACGACCCGGTCGTCGCTGCGCTGCTCAACGGCGAAGCGCTCGACCTGACGGCTGCGTTGGAGGTTGGAGGAACGCTGGCCCCGATCCGGCTGGGCAGCGACGCCGGAATCCGCTGCTACCGGCAGTCGCTGTGCTTTCTACTTGCGCATGCGGTGATCCGGGTTGACGCGTCGCTGCGCCTGGTAGTCGGACACTCGCTCGGCAACGGCTACTACTACACGTTCGCCGATGCCCCCGCCGAACAGAGCATCCTGGACCGGATTGCGACCGAGATGGAGTCGATCGTGAGTGCGGATCGTCCGATCACGCGTACGATTCTGTCGCACCGCGACGCGGTGCACTACTTTTCGGCTCACGGGATGGATGAAACCGTTTCGCTGCTTCGCCACCGTAACGATCCACGCGTCTGCGTGCACTCGTGCGACGGGTTTCTCGACGTGTCGCACGGTCCGCTGGTACCCCGCACGGGGTTTCTGTCGCGGTTCGCGCTGCAGAAGCTCGATACCGGGTTCGTGCTGCGCTACCCGCCGCACGCGACTCCCCATCGGCTTGGGGAGTACCGGCACAGCCCGGTCCTCTATGCGACCTACCAGGAGTACAAGGAGTGGGGACGTATCCTTGGTGTGACGTCGGCGGGCCGACTGAACCAGACGGTTGTCGACGGTACCGTGTCGTCGTTCGTGCGAGTGAACGAAGCGCTGCACGAAAAGAAGATCGCCGATATCGCGGCGCAGATCCGCAACAAGTCTGATAGCGTTCGGGTGGTTCTGATAGCGGGCCCGTCGAGCTCGGGAAAGACCACCTTCACAAAGAAGCTCGCGCTCCAGCTCAGCGCGCAGGGACTCAGGCCCATTCTGCTGTCGGTCGACAACTACTTCGTCGACCGTGACCGAACACCGCGTGACGATAACGGCGAATACGACTTCGAGTCGCTTCGCGCGATCGACGTCGACCTGCTGAACGAACACCTGATCGACATACTCGCGGGTCGCAAGACCGATATTCCGCGGTACGATTTCAAGAGCGGCAGTCGTACCTTCCGTGGTGATTCGATCACGCTCTGCGACACCGGGGTGCTCCTGGTCGAGGGTATCCACTGTCTGAACGACGCGCTGACCGAGCGGATCCCGCGTGAGCAGAAGTTCAAGGTCTACATATCCGCGCTGACGCAGCTCAATCTGGACGATCGCAACCGTATCTCTACGACCGATAACCGGTTGATCCGCCGCATGGTACGTGATCACCAGTTTCGGGGTCATTCGGCGGAGAAGACGCTCCTCATGTGGCCAAGCGTACGGCGAGGAGAGCGGCGCAGTATCTTCCCGTTCCAGGACACCGCGGACGTCGCGTTCAACTCGGCGCTCGACTACGAGCTCGGTGTACTGCGGACGCACGCCGAGCCTCTGCTGCGCCGGGTCATCCCCGACAGCGCAGCGTACCCCGAGGCGCGGAGAGTGATAGCGTTTCTGGACAACTTCACGAACATTCCGGACAAGTACGTTCCGGAGTACTCAATCCTCCGCGAGTTCATCGGCGACAGCGGATTCCACTACTGACGGATCGAGCTCGCCGGGCGACCAGGATAGCGGTTCGCGGGCGATCTGCTCGGCGATGGCGCGGATGAACTCGGCGCGCGGAATCTCCCGTCCGCCCAACCGCGAAACGTGCGGTGTATAGACCTGCGCGTCGATCAGCTCGCAGCCCGACCGCCGCAGGTGGCCCGCAAGAACGGTAAACGCGATTTTTGACGCGTTCGACTCGCTACTGAACATGCTTTCGCCGAAGAACATCCGTCCCAGGCCAACTCCGTAGATGCCCCCGACGAGTTGATCGTCGCGCCAGCTCTCACAGCTGTGCGCGTAGCCGAGTTCGTGCAGCGTCGTGTACGCACCGATCATGTCGTCGGTGATCCATGTGCCCCGTTGACCGATCCGCGGGGCGGCAGCGCACGCCCGGATCACGTCACCGAACGCGGTGTCGATCGTCACACGGAATCGCCGCTGTCGGACGATCCGGCGCGTCGTTCGCGATACGTGAAGCTCGCTCAGGAACACGACAAAACGCGGATCTGGTGACCACCAGAGTACCGGATCGCCGTCGCTGAACCACGGGAACACGCCCTGCCGATACGCCGACAGCAGCATGCCGGGCGACAGGTTCCCGCCTACAGCGAGTACTCCGTCGGCATTTGCGGTGCGTACGTCGGGGAACTCGAACGCATCCGACGGTCCCAGCCATGGAAACGAGGCTACTGGTCGGCTCCTTCGTCCACCGGCTCGTCCTGCGTGCGTCGCGCGCTCCCCGGCGTGACGATGACCTCGTCGGCAAGCACGTCGGCGGTCGCGTGGCCGCCGTCCTGCAGTTCTCCGAACAGTACTGCGTCGACGAAGTAGCTCTTGATCTTCTCCTCGACAAGCCGGGCTATGTTGCGCGCGCCGAACTCATCGGAGAAGCCGTGTCGTGCGAGCCAGCTCACGCAGCGATCGGTCACCTCGAGCGTTATGCTCTTTTCCTGGAGCTGCACGGCGAAGTCGCCGATTTCCTTGCGGACAATGTTTTCGATCACATCTGCACCGAGCTTGTTGAATACAACCACCTTGTCGAGCCGGTTCCGGAACTCCGGAGCGAAGAAGCGCTCGACCGCAGAGTCGATCGCGTCGTTGGCGACCTCTCCACCGCCGAATCCGATGAGCGGCTTGCCGATCTCACGCGCGCCGGCGTTCGACGTCATGATCAGAATGGTGTTTCTGAAGTCGGCCTTGCGCCCCTGGTTGTCGGTGAGCGTCGCGTAGTCCATCACCTGCAGCAGCACGTTGAAGACCTCGGGATGCGCCTTCTCTACCTCGTCGAGCAGCAGCACCGAATGGGGCGTCTTTCTCACCGTATCCACCAGCTGCGCGCCGTCGTCGTAGCCGACGTAGCCGGGGGGTGCGCCGATCAGACGCGACACCGCGTAGCGTTCCTGGTACTCGCTCATGTCGAACCGATGCATTGCGACCCCAAGCGTGTCGGCGAGTTGCCGCGCGAGTTCGGTCTTCCCGACGCCGGTCGGGCCTACGAACAGGAACGACGCGACCGGTTTGTTGGGGTTGCGGAATCCGGCGCGGCTTCGCTTCACCGCCTGCACCACCGCGTCGACGGCCTGGTCCTGCCCGTATATAGCGCGCTTGAGCCG
>RECL01000241.1 GCA_007694025.1 Spirochaetaceae bacterium
TCCAGACGACGTTCGCTCGCCGGTCAGATCGAGTGGTTGCGGCGGGTGATTGCATATCCTTGACTCTACCACGGTCAGCGCAGGAATGGAAAACCGGGGGTGTCAGCGAGCCTGCAGGTCGTCGGTGTGCGGCGGGTGATGTTCGCGCAGATACTCCGCGTACGCCTCATCGGTATCGAGGTCCGCGACGATCCCCGGAGAGTCGTCAAGGTCGACGCGGTGCACTGGGTAGCGCGACAGGAGCGTACGCATCGGCCCGCCGCCGGGCGGCTGGGCGAGCGTCGGCGCGATGAGGCTGCGGTGGAGCAGGACCGGATGGCCGCGCTGACCGCGGCAAAACGGGATGCACGCGAGCGAGGTCGCCTCGTTTCGGCCGTCGGGAGTGCCGGACTCGGCAGCCGCTCCCGCGGCGCTCGCGACCGCGGCGTATATCGCCGGGGTGATCCCGGGCAGGTCGGCAGGGACGACGAAGAACCAGTCGCTCCGCACCGCGCGCATACCCGCCTGGATCGACGAGAACATCCCGGTTGCGAACAGCTCGTTGTGCACGATCTGGACGCGGTCGGGGTCGGCCGTCGCGCGGCGCGCCGCGGAGTGAGCGGGTTCGGGACAGGCGGCCGCGGTCACCGCATCGGCTTCGTGCCCGACGACCACGATTGCGCGCCGGCACGCGGCGAGCACGTTGTCAACCGCGACGCGTACGAGCGGGCGGCCGGCGACCGGCTTCAATAGCTTGTGTCCGCTGCTCCGCGACGACAGCCCGGCGGCGAGCACGATGCAGTCGCAGTCGGAGGCGGCGACGCTCACGACCGCGCGCGCGCCTGGGCGAGTTCGCCCGCCCTCGCGGCGATCCGCATCCGCAGCCAGCGATGGTTCGCGATCGAGCGCACGTGCGCTCCGGTCGCAACCACGCCAAGCTCGTCGTGGGCAACGATGTCGAAGGTGACGTGGTGCCCGTCGAATCCGGTCACCGTCACGGTCAGCTCGAGAGCGGCGCCGATCACGCTCGGGTGTTCGTGCGTCACCGCGAAACTCTTCGCGACCGAAACGAAGCCGTCGGGCAGCAGCGGATCGACCAGTCCGGTCGCGGCCTCACCGATCAGAGCGACCAGCCCCGCCGGCGACAGGAGCGGCTCGATGTCGTGCGGAAGGACGCTCCGCGTCGTGTCGCGCTGTTCGACGGTGTGGTGAACGGTGCGCGTCAGTCCTGCCTTGATCCCGGGGAAGTTCATTGCTCCTCCACTCTATGCGTTTTCGGCGACAACCGCGCCGCGATAGACTACCAGCCGTGGCCGTTCGTGCTCGGCCAGTGTTTCGCGAACCGTCGGGTAGCGGTGCACGACGCAGTTCGCACGGTGACCGACCGCGATATCGAAATCGGCGATGCCCAGAACGCGCGCTGCGTCGACGGTGATCATGTCGTAGATCGCCTCCAGGTCGGAAGCGCTCGTCATCCACAGAAGATGCGCGGCAAGGAACCCGACCTCCAGCATGTTGTTGCGCCCGAACGGGTAGTACGCGTCGGCGATGTCGTCCTGGCCGAGCGCGACTGGAACACCCTGATCGCGCAACTCGCGCACGCGCGCGTGAAGCGGGCCGGTGTGCGGGTCGCTGACGACGCCGATCCGTGCCTGCCGCAGGAGCGCGGCGAGGCGCAGGAAGGAGGGCTCGGGGTAGAGCGCCATCGCTCGCGCGTGCTGCGCGGTCACGCGCCCCTCCCACCCGCGGGCAAGAGTCTCGGTCGCGAGCGTCTCGAGCGTGCGAAGCGTCGCGTCGCCGGCGTCGTCTACGAGCATCGACACATCGCGGTCGAACTCGACGGCCAGGTCGATCATCTGCACGATGTGCTCGCGCATCGCCGCTTCGGTAAACTCGATCCACGGGATTCCGCCGACGACATCGGCGCCGTCCTTGAGCGCCCGCCGCACCTCTTCTGCCGCGCCGGGGTCGCGGATGAGCCCGTCCTGAGGGAACGCGACAACCTGGACCGCCGCGCGATCAAGAAACTCGTCGCGCGCGGCCACGACCGCGCGGACTCCCTCCTGCTTCGCGGTCGTGTCGGTATCGGCGAACGCGCGCACGTGCGTCATCCCGTATTCGACGCCGCGCTCGAGCGCACGCCGGATCCCGGGCAGGAGGCGGTCGGTCCGGTAGAGCCTCTTCACCTTCGCGGCGCGCTCGATCGCGGTCATCGCGCCGCCCATTCCCGCTCCATGGTACGCGGCGAGCGCATCGTCTCCAACCAGGTCGAGGGTATTCACCTTGCACAGGTGGAGGTGGCCGTTCACGAAGCTTTCGGTGACCAGCCCGCCTGCGGCGTCGACCGTGCGATCTACGGCGGCCCCGACCGTCTCCGCGCCGGCCGGCACGATCGACGCGTACCGGCCATCACGGATAAGGAGGTCGACGTGGATCGCCGGATCGACTCCCAGACGAGCGGCGGTCGACGCGCGCAGGCGCGCGTCGCGGATCAGGATCGCCGGGAGATCGATCGAAGGATCGGCCAGGCTACCGGCCATCTTCAACAATCATGCTTCTGGATCTCCGGGGCCGAGCGGCAGCTGCCGAAGGGGCTCTTGGTGATCCAGTTGTCGACCGGTTCGCGCTTCTGGATCGCGCGCCAGACGTCTTCGTAGCGGATCGGCATGTGCGTGAGCTCGGCACCCGAGGCGCGCTGGATCGCGTTGCCCAGAGCGGCCGCAACGCCGATCATCGAGTGCTCGCCGACGCCACGCGCGCCGTAGGGCCCGTCGATCTGCGGCGTTTCGATCGCGATTGCCTCGACCTCCAGCGGGAGATCGAGCGCGGTCGGGATTTTGTTGTCGGTGAACGACGGGTTGAGCAGATGCCCCTTCTGGTCGTAGATGTACCCCTCGCAGACCGCGGTGCCCAGTCCCTGGAGCATACCGCCGATCGCCTGGCCGCGGACCTCATCGGGGTTGATCACCTTGCCGACGTCGAAGACCGACACTACTTTGAGCACGTTGTACTCACCGGTCTCCTGGTCGACCTCGACGGTCAGGCCGTGCGCGCCGTAGGTCCAGTCGATTGCAGGCAGCCCCTGCCCGGTCTCCTTGTTGAGGTGCGTGAGCCCCTGTGCAATGTAGCGCCCGACGCCGACGAGCGGTCCGCCAATAGCGTTGCCGTTCGGGAACGCGTAGCCGATCGCGAGCTGCCTGAACGTCACGAACGAGTCGGGGTGGTGCCTCACGTAGATCCGGTCGGCATCGTGAGCCAGGTCGACCTTGTTCGCGCGAAGCGCCTGAGACGCAACGTCGTACGCGTTCGCAAGAAGGTCCTCCGCGGCGAGGATCGCGGCGTTGCCGCTCAGGAGCAGCCCCTTCGAAGCGACCGTCTGCCAGTCGTAGGGATCGCGGTCGGTGTCGGAATCCCACGCGACCTTTATGCGGTCGGCAGGAAAGCCGAGGCGTTCGGCGACGATCTGCTGGATCGAGGTATAGGTCCCCTGCCCGTAGTCGACGAGCGACAGGTTCGCGACGACGGTGCCGTCTTCGTTCATCTTGAGGATCACGGTCGTCGCGGTGAACGGAGGCATCGCCGGCGCCTTGTGCAACGCGACGACCGCCTTGCCAACCTTCATGCCGGTGCGCTTTTCGCGCGCGCCCTCGGCGTCGGAAAGCGTGCCGTAGCCAATGCCTTCGGCGGCGCGCTTCAGACACGCGGTGATGTTGCCGGTATGCGCGGTGATCTTCTCACCGGTCAGCGTCGTCGACCCCGGCCGGAGCGCGTTCCGCAGCCTGAACTCGAACGGCTCCATCCCGATCGCGTTCGCTATCAGATCCATGTGGCGCTCGAGCCCCCAGAAGAACTCGACGTGCCCGAAGCCTCGGTACGCGGTCCCGTACGGCTTGTTCGTGTAGATCGTGTACGCGTCGACCTTCGCGTTCGGGATGTCGTACGGACCGCCGGCCGAATAGCCCGACGCACGCGTGACGTTGACCGCGTAGTCGGCGTAGGCGCCTGCGTCCCAGTACATCGTGAGTTCCTGCGCCTGGATCTTCCCGTCTTTGGACACGCCGGTCTTGATGTTGTACGTGAGCTGGCTGCGACACGGCAGGAGGCTGAACTCCTCTTCGCGGGTGGCGGTGAGCTTCACCGGGCGGCCGCCCGCTTTCCGTGAGAGCACCGCGACGAGCGGCTCGATCCCGATGCCCGCCTTGCCGCCGAAGCCGCCCCCGACGTACGGGACGATCACGCGCACCTGCTGGTGCGACAATCCGAACGCAACGCAGAAGAGATTTCTCACAGTGAAAGGAGATTGCGCAGAAGACCAGATGGTGATCTCATCGCCGTGGCCCCACTGGACGATCGCGACGTGCGTCTCCATCGGGACGTGCTGGACCGAAGGGTTGGTGTACTGCCGCTCGATCACCCACTCGCACTCTTCGAACGCCTTTTCGGTGTCGCCCTTTCGAAGCCGCGTGTGGTTGGCGATGTTCGTACCGGGCTTGGGCGTGAACGCCGCCTCCATGTAGGAGTAGTCGCCGAGCTTCGGATGCACCAGCGGCGCATCCTCTTTGAGAGCCTCCATCGGATGGAGCACCGGCTCGAGCTCTTCGTACTCGACGTCGATCAGCTCGATCGCGCGCTGCGCAATCTCCAACGTGTCCGCTGCGACCGCGGCTACCGCCTCGCCGTAGTGGCGCACCTCGCCCTTCGCGAGGATCGCCTTGTCCACGACGTAGAGGCCGAGCCGGTAGTCGAGCTCATCGCCTGTCACGATCGCGCGCACGCCGGTGAGCGCTTCTGCCTTACTGGTATCGATCTTCACGATGCGAGCCCGCGCGTGCGGGCTGGTCTTCACGCGCGCGTAGAGCATCCCGGGGACGATCATGTCGCTCACGTAGGTTGCCTGCCCGGTCACCTTCACCTTGGAGTCGATCCGGTCGGTTTTCTTCCCGACGTGCTTCAGTTCGGACGCGGGTATCGTTTCAAGCACGGTCGCCCCCATCTTTGGTCGCCGCGACAGCAGCGGTCGCTGCGACAGCAGCGACAGCTTCAATGATCTGCTCGTAGCCGGTGCAGCGGCAGAAGTTGCCTTCTATCCCGTGCTGGATTTCCTCGCGCGACGGATGCGGGTTGCGACGCAGCAGATCGGTCGCCGACATGATCATGCCGGGAGTGCAGAATCCGCACTGCACCGCGTGATGGTCGTGAAACGACTGCTGAAGCTTCGACAACTCGCCGTCTACCGCGACGCCCTCGATCGTTTCGATCACCGCGCCGTCGGCCTCCGCGGCCAGCACCAGGCACGAGTTCACCGATCGACCGTTCATGATGATCGTGCACGCCCCGCATTCACCGGCACCGCACCCCTCCTTGGTTCCGGTCAGGCCAACGTCCTCGCGCAGAAAGTGGAGCAGCGTTTTGTGTTCGGACACTTCGCGCTCGAACTGCTGTCCGTTGATTGTCAATTGTATGCGTATCACGATCGTATCTCCTGTAGCAGCCGGTCGATGAACACGTCGACCATGAACCGCCGGTACTCCTTCGTGCACCGGACGTCGTCGATCGGGCTGATCGACTCCTGCGCCTTCGCCTGGATCGCTTCGACCGATGCGTCGACCGGAAAGTCGGGTAGCAGCACCGGGGTCGGCGCGGCCGAGCTGATCGCCGTTCGAAGCGTCTGCCCCGACCGGATCATCGCGACCGCGACGACGCCCAGGTCGTGCCCCTTGATCCGCTTGAGCTTCTTATACCCGCCGACCGCGTCGATCCGGTCGACCGGGACGATGATCCTGGACACGACCTCATCGGGCGCGATCTGGGTCTTCTTCACGCCGGTGATGAACTCGCGCAGCGCGAGCGTCCGCTCGCCCCGCACGGAGCGCAGCTCCACGGTTGCGCCGAGGCAGAGCAGCGGCGAGCTCATGTCGCCGCACGGCGACGCGGTGACGATGTTCCCGACGACGGTCGCGCGGTTACGCAACTGATACGTCGCGAGTTCCGCCCCCGCGACCGCAAGGATGCTGTAGTGCTTGCCTACCGCGGGATGATCGACAAGATCGTTGACCGTCGCGCACGCGCCGATCGACAACCCTTCGGCCTCGTCGAACGACAGCTCGGACAGCTCAGGGATCTTCTTCAGATCGACCACGATCGACGGTCGAGCGATCCCGGCGCGAACACCGACGAGCAGATCGGTGCCGCCCGAGAAGACCGCGGCGCGCTCCCCGTGCTCCGACAGCAGCGAGAGCAGTGCGTCCATCGTCGTGGGCGCGGCGTACGAAAACTGGTGTAGCACGGTACCACCTCTGTGGGACATGCGTCCCATAATAAAGTGTAAAGCTCATTTAAGTACGAGTCGACCCGGATGTCAACGTCGCCGATCGTCGATGTGCAGAATCTGTTGAAATGCGCGCCGACGAATCGCCCGGCCGTGGTATACTGGGGGCGTGCCCGATTCGCGCAAGCTCATCGTCATCGGCCACAGGAACCCCGATACAGACTCGATCTGTTCGGCGGTCGCGTACGCCGGCCTGAAGAATGCGATCGGTGAAGGTCCCGCGGAGGGGCACCGCGCGGGGAACATCAACGCGCAGACGCGGTTCGTGCTGTCGGCGTTCGGCGTGTCGCCTCCTCCGCTGTTGACCGACGTTCACCCGCGCCTGCGCGACATCATGATCCCAAGGGAGTCGCTGTTCGTGCTGCGCCGCGAAGACTCGCTTGCAACCGCGTGCGACATTATGCTGGAGAACCGGTTCAGTTTTCTCCCGGTCGCCAATGGCGACGACGCGTCGCCGCGGCGAATCACCGCGCTGCAGCTTCTGGCGCTCGCGTCCGGACGCGCCGAGGGGGAAGAGGCGGGCCCGCTTGACGCGCTCTTTGAGCGCCCGGTCGGCGACTACGCGGAAAAGCCGGCAGCGATCTTTGGCGACACCGACCTGGTGCGCGACGTCGCGCACGAGGTGAACAAGTACAACGACGGCGGGTTCATCGTGACCGACGGCGACGACCGGATCGTCGGCGTTGTCACGCGAATGAGCTTCCTGAGCGATACCCGCTTCAGGGTCGTCATGGTCGACCACAACGAGCTCGCTCAGGCCGTCGCAGGAATCGAGCACGCCGAGATCGTCGAAGTGATAGACCACCACCGACTCGCCGGACCGCAGACGACCCAACCGATCACCTTCATCAACCGGGTCGTCGGCTCCACGTGCACGATCGTCGCCGACCTCTTTCGCCAGCGCGGAGTCACGCCCGACGCGTCGACCGCGGGGCTGATGCTCGCCGGGCTGCTGTCGGATACGGTGATTCTGAAGTCGCCGACGACCACGCCGCTCGATGTCGAGACCGCCGCCCGTCTGGCTCCCATCGCCGGGGTCGACGCGGACCGGTTCGGCCACCAGATGTTCGAAGCCGGAAGCGGGATCGAGGACGTCACCGACGACCAGGTGATCACGCGCGATCAGAAGACGTACACCGAATCGGGACTCACGTTCTCGGTCAGCCAGATAGAGATGATCGGGTTCCGGTCGTTCTGGTCGCGCAGAGATGGAATCGTCGACGCGCTCGGCCGCTACGCCGCGGGTCGGTCGCTCGACGTCGCGGCGCTGATGGTCACCGACATCACGACCGAGACGACGCTCCTTGCGATCGTCGGATCGGATCGCGTGATCGACCATATCGGCTATCCCGAGAAGGCGCCCGGCGTCTTCGAGCTGCACGGCGTCCTGAGCCGGAAGAAGCAGCTTCTGCCCTACCTGATCGAGATCATCCGCGCGCTGTAGACTCCATCCGGTCGAGCAGTCGCGACACGTCGCTGTCGATGAGCGCGAGCGCCCGGCTCTCCGGCCGAACGAACCCCTCGCGAACCGAGTGATCGAAGAAGTCGGCGAGCGAGTCGTAGTAGCCGTCGACGTTGAGGATTCCGCACGGCTTGTCGTGCAGCCTGATCTGCGCCCAGCTCAGCACTTCTGAGAACTCCTCGAGCGTACCGAGTCCTCCGGGCAGGACCAGGAAGCCATCGCAGAGCGCGGCCATCTTCGCCTTGCGGGCTGTCATGTCGTCGGTGACGTGGAGCTCATCGAGCGTGTCGAACGCGATCTCGCGGTCGAACAGGTGCTCCGGAATCACGCCGATCACGCGACCACCGGCGTCGAGCGCGGTCGTCGCGACCGCCCCCATCAGCCCGACCTTGCCCCCGCCGTAGACTACGGTGATCCCGCGAGCGACAAGCTCGCGCGCCGCCTCCCGCGCCGCATCGACGTAGCGCGAGCCGCTTCCGGTCGATGATCCGCAGAAGACGCAGACCGCGTTCACAGCCTGCCCGCCGTAGTAGCGACCAGAATCGCCTGCATGTTCCGCCTGCCCGACACGTCGACCGACTCGAAGCCGAGCGAGCGCAACCGGTCGACGCTGTCGCGCTCGTGCATCACGAAGCGCGGCGACTGGTCGGCGATGTTGTGCACGACCCACGACCGCAGCAGATCGAGCTTCCCGAGCGGCACGAACGCGTCAAAGAAGCGCTCGATCTGGAGCGCGAGCGCGTCGAACCGCGCCTGTCCGTCGGGCGCGTACTTGTCGGCGTTGACGAAGAGCCCGCCCGGAGAAAGCACGCGCAGGATCTGCGCCTCCACAGCGTCGCGATAGTCGCGCTCCATATTGTGCAGCGTGAACGCCGACGCGACGACGTCGACGCTCGCCGCATCGCAGCGCGACAGCCACTCGAGCGCGTCGGCTTCCACGATCGACAGGCGGTGCGTCCGACGCTCGCGCGTCGCGTCTTCGCCGGTCGCATCAGCGGCTCCTGCACCATCGGTCGCGAACCGCTCGCGCGCCTGGCGCACCATCGACGGGTCGTTGTCGATCGTCGTGATCCTCATCGAAGGGAAGTCAGTGAGCAGGAGGTCGGTCGTGAACCCGTTGCCGGTTCCGATCTCCACGAGCGACGCTTCCGGGCGCTCGGACGCCTGCGCTGGCACGTGCGTTGGCGCCTGCGCGTGCGCGCGGATCGCGTCGCACAGCCCCCGCTGGAACTCGTCAAAGTCGGGGTACGCGAGCCTGATCAGCTCGTACTCGTCTGCGAGCTCTCCTTCGAAGCGGCGCCGCTCGTCCATGGAATCACTATCGCGGGAACGCGGGGGCGGGTCAACCGGCGGGGGCGGGTCAACCCGCGGCGGCGCTCGGCCTAACCGACGGCTGGGCTGGCGGTTGCCGCGCTCGCCGCGGCGGCGCTGCCGGCGACCCAGCCGGTCGACCAGCAGAGCTGGAGGCTGTAGCCACCGCTCTGGCGATCGAAGTCGAGCATGTCGCCGACCACGGCCAGGTTCGGCGTGGCCTTGAGCGTCATCGTCGTGAAGTCGACGTCGCGCGGGCTCACCCCGCCGCTCGAAACGACCGCGCGGTCGGTACCCAGGAGTCCGTCGAAGGTCACGCGAAGCGACTTCACGGTGTCGACGACCGCGCGCCGAGCGGTTCGCGCGAGCTCGCTGCACGGAGTGGCCGGATCGACCGCGGCCAGGTCGAGCACGACCGACGCCATCCGCGCCGGGACCAGTCGCCCGACGACGTTACCGAGCTGCTTCTTCGGCGACTCGGCAAGGATCGCCTGCAGCCGGCGATCGACCGCCCCGCCGTCCTCGTCGGGCAGCGGATCGATCGCGATCGTCACCGGGCCGCCCTGCGCGAGCTCGTTTATCCGCTGCGACAGGTTCAGCACGACCGGACCGCTGAGACCGAAGTGCGTGAAGAGGAGCTTGCCGGTCATCGCAAACTGACGCGCCCCGTCCAGGAAAACCGACAGCCGCGCGTTGCCGATCGAGAGCCCCTGCAGCGCGAGCGGCCACGCTTCGACGACCCTGATCGGGACGAGCGACGGCTGCGGGTAGCGAACCGTCGCGCCAAGGTCGCGCACCCACGCGAACCCGTCGCCGGTCGATCCGGTCTCCGGTCGCGAGACTCCGCCGGTCGCAAGGATGAACCGGTCGGCCTCGACGATATTCCCGTCGGCGAGCTGCGCCGCGGTGATGGTCTTCCCGCTCGAACCCGCGTCGTCGGCCGCGGCGATGAGCGCGCGCACGCGGACGGCGGTACGAACCTCAACGGCTCCGGCACGAAGGTACGCGGCCAGCGCGTCGCGCACCGACGACGCCTTCTGCGTGACCGGAAAGACGCGGCCTTCGGCCTCCTCCACCGTGTCGAGCCCGAACCGCCGCAGAAGTCCGCGCATGTCGAGCGGCGAGAATCGCGCAAAGACGCTATGAAGCGCCTCGGCGTGAGCGCCGTAGCGCGACACGAGCACGTGGCGGTCGGAAACGGCGTTCGTGACGTTGCACCGTCCGCCGCCGGTGATCAGGAGCTTGCGGCCGAGCGCTCGGTTCTGCTCCAGAAGGACCACCGCAGCGCCCATCTCCGCCGCGCGACCCGCCGCGATCATCCCGGCGGGACCGCCGCCGATCACGCAGACCGTCGGCCGGCCGCTCATCGGCCAGCCTCTGCAGGCCCGCGCGCGAAGTCGGCCCACGGGAGCCGTTCGACGTCGCGGCCGGCAAGCTCATCGGGGTAGTGCGTGACGATCAGCGTCGCGATCCGCGCCTCTGCGACGCGCACGAAGAGCAGGTCCCAGAGCGCCGCGCGCGCCTCCCGGTCGAGGTTCACGAACGGCTCGTCCAGCAGCAGCACCGACGGCCCAAGGAACCACGCGCGCGCCATCGCAAGGCGCTTACGCATCCCGCCCGACAGCTGGCTCGGCAGCTTGTCGGCGCTTCCGCTGAGCCCCCACAGATCGAGGTACCCGGCCGCGCGATCGACATCGGCGTCGTCGAAGCGCGGCATCGCGGGCAGCAGCACGTTCCCGAGCGCGTCGCGGTGCGCAAGGAGCGCATCGTCCTGGAAGACGAGCCCGACGCGACCCGACGCGTCGACCGAGCCGCGCCACGGAGCGATCAGCCCGGCGACGCACCGCAGCAGCGTCGTCTTGCCGCACCCCGACGGACCGTACAACACGGTCGGCCGGTCGCTCGATACGTCGAACGACAGCCCCTCAAAGAGCGGCGTTGGTCCGAACCCAAACGCCAGGTCGCGGACGCGCAGATGCGCGCGCTCCGATTCCGACGCGGGGCGTGACGACGACGCAGCGGTCGCCTCGTTACCCTGCTCGGCTCTATCCGCGCGCTCTGCCTCCCCCCCGCCGGAGCCGAGCGTGGACCACGTCGACGGGAGGAAGCGCCTCATAAGGAACTCAATCCCGAGCGAGATGAGGCCGACGACGATCAGGAACATGAGCGCCCAGCCGACGAACTCGCGCATCGCGAAGAACTGGTAGTGCACCCGGATCGTCTGGCCGAACCCATCCTGCGCGGCGAACCACTCGGCGAGCATCGCGGCCTTCACCGAAATCAGGAACCCCAGGTGGACGTTGCTCTTCAGCGCGGGCAGCAGATGCGGGAGGTAGAGCTCGCGCGCGACCACCAGCCGACGCGGCGCGTAGATCGCGAACACGTCGTACTCGTAGTCGGGGATGTGGCGGATCGCCGACAGCGTGTGGATCGTCAACAACGGCAGCGACACCAGGAACGCGACGACCTGCGGCACGGACCCCTGCGTACCGAACCAGAGCACGAGCGGCGTGACCCAGAAGATCGGCGGCGCGCTCTGCAGGAGCAGGAGCGGAAAGAAGCCGAGGCGTTCGGCGGTGCGCCGGCGGCCCATCAGAAAGCCGCTCGGGACCGCGACGATCCACGCGAGCGCAAACCCGGCGAGTCCGCGCCCGACCGTGCGTCCGAGTTGCGCGAAGAAGCGGGCCATCACGCCCGGTTCGGCAAGGTAGGCGAGTACCGGTCGGGGTGGCGGCAGCACCGTCGGGCCGATCAGGTAGCTTCCGCCCCACCAGATCAGGAGGAAGCCGACGAATCCGCCTGCGTAGGCGGCTATCGCTGCGATTCTACCGGCGCTTCGGTGCGTCATTCGACCGAAGCGTAGAACTCCGGCGACGGAGAGGCAAGCCCCATGACGCGATTGTAGTCGGCGATGATCCGAACCGTCTCAGCCGCATCGGGTGCGTCAAAGAGCGCGTTGGAGAGCGCGCGCTCGACGACCGGCACTGGGAAGCCGAGCGCATCCGCGTACTGTGCGGCAAAGCGCGCGTGGTCGGCGTTAAGCTCCTCTACTATCGCGGCGACGCGCCGGGCCAGGAGCGCCCACTCGGAGTGGAGCGCGGACGCGTCGCGACGCCGCGCGAAGATCGAGACCTGCGGGCTGCGCCTTTCGCCGCCCGACACCTCGGCCCATCCCTCCTGGATGTTGTGGTACCGGAACGCCTGCCCGGCGATCTCCAGTCGACTCGCGATCGGTTCGGCCAGAACCGCGGCATCGGCTCGTCCTTCGACCACGAGCGCGGCCGCCTGCGGAAAGGGCGCGTACGCGATCCGGATCGATCCGGCAAGCCCGCGCGAGGCGAGCAGCGCGCGGAGGTAGACGTCGATCGGGCTGCCTTCAAACGGCGCGTAGATCGTCCCGCCGGCAAGCGACGACAGGTCGGTGGTCTGCCGCGCGGTCATCAGCGCCGATGCGCCCCAGACCGGCGTGACTACGTGCACCAGATCGCCCGCGCTCGCGTACCTGGAGTAGCCAAGCGTGAAGCCGGTGAACAGGAGATCGGCCTCTCCGTTGATCAGCCGGGCGAGCGCCTGCGCGTGATCATTGAACGACTCTCCACGATACTCGTCGGGATACCGGGCAATCAGGTCGAGCACCGGCACCGACGCGATCGCCTGCGGGTAGAGAATCGTGAGCGGCCGCGAAGCCTGCCCGGCCCCCGGCCCGCGCTCCTCGACCGTACCGGTCGCGACCGCGCCGAGCGCGACGAACAGCAGCATGCACAGCGCGACGGCTATCCGCCCCCCGCAGCGTCCGCCGCACCGTATAAGTGTCGAAGCGCGGCCATGCCGGCCGCGTCGTAGCGAGTTCATAGTCATACCGCACATTTGCAGCTTCGACGCCGCGGGTCAAGCCGCCGCCGGACCGGTTGGCCGCGCCGAGGGTCCCTCAGGCGACGGCGACGGTTATGGTCGCACTCGCCGGTCGCTGCTACACTCCCGTCGTGCCGAGCGACCCACGAATCATCACCTGCACGAGCCTCCGTCCCGAGCTGGTCCGGGAGATCCTGTCGCTGATGGAAGCGGCGTTCGACGGCGATTTCGCTCCCGAGGACTGGGCGCACGCGCTCGGCGGGACGCACGCGCTCGCGTTCGTCGAAGGATCGATCGTCGCGCACGCGTCGGTCGTACCCCGTCCCCTCTGGGTCGCGGGTCGGAAGCTTCGAGCGTGCTACGTCGAGGCTGTCGCGGTCCTGCCGTCCGAGCAGGGCCGAGGCTACGGCAGCGCGGTGATGCGTGCGCTCTGCCCTGAGATCGCGCGCTACGAGCTCGGCGCCCTCAGCACCGGCGAACACCGCTTCTACGAGCGACTCGGCTGGGAACGGTGGCGCGGCGCGACGTGGGTCCGGTCGAGCACCGGCCGCGCGCGTACCGCCGACGAGGACGACGGCATCATGATCCTCCGCACCGACTCCACGCCCGACCTGTCGATCGACTCCGACATCGAATGCGAGCCGAGGCCCGGAGACGACTGGTAGGCCGCAGGCGCCACGGTAGGTCCCAAGCGCCACGGCAGACCGCTACCGGTCGCCGGGCGGCCGGTCGAGCGGGCTTTCCACGCCGAGCTTGTTGCTCACGGCGACGTGCGTGTAGATCATCGTCGTTTCGACCTTCGTGTGGCCGAGGAGCTCCTGCACCGTGCGGATGTCGTAGCCGGCCTCGATCAGGTGCGTCGCGAAGCTGTGGCGCAGCGAATGCACCGACGCCTGCTTCGTGATCTTCGCGGCCCTGATCGCCGCGCCGACGTGGCGCTGCAGCGCCGACGGGTGCAGGTGGTAGCGGTAGCTTCTGCCCGACTGCGGGTCGACCGAGATCCGATCGGACGGGAAGAGCCAGAACCACTGCCACGAGGTCTCAGCCGAGCGGTTCTTGTTCGCGAGCGCGTTCGGCAGCGGCACACCCGGGTTGTGCTGCGCGCGATCGTTCGCGTGGAGACGCCGGCACGCGTCGATCTGCGCGCGCAGGTCGTCGTGGAGCGAGCGCGGCATCACCGCAAGCCGGTCCTTGTCGCCCTTGCCCGCGCGAACGACGATCCGTCCCTGCTCGAGCTCGATGTCCTTGATCCTGAGCGCGAGGCACTCGCGCAGCCGCAACCCGGCCCCGTAGATCAGTCGTGCCATCAGCAGGAACTGACCGTGCAGGTGGCCGCACATCGCGTCGATCTCCGACCGGGAGAGCACGACCGGCAGCCTTCGTGGGCGCCTGGAACGGATCGACTCGCGCACACCGTCGATCTGTCTGTTGAGGACCGAGCGGAACAGGTAGAGGATAGCGTTGAACGCCTGCCCCTGCGTAGCGGCCGACACGCGCCGCTCAACCGCCAGGTAGGAGAGGTAACGGCGCACGTGCTGCTCCGACAGCTCGTCGATCGGCGTCCCGACGCAGAACGCCATAAACCGACGAATCCACCCCAGGTAGGTCTTCTCCGTCCGGTACGCCTTGTGCTGAAGCCGCAGGAGCGTCGTCGCGCGCGCGATCACCCCCTCGACCTCATCGCGACGCCGAATCGGCGCCGCCCCGCGCCGAGTCCGATCGATCGCGTACCAGTAGTGCCGCACCGCATCGAGCCCCACGCGCACCTGATCATCCGGATACCGACGCCGCAGCTCCCGCTCGAACACCGCGAGCGCCTCCTCCCTCCCCCCAACCGTCCGCGGCACGATCGCCCGGAACACCCCCACCGCGCCGACGTACGCCTGCGCATCCGCGCGCCCGACATGCGCCACCCGAGTCAGGTAGTCCCGAAACTCCCCATCGCTCAGACTGGGCGCCGCCTTCGCACCCCCGGCCTCACCACCCGACCCTGCTCCCCCAGCCCCAACCGAACCACCACCGCTTTTCGCCTGCATCTACCCATCTATCACCTAGAAAGCTTCGCTCGCTTCAACTCCTGTCGAAAAAGCCCCCACACGCCCCGGAAAACCGCAGTAGACGGTCAGCCCCGCCTCAGGTACGATAGCAAGAACAGGCGAGGGAATATGTTATCTCCGGCGCAAGACAGTGTGCCGATCATCGC
>RECL01000439.1 GCA_007694025.1 Spirochaetaceae bacterium
CCCTGGAGGAGAGCTCCCGGCGGGCCGACTCGGCACCGTTCATCGCGTTCATGCTTCGGATGATTCTGGCCGCCGTGACTACCTCCGCCCCCCAAGTCGACCCCCAGGTGACCCCCCAAGTCGAGAAGTTGCTGGTAGCGATCAAGGGCGAGATGGACCGCGTGGCGCTGCAATCCGCGTTGGGTCTGACCGACCGGAAGTCGTTCCGCGAGCGCTATCTCGTACCGGCTATCGCCGCCGGTCTGATCGAAATGACGGTTCCCGAAAAGCCGACCAGCCGTCTGCAGCAGTACCGCTTGACCGACACGGGCCGGCACTGGCTCGCTCAGAGTGCCGATCGATAGCACGCCTTCGGCGGGGTTATCCCGATGCGGTATCACCCTCTGCGTACGTGCACGTGCAGCACGATAGGCCGGAGCACCCCGGGGATCGGGCGCGTCTGAAGACGGGTACCGTCGGGGATGCCCGGTGGAATCGCGACCACGGCTCTGCCCGACCCGACGCCGATCGCTGCGGTCACGCCGTACGCTGCCTCTTCGCGTGACAGATAGACATCGTACTCGACCGCGAAGGGGTTCACTCGGTATTCCTGGGTTGGTTCGACCGGCGCGCGTCGGGTCGACCGGTGCGCAGAGAATGGGGCGTACCCGGGTTCGACACGGACATCGACGGTTGACGAGGCGTCGCCCGAGCGTGCTGTCTTGCGGTCGAAGGCGGTACGGCGCAAAGGATCGATCAGCAGCCCGTACGCCTCGTTGGCCGCCTTGAACGCAGCGGCATCGCCACCGCGACTATCGGGGTGGTGACGCTTTGCCATCGCACGGTACGCCGACCGGATCTGCTCGTCGGACGCGTCACAACCGACTCCGAGCGTGTCGTAGGGATTCGCAGCCACCGGAACACCCTCTTACCGGGGATAAGATACCAAACCTTGGCGGCGGAGCGTCAACGGTTTCGTGGTCCGGCCGCTGAGGCGCGCGGCTGATAGAGGCAGGTTGGTTGCCTCGTAAATCTCCAATGCCTATATTTTAGGCATGAACTACCTGATTGTTGGCGGAACGAGTGGAATCGGTCGCGGCGTGGTCGATCGGCTGGTCGATGCGGGGCACGACGTGACGGTGTGGGGACGGCGGTCGGCGTCCGACGCGGCGGTGACCGGCGCGACCTACGCCGAGGTTGACGTGGCCGGCGACATCCCCGATACGGTCGAAGTCCCCGACCGCCTTGACGGCGTGCTCTACGCGCCGGGGACGATATCGCTCGCTCCGTTTCGCGGGCTGAAGACCGAAGTCTTCGCGCACGACTACAACGTGAACGTGATCGGTGCGGTCCGCGTGCTGCAGAAGGTCCTTCCGGCAATAACGCACGGAGACGGTGCGAGCGTGGTCCTTGTGAGCAGCGTCGCCGCGGGGCTCGGGATGGCGTTCCACGCGTCTATCGGCGCCGCTAAGGCGGGGGTCACCGGGTTCGCGAAGGCGCTCGCCGCCGAACTCGCGCCGAAGAACGTCCGCGTGAACGTGGTCTCACCGTCGCTCACCGATACCCCGCTCGCGGGGCGATTGCTCGACAACGACAAGAAGCGCGAGAACTCAGCGGCGCGTCATCCGCTTCGGCGAGTCGGCACCGTCGACGATCAGGCGGCCGCGATCGCGTTTCTGCTCTCCCCCGACGCAGGCTGGATCACCGGCCAGGTCCTGGGAGTGGACGGCGGTCTATCGGCGCTCAGCGTGGGGTGATCAGTCGTAGAGGCCGAGTTTTCGTGCAGGAACGCGTGGTGCGCCTGCCATTGTATACCGATGCAGGCTTCTGGTGGTCCTGCTACTGAATCCGTCGCTTGAACACACAATCTTTGATGAAGATGGAGTCGGAAGGCGGTTTCTGCCTTGATGGCACGCGTAGAGCGTCTTAAGATGATCGAAAAGGAGGAATCACAGGAAGGTCGTCGTGAGTCGGTGGGTTAGCTACTCTGCCGAAGACGAGACTCTGAGGCAGCCCGGCGACCACTCGTCATGTTGATTGGGCGGCTAGACCGTCAAGGAGTGGAGCATGAAAGTTGCAGTGATGTGTTTCTCCCCAACGGGGACCACGCGCAGGGTCTGCCTTGAGATTGCACAGGGAATCAGCGATAGCGATCCGACTGTACTGGATCTGACCCTACCGGATGGGCGAACGGTTTTCATGGGCGATCCAGAGCGCTTGGTGGCGGACTACGATCATGTGGTTGTAGGAGTCCCGGTGTACGGCGGCAAGATCCCCCCGCTCGCTCGGGATGTTCTGTCGCTCGTCAAAGGGCATGGCCGCCCGGCGACGGCTGTTGCGGTGTATGGCAACCGCGATTTCGGAGTTGCCTTACGGCGGCTATGTCAAATGCTGGAATCCAACGGCTTCCAGGTTGTCTCTGCCGGCGCATTCATCGGTGAGCACTCTTACTCAGCAGTGGTCCCAGTCGCATTGAACAGGCCTGATGCGGCGGATCTGGACAACGCACGGCTATTCGGGTCGCAAAGCGCACGTGCATCTGGCGTTCTTGCGGTGGACGATGTTGAAGAACAGTTGGATATGTTCAGCAAATCGCCGAATATCGCAGCGCTGAAGCCCCGGTACCTGGCCGCGTCCTGTACGCAGTGCGGTTCGTGCAGCGAAGTCTGTCCGATCGGAATAATCGCATCTGGCAGCGGAGCCTACGCAAGCTCAGAACTCAGAAAGCGATGCATTGGCTGCATGGCGTGCGTGCGTACGTGCCCGAGCAACGCCCGAAGGAACGAAGCGAATCTCATGGAGCGGTTGATGCTGGGCATGGTGCTGAAAAAGCCCTCCAGGGAGCGGCTAGAGCCTAAGGTATTCATGCCGGCGTAGCCGGAAGCATAGCGGGGTGCTACCGCGTAGATGTGGGCCGCGCCGCAGAACGCCTCGCGATCGCCCGACCGCTGCTCGACCGTGGCGAGACGGTCAAGGAGGTGGTCGAGCTAGCCGGGCTCTCTCCTGACGACGTCGCTGGCTTAACGAACGAGAGCTGAGGGCGTTGCGCGTTTTCGGGACCGATCGGACCCACTTTGCGGTCGAGACTACCCGGGCGTCACTCCCACTCGATCGTCGCAGGCGGTTTGCTTGAGATGTCGTAGACGACGCGGCC
>RECL01000441.1 GCA_007694025.1 Spirochaetaceae bacterium
ACACCCCCGACGTGCTGACCGACGCGACCGCCGACATGGCGTGGGCGCTCCTGTTTGCAGTCGCCCGCTGTAGCCGTTCGTGTTCATCGCGACAACCACCGCGTCCCATCCCGGCTCACTCCGAACGATCGGTCCGTACTCGGTGAAGTACTCTGCGGAGAGCGCCGACACGGCCGATGATCGTGGCGCCCTTCGGGTTCTCCTGCGTCGAGATCATCTGATGCACATCGCCGCGTGCGACGAGAGCTCGGTCTCGGTCGCATCGATACACAGGATCGGGATCTGCGAATCGACCGGGCCGTCGGATTTCTCGAACCGCCGGTTGTACCCGAGGCCGACCAGGTCCTCAACCGGTACACCCGCAGCCGCGACGCCGGTCCGCGACACGATCGGGCGAGTGCCGATGCCGGTACTCCAGACGTCAAACGTCACAGGCCCCGAGTACGTGTGCGAACAGCTGGCCATGATACGCTCGCGCACAACATCGAAGGTTCGAGTCCTCCTGGGCGCGGTCTTTTATGGATGGTGCATAGAGGTACGTCTCGTTGATTGTAAACGTTCGCCTCCCCCATCGGGGTCTTGGGCGCTCAACACAGTAGTTGTTTGAACTCTTCGTGTAGCGGATAGAGGTAGATGTCCTTGACCGGGAGCGCGGATTCGTTGAAGCGGTCCATCTTTCCGCGACCCTTGGTGGCACCGACGTGTTTCCAGTTCGCCGCGCGGTAGCTTGCTCCGGTGAACCGCTTCTTTTCAACAAACGTCTCCAGGAGCACCGGCTTGTAGCGGTAGCGCTGCATCCAGTCCTCGGGTAACCGTGCGGTCACTCGAGACAGTAACAACGAGGCGAGGTTCTTCGAGGTGACCCACGGCAGGATGAGGAATCGCGCATTGTTGACGACCAGCTTCAGGTTCTCTTCGCGCTTTTCAGCCGACCATCCGATGTACCACTCCCGCGGAGCGATCTTCCAGGCCGAAGCGCCAAAACCGAGCAGCGCGAGCAGCCGGTCGCCTGAGTAGACAAGGTACTTCAGCTGGGCGCCCGCCATGGGGCTGTAGCCGAGGTAGTGATAGCGGTCCACGTATTCGTTCCACAGCGCCTTGCGCTCATCGGTTTCTGCGATCTCGATACGCAGATCTCGGGCGAGTTCGCCGGCCGCTGCGTTGATCGGCTGTCCGGCATCTGTTCGTTCGGTGTGCTCAGGCGGCTTCGCCCGTACACGGGTGGTGGGACCACGAAAGGCGGGAAGCTCGATCAAGCCGTCGGCCTCCATCGCGGTAAGCACCTGCATCATGCTCGCAGTCTTCAGCTCGCCGTCGTCGCGGTACCATCCGAGCTGTTCGCACGTGCGGCGGGCAATCGCGGTTCGTATGCCGGTGGTGTCTTCATCGATGATCGCCCTCATCGTCTCCAGCTCCGATTCGCTGAAGGTGCGCCCCGAGTACTTCCAGCTGCGTTCGCGCTCTCCTCGGATGTTCCACGGCAGATGCTCTGAGATATCCTTCGGTGCCGTGCCGCCGGAGAGCGCGCATGAGCGAAGATAATCGCTGAGCCACTCGAGTTCGTTGATCTGCCACAGCGCGAGGGTCTCGAAGATGCTGAACATCACCGCGGCAAACCGGGCGCTCCAATGGGTAACCGAGCCATAGTAGTTCTTGCGGCCCACCACCGGAGTCCTCAGGACGCGCTCACTACCGTTGTTATCCATCGGGATCTGCGGGGAACCGAGAAACACCGTGAGCCCGTCCCAGTGATCGGCAAGGCTTGAAAGAGCGCTGCGCTGCGCGTGATGCAGCTTGTGTTTCCTGCGCTCGCTATCAAGCACGTCCTTCATCCCGGCGGCTGTTTCGCGCAGCAGCCGATCGGCTCGTTTGAACTGTGGTGAGCCCTGAGGGTACTGTATGCGCAGCCCGTTGTGGTGAAACAGCTCGCCGATCCGTTCCACCCAGGCGTCGGCCCACTCCCGGATCGATTCGTACTTCAACCCGGCATCACGGAAGTCCCGCCTCGCGTGCGACCAGCAGAAGGCGAGAACGATCGAGTCGTTCCTTCTCGCGTAGGCCTTGTAGGCCGAGTAACGGTCGACAAGCAGGATCCCTTCGACAACCGTTCCCAGATGGGATTCAATGACCTCGCTGGAGCGCGTCGGATCGATCACGTAGACCACGCTCTGTAACGACGCAAACACCCACAGATACCACTTGAACGTGGACTTGCTCCTGGTGGTCTCGAAGACGTTCCAGCTCGTCTCGTCGGCCTGCCACCACGAGCTCTGCCTGCTTCGTTCCCCCAGCGCCTGGTAGACCGGTTCGAACAGCGGCGCAAGGCGCTTCAGTCCGTCACCGACGCTTCCCTTGGGAATTGAGAGCCCGTGCAACGCGAGGTTCTTCAGAATCCGGTCGACCGGTATCTGCAGCCGGTACTTGCGAATGAGGATGTGTATCCATACCGAGGCGCCGTAGCGGCTGTGGGGGATCAGTTTCGCCGGCCCCGCCGCTGTGGTGATGCCTTTGGTCCCCGGACATCTGCAGCCCCGTTTGTATTTCTTGCGCCGGATCTTTCTCTGATACCCGCGGACCTCGAGCGTCTCGATCAGCGTCGAGTCCTCGCTGTCAGGCATCTCCTGGAGAGGCAGCCCGCAGCTCGGGCAAAACCGTTCGCTGTCCGGGAGGTCATACACCTCTTCCTCTACCGCAAGATGACTCTGGTCTCTGGGTTTCGTCGACGCTCTCCCTGGTTGCTGGCCTCGTTTTCGATTCTCACCTGCTTCATCCGGCTCACCGGCCTGTGACCCTATCGCCGAACGCTCGTGCTTGCGCCCGTAGAGCTGCCCGGTGAGATACTTGATGCGAGCCTCCCGGTCCTCGAGCGCCTCCTGTAACGCCTGCTCACGTGCTATCGCAGCACTATGGCGGCTCTTCCAGTAGGCGATGTCGGCCTTCAGCGCGTTGTTCTCACTCAGCAGATGCTCGTTATCTTCTCGCAGTCTCGATGTCGACCTCATCGTGGTGGCCGTGCTCATGAGGGTATAGTAACCGAACCCAGAAGAACTGTCCAGCGCTATGGGGGAGGCGAACGTTTACGAACACCGGATCATAAATCTATTGAGAGAATGACGTTAGGCGTCAAC